>CAZOYH010000128.1:0-4569 GCA_964583995.1 uncultured Methanobrevibacter sp.
GCAATTTACAATGTAAATGCTACTAATTGTACTTTCAAGTCTAATCATGCTGATTATGGTGGTGCGGTGTATGGTGGAAGTGCTGTTGATTGTATTTTCATGTCTAATAATGCTAATCAGGGTGGTGCAGTGTATGATGGAAATACTGTTAATTGTACTTTCGTGAATAATAATGCTTATGAATATGGAGGTGCTGTTTGTACGGTTTTTGTATTTAATTGTATTTTTATAAATAATTCAGCAAAATATGGTGGTGCATCTTATAAGGGGGCATGTGATTTATGTATTTTCATTAATAATACTGCTAGTGTCAATGGTGGTGCTATATGCTCTCATCGCCATCATGATAATATTTTTTCTGGTGATAAAATTTCCAATTCTATCTTTATAAATAATTCTGCCGGTTGTGATGGTGGAGCAGTATGGGGTTTGCGTGATCATGCTTTAAATTCCACAATAAACAATTGTACATTTAAAAACAATCATGCAATGGAAAATGGTGGGGCTGTTTATGTAGCAATTATATTCAACTCAACTTTTATAAATAATACTGCTTTAAATGGTGGGGATGTTTATGGATCTGTTCTTTCATTAATTTCATCACTCAATGCTTCTGATTCAACTTTCGTTTCATCAAACAACAATAAAACATTCTCTGATTTAGATAATATGATAAACCATAATAATCAAAGTGAAATTTATTTGTATGATGATTATTCATTCGATTTAAGTCATGATTTTAAATATTTTGATGAGGGAATCTGCATTAGTCGCAGCATCATTATTCATGGGAATAATCACATATTAAATGCAAATAATTTTGCTCGATTTTTCATGGTCTATGGTGGGAATGTTGTTTTTGAAAATATTTGTTTTAAGAATGGTAAAACAAGTGGTGATGGTGGAGCAATTAATGGATTATGTACAGTTTTAAATTCAACTTTCACAAATAATTATGCTTATGGAGTAGGTGGTGCTTTATATGGTGTTAATTGTTTTAATTCTTCATTTATTGAAAATTCAGCGATTCATGGTGGAGCTGTTTCATGTTCAAATGTATCAAATTCAATATTTTCAAATAACTCTGCTCATGATGCAGGAGCAGCATTAGAAAGTATAGTTTATAATTCTTATTTCATATTTAATCATTGTGATGATAGTGGTGGTGCAATGTTGCGTGGTGAATCTGTTAATTGTGTATTTATAAATAATTCTGCAGGTAATGGTGGTGCAATTTGTGATTGTTTAGCTATTAATTCAACATTCATCTTAAATTCAGCGGCTTTCGGTGGCGCAATGCAAAGGGGAAGTGCATTAAATTGCATTTTTATCAACAATTCAGTATTTTATAATTTTGCAGGTGTTACAAATGGTTATGGCGGTGCTATTTTTAAAGGTTCTGCATTCAATTGTTCTTTTATAAACAATAGCGCTTTTGATGCTGGTGGTGCTATTTTTAAAGGTTCTGCATTCAATTGTTCTTTTATAAACAATCATGCAAATAATGGTGGTGCTATTTATATTGGTTTTGACACTAATTATATATTTGGGCAGGGCATGATTTATATTCCAATCAATGCAACAATTGATAATTGCTATTTTGAAAACAATACTTCAAATGAAAATGGCGGAGCAGTTTGCACATTTGAAAACAATTCATTAATTAACAGATCTGTTTTTATCAATAATAATGCTAAATTAGGAAAGGATATATACTCTAATTTATGTTCAATACAAATAATAAATTCAAAATATGTTTCATTATATGTTAATCAGAGTAAAATTACTAAAAATAATATTTCTGAAGGCCATAAAGATAAAATTAAAAAAGTTTCTCCAAAAATAATAGCTAAAAATAAAACATTTAATAAAGGGACAAAAATTAAAAAATATACTGTAACATTAAAGAATAATGGCAAAACAATAAAAGATTCGTGGATTACCTTAAAAATTAATGGAAAACCATTCAAAGCAAAAACCAACAATAAAGGACAAGCAACATTTAAAATCATAAAACTAACTAAAAAAGGTAAATACAATGCTATGATAACTTATAAGGGCAATATGTACTATAATAAGGTAATTAAGAAGATAAAAATTATTGTCAAATGATTTTTTGAAGGAAAAGTCCTGGATTTACATGGGTCTACCTGAGGTTATAATGAAAATTGCATTTTCAACAAGTCATCTTGCAGGTTTGTCAGCCTGTCAGATGTCAATTTTTAATTGACAATGTTGAACTTTTCATTGACTATATTTTAATTTAAATATCAATTAAAAATTTTAATATTTTATCCTTCAATATTAATTTTAATTTATACTTTTTTTAATAATTGCTTCAAAATATATAAATAGATTTTTTTTGAAAATTTTCACTTTCAACTTTGCTAAAGTAGTCAATCTTGTCAATTTCAAACTGACAACATTATCATTTTTATTGATTATTTTTTAATTTATTTTTTGATTAATTTAATTAAATTTATCATATCTATATTTAATTTACTTGATGATTTATATAATAATTAATTGAAAGTATTTAAAAAGATTTTTTAAAAATATTTTTTCAAAATTTTTACATAATTTTTTTAATGTTGTCAATTTTTATTTACATTTGAAATCATTTTAAAAATTATCTATATTTATTTAAATAAGTTTTAATTAATTTTTTTTAATTTTAATACAAATTACAAAGTTTTTATAATTTAATAATTTTAAATAGATTTATATACTATTAAAATAAATTATTAGTTATTTAATTTAAAATATTAGATTAGTATTTTTTCAAGTGTAAATTGACATAATGGAGGTTTTATCATTAAATTCAAAATTTTTCTAAGTAGTACTCGACAAGAATTTGAGCAAGAAAGGCTTTTCATTAAACAAGAAATTGAAAATGATTTCATGTTAAATAGATTTTTTGAATTGTTTGCATTCGAAAAAACATCAGCATCCCCTAAAGCTCCAGAGGAATTATATAGTGAAGAAGTAATAGACTCTGATATTTATATTGGTTTAATAGGTTCTGATTATGGAAATGTTTTAGAGTCTGGAATATCTCCCACAGAGCGGGAATATGATTTGTTTAATAAAGTTCATAATGATGCATTTATTTTCATCAAAAATACTCAATTTAGAGATGATAAAACCACAAAATTCATTGATAAAGTTAAAGGCGAACATAGTTATCAGCGTTTTGATAATCGTTATGAATTATTTCAACATGTTAGGGAAAGTTTAGCTGATTTTCTAAATAGAAATTTGAAGAATTATAAAGCTTTTGATCGTGAACTATTATTGGATTCTTCATGTGATGATGTTGATGAGGAATCCTTAGAGTTGTTTTTCAATTCTCTGGAGTATAAACCACTTGAAACATTAAGAGAAGATAAAGGTTTGGTCAATGTTCTATCTGTAATTAATGCGGGGGATTGGAAAGATGGTGAATTTAGATTAAACACTAGTGGGGCATTATTTTTTGCTCGAGACCCCTCCAAATTCAATATCTCTCATGAAGTTAAGATGGTTCGTTTCTTTGATTACGAAGGTGTAAAAACTTTTCAAAAAACATTTGTTAATACATCTATTTTAAAAGTATTGCGTGAAGCTGAAATATTTTTCTACAAAACGACAAATCATTATTCTCAGATTAATGGTTTTAAAAGGGAAACAATATATGAATATCCATTTGAAGCAATTCGTGAAGCTCTTGTAAATGCATTAGCCCACAGAGACTATACTATCCAATCTGCATCAATAACTTTCTACATCTACCCTGATAGAATTGAAATCAAAAGTCCCGGACGTTTAGTCTATCCTCTTAAAGCTTGTGAACTTGGTGAAAACAAACCGATACACAGAAATGAAACAATATGTAGAATTTTTTCAAAAACAACTTACATGGAACATGTTGGAACCGGAATTAAGCGCATGAGGGATGTGATGAAGAAAAATGGCTTAGATGAACCTGAATTTGTTGAATCTGGTGAGTTTTTTAAAGTAATTTTCAGGTCTAAAAATAATAATATTCTTAATGATAGGCAAAGAATATTTTTCAAACTAAATGTTAAAGAGATTACAACACAAGAATATATGGATATGTTTGATATTTCAAGGAACACTGCAGTTAAAGATTTAAATCAGTTAATGGAACTAAATTTCATTGATAAAAAGAAAAATGGCAGAATTGTATATTACAAACTTAAGGATTAATCTTAAACTAAACAAAATATTTAACATATATTTAATATATAACTAACATTATGACAGACAAAATGTTCATGGGTGCATCAACTAAACAGGGCATGGATATTGCAACCAAAAGTAGGGAGATTATCCGTGGCCTTATTGGTGAAGATGTCAAAGATTTAAATCCTTTAGAAAGAGACATTGTTGAGAGGATTGTTCACTCAACTGCTGATCCTGATTATGCAAAATTAGTTAAAATAAGTCCTGATTTTGTAGATGCAGCTATGGCTTCCCTTAAAAATAAAGAAACCATTTTAACTGATATTAATATGGTTAAATATGGTATTACAAGATATGAAGGGGAAGTTGAGTGTTATATCAGAA
>CAZOYH010000129.1:0-4564 GCA_964583995.1 uncultured Methanobrevibacter sp.
CCGGTCAAAAGCCATTTGATGACATTGTAATCAATGGTATGGTATTCGGTGAAGATGGAAATAAAATGTCCAAATCAAGACCGGAATTTGTAGTAGGTCCTGAAGAGGTTATTGAAAAATATGGTGCTGATTCTTTAAGAACATGGGCTGCAAACAGCGTACCTGGATCTGACGTAATATTTGACTGGAAAGACATTAAGCACGGATACAGATTCCTCAGAAAATTCTGGAATGCATTCAGATTCATCAGCATGCAAATCTTTGATGAAGAAGTAACATACGGCGAGGTTAAAGATAATTTAGGACCACTTGACATGTGGATTTTATCCAAACTCAACAACTTAAACAAAACTGTTGATGAAGCTTTCGCAGACTATAACTTTGCAGAAACCATCACATCAATCGAAAGGTTCTTCTGGCATGATTTCTGTGATGAATACATAGAAGCTGTAAAATACAGATTATACACAGACGTTTCAGACGAATCAAGAAGAGCTGCAAAATACACTTTAAGAACAGTTGTTGAAACTTCCCTTAAATTACTTGCTCCAATTGCTCCGTTCTTTACAGAAGAAGTTTATCAATACTTCTCCGATGAATCCATCCATACAACATTATGGCCGGAAGTTTATGAGGAGTTAATCAGTGAGGAAATGGAAGCTAAAGGTGAAACTACAGTTGAATTAATTGATGAGGTCAGAAGATTCAAGTCTGCTTCTAAAATACCTTTAAACGCTGAACTTTCAGAAGTTAATGTATACACATCTGATGAAAGTCTTGTTGAAATCTTCAATGACTTCGAAGATGATTTGAAAGGTACTTTAAAAATCAATAATCTAGCAATTAGCTCTGGAAAACCTGAAGTTCATGAAAAAATCATTGAAGTTGAACCTGACATGTCCAAAATCGGACCAACATTCAAAGGAGATGCAGGTAAAATCATCGGTTACTTAAAATCAACTGATATTGATGAAATCGGTGCAGTTTTAGATGAAAACCATGAACTTGCAATCGGTGAAATTGTAGTTCCTGAAGACATGTTAAATATCAAAAAAGAGATTGTTGGAGCATCCGGTAAGAAAGTTGATATCTTACAGTCCGAAAACTTGGATATGATTGTAGAAGTAATCAGATAATTACTTCTCAAACTTCTTTTTTTTAAACTAAAAACAATATTTATTTTTCTCTATTAAATTGTTGAAAGCTTATTAAATTGTTTTTTGTTCTTTAAAAGTATATATACTTCCTATTTACAAAATAAATAGTGGAGATGAGAAAAAAATATTTTAATCTATAAGGGTTCATTTCTCTTGACGTGTTTCTGTTATTTTTAATTCCTTAATTTACTGGCATGCGTTCTCATCTCCTACTCAATATCATTTTCTATTTTTCGAATAACTCGAGCAGGAACACCAACTGCAAGGGAATTGTCCGGAATGTCTTTAGTAACAACTGCTCCAGCACCAACAACAACATTGTTACCTATTGTAACTCCTGGAAGAATTGTAACATTTCCTCCTAACCACACATCATCACCTATATGTATTTCACTTGCCTGTGCCAAGTGGTCACGACGTCCTTTGGGAGTTAGGGGATGGCCAACAGTTGTTATCAATGCATTCGGTCCTATCATCACATTATCACCAATATAAACCTCTTTAACATCCAATATTGTGATGTTGAAGTTTCCAGTAAAGTTATCTCCAATGAAAATGTTCTTTCCATTGTCGCAGTTGAATCTTTTTGCTATCCAAACGCCTTCACCAACAGAACCCAGCATTTTGCATAGAAAATCGTATTGTTTTTGTCTGTCAGCATCATCTATTGAATTGTAGATTGCACAGTTTTTAATGGCATTTTGCTTAACCGCATCAACCTCTTCATCGTCATAGCAGTATTCAAGGCCAGCATTTAGTTTGTCGATTTCTTTCATAGTTAACTATATTATTTATTTAAGTTAAAAATTGTATTGGAAAAGGTGAAAATATGGTGGATGAAAATAATTCAAATCGTATGAGTAAAAATGAATATTATCTTGCAATTGCTCTTGTTGTTTCTAAAAGAAGTACCTGTCTAAAAAGACGTTATGGGGCAGTAATAGTCAATAATGATGAAATAATCAGTACTGGTTATAATGGGAATCCGAGAGGAGAGGAAAACTGCTGTGACAGAGGAAACTGTCAGAGAATGAATCTTCCATCCAATTCAGGTAACTACAACGACTGCTTTTCAGTTCACGCAGAACAGAATGCAATGATTAGTGCAAGCAGAAATGAAATGCTTGGATCAACAATTTATCTAGCTGGGGAAATGTATGATGAGGGGGTTTGGGTTGAAATAAATGATGCAGAACCTTGTCCGATATGTTTTAGAATGATTAAAAACTCAGGAGTTGATAGAATAGTTAGTAAAAAAGGAATTACTGAACTACGTGGTGCTGATGATTCCTAATATTTCTTTCAAAAATTTAATTAACTAATTTAATCAAATCTAATTATAATGTTTTTCAATATCTTTGGCATGATATAATGATTCTTAAGGTTAAAAATATTTCGAAAATCGGTGGGGTTGTAAAGGCACCTCCATCTAAAAGCTATTCTCACAGAGCTGTTATTTTGGCATCTCTAGCCAATGGTACTTCAAAATTATATGATATGTTATACTCAGAAGATACTTTGGCATCAATTAGGGTCTGTAAAGCTTTGGGAGCTCAAATCAATCAGAGTGAAGATTATCTTGAGGTTGTTGGAACTGGTGGAAAATTGCACAATTCATCAGAAAGTCCAATTGATTTGGCCAATTCCGGAACTACATTAAGACTGATGACTTCTGCATCTGCATTAAGTGATAATGAGGTTATACTGACTGGTGATGACTCCCTTAAAACAAGACCTATGGGGCTGTTGATGGAAGCATTAAAACCTTTGGGAATCACTACAAAATCATTAAATAATAATGAAAAAGCACCTATATTAATTGAGCCGGGATATGCTGGTGGTGAAACTAATATTTATGGAAATGTTAGTTCGCAGTTTATTTCATCTATTCTAATCTCTTCACCTTTATCAGAGCATGGTGTTACATTATATGTCCTGCCGGAGTTCAAATCAAGACCTTATGTTAATATGACTTTGGACATAATGAGAAAATTCGGTGTCAAATCCCTTAAAGGATATTATCTAAAGCATGACAATTGTGATAAGGAAGTTCAAAGCTGCAGGATTGACGAGTTTAAGATTACAAAACAGGAATATGTTGCCTGCGATTACACTGTTGAAGGTGACTATTCATCGGCATCTTATCTTTTGGCATTGATAGCCATTAACGGAGGAAAAGCTAGAATTAAAAACTTATTTAGAAACTCAAAACAGGGAGATAAAGTTATTTTAGATATTCTCCAGCAAATGGGAGCAAAAATCATCCGTGGAGATGACTATGTTGAAATAGGTTCTGATGGAAAATTGAAAGCCATTGATGTTGACTTGTCAAATGCTCCTGATTTGTTAATCACCGTTGCGATTTTAGCAGCAATGGCTGAAGGCACAACCAATATTACTGGCGTTGCTCATGCAAGAGTAAAAGAAACCGACAGAATTGATACAACCTGTCGTGAACTTGAAAAGTTGGGTTGTAAACTTGAAGAATTTGAAGATGGAATGAGCATTACAGGTGGTGTCAAATCAGGTCGTGTTGACTCACATGGAGACCACAGACTTGCTATGGCATTTTCATTAATTGGCCTAAAGCATGACATTGAAATTACAAATGGGGAAGTCTTTGATGTGTCTTTTCCGAATTTTATTGAAGCGATGGCGGAACTTGGATTTGAATTGGAGTTAGAATATGAATAAAGAAGAAAGAGTAATTCAGTTAATTGAAGATTTGGAAAGTATTTTTGAGATTAGAACATTTCTAGACCATGATCCTTACAAGGTATTGATTAGGACTATTTTGTCTCAGAGAACTCGTGATGAAAACACTGACCATGCTACTAATAATTTGTTCAATAAATATCCGGACATTTATGCTGTAGTTGATGCTCCAATTGATGATGTCAAGGAATTAATTAAGCCTGCTGGTTTTTATAATGTTAAAGCAGCCAGAATTCAGGAAGTTTCACAAATTTTAATTGATCAATATGGTGGTGAAGTTCCAAACACTGTTGAAGAAATGGTCAAACTTCCGGGTGTCGGCAGAAAAACAGCAAATTGTGTTATGGTTTTTGCTTTTGAGCTTCCAGCTATTCCTGTTGATACTCATGTTCACAGAATTTCCAATCGTTTAGGTTTGGTGGATACAAAAAATCCTGAAGATACTGAAGTGGAATTATGTAAGATTGCTCCTAAGGATTTGTGGGTCAAGTTAAATGATTTGATGGTTCAGTTTGGTCAAAATATATGTAAACCGATGTCTCCTCAGTGTGAAATTTGTCCTTGCACTGAAATCTGTGATTATTTTTTAAAAAATATTTAGTTTTACCCAAACATTTATAAACTAAAACAATGTTATATAACAATAGTTATTATAACTTATGTTATATTGACTTATTAATATAACCCTTTTA
>CAZOYH010000130.1:0-4517 GCA_964583995.1 uncultured Methanobrevibacter sp.
GCAATCCATTCTTCATGAAATACTGGTATTTCAATTTTGATTGGTTCGGAGGTTTTATTTACTACTATGAGATTTCTGTAAGGAAAATCCCATTCAACAATGTATCCTCCAAGACTTACCATGTGATACGGTCTCATAACAAACTTCATTTTCCTCACCTCATAATAATCCAAGTATAACCGCAAGTATTCCAAGCAATGTTGCACCTAGAATTGTTGGCAATAACTGTCTGTTTGTAAATACTGGGCTGAATGCTGAAAATATTCCCATCATAAATACGAAAATCAATGCAACAGCAATGTTGACTAAAATTCCCAATGAGAATATATTTGGCGGAATTCCAATGAACAATACTGAAAATACACAACCAAGCACAAACATGAAAAATCCTCTTGTTAAATAAACAATTGATCTGTATTTAGATGCATATTCCATGTATGGCCCTTCAATTACATCACTTTTAGCTTTAATAATTGAAAACGGATATTCATTCAATATTATCATGTAACCAATGAAAAAGACAATTGCTGCGATTCCACCAGCTACTGTAAAAAGAAATGATCCATGTGCTTGTTGATATAATACAATGTCCTGTAAGAAAATACTTCTAGCTGCAGTTACTGGAGCAAATAATGCCAAATACAATGGAAAAGACCCATAAGTAATCATTCTTAAAGATCTTTTTGCACTTATATCTTCAATAAATGATCTTTGAGCATTTAAGTGAGCTCCACCTTTTGCCAAATCAGGAAACGGCATTCTTAAAGACATTACTGATTTAGATAATGCTCCCATCAATACATAACATATTTCTTCAACTTTTAAAAATCCGACAATTGCTACTAAACTCGCAAGAGCAGGTATTGCATAAGCTTGTGGAGTTAATGCAACAAGAATGCATAAAACAACAATGAAACATAATATCGGCAATATCTTATACAATCCAGGAACAGGAGATTCCACTTTTACATTTTCCTTAAACATGAATTTTATAGGAGCCATAATTCCCGGAGCAATTACAAGAGGTCCAATTCTCTGCTGAATTCTTGCATGAATGTATTTTCTCTCGATTCCTGGAAGCAATGTTGAGATTATAAAACAGACCAGTACAGTAAGGACAACTGCAAGAATTGAGTTAATAAGTGTATTTGAAAACATAATTTACCTCCTTATCACTTCTATTGCCCTGTCAGTACATGTGAAACATGGGTCACATTGTACAATACATAATTGCGCATCTGTAAGCTGATCTCCAATACATGCATATTGCATTGCTCCAATATTTGCCATTGATGGAGTTCTTATAATACAGTGCCTTACTCTTCCAGTTTCCAATGCATATGAATGATACAGTGTTCCTCTTGGAACTTCAATGTAACTTTCAGTTATATCTGTGTCAAACATTTCCCAGTCATGGTTAACCAATTTACCCTCAGGTATATTTGCAATAGCCTGTCTAATGATTTTAATTGATTCAAATGATTCTAAAGCTCTCATTAACAGATTGGATTTAACATCCCCATCAGGCTGGGTTACGACATTAAAATCAAAGTCATTGTATTCGAACATGGTTGTTCTCAAATCTCTTGCAACACCTGTAGCCCTTAGGCTTGGACCGGTTACTGCCAGTTCAATAGCTTGTTTTTGTGGCAGAACTCCAATTCCAGTAACCCTTGACATTACCATTGAATCTGCTGTGAATCTTGCTGCAAAATCTGTTAGGCCTTCTTCGATTTTATCCATGTCATTTTTAAGTCTTAATAGTTTTGCTTCATCCAACTCACATCTTGGTCTTACACCACCTAAAACAGAACATCCATACTGGACCCTGTTTCCTCCAATCATTGCAAGCAGTTCCATGACTATTTCTCTTAAATAGAATACTCTCATTGAAAATGTTTCGTGTAACAATACTTCACAGCCATGAGCTAAAGACAAGAAGTGTGAATGTAAACGTTCAAGTTCACTCATGATTACACGAATATATAAAGCTCTCTCTGGAATTTCTATACCTAAACCTATTTCAGCAGTTCTGCATGAATTCCATATATGTGCATTTGAACAGATTCCACAAATTTTTTCTGTAAGTGAATTGGCTTTTTGAACTGGAAGACCTTCCATGATTCTTTCAATACCCCTATGATTAACACCAATAGTTATTTCAGCTTCTTGGACAATTTCATCTTCAACAAAAAACCTTACCCTATATGGTTCCAATGCAGCAGGGTGAACTGTACCCATTGGAATTTCAGTTTCAATAATATTACTTCTTGGTACTTTCTCATCCATTTAATCCCCTCCTTAATCTGCATCCAATAATGTAGGTAAAAGTGATACAACACCAGCCAAGACATCTTGAGGTCTTACAGCACAACCCGGCACTTTAGCATTGACAGGTATAATATTTTCAACTGGCCCTTCAATTTCTTCTGAAGGAATATCACCATAACAATTCTTATAAACACCACCCATTAGAGCGCAACTTCCAGCAGCAACTACCAACTTAGGATTAGGAATGGCTTCATAAATTGCTTCTAATGGTTTTCTATTTAAATGTGTAACTGGACCTGTGACAACCAAAACGTCAGCTTCACGAGGATTCCAGGTTAAAAACACATTATATTGCTCAGCATCGAAACGTGGTGACAATATAGAATTTACAATTTCAATATCGCAACCGTTACAACCGCCAGTATAAACCAACATGACGTGAATTGCCCTTGCTCTTGAAAATGATTTAATTCCCATCTAATCACCATCCTCTAAATTTTTCAATACTGTTTTATCAGATAAGTATTGTGCAATAATTTTAAGTTTATCATCAGATATTTTAAATGGTTGTTCGAGAAACTCTGAAATGTCCACTTCTTGATTGCCAACACAACTTGGATGAACAGTTCCTTTTTGTCCATATAGTGAAAATATCGGACAGAAGTCATGGCAATAATAACATACAACACATTTTTCAAGATTAATTTCAGGTACTTGATCTTTAGTCCAATCGTCAGTTAATTTAACGGGACTTGTTAATGGTTTCATCTCAATTGCCCCTGTTGGACATACATTAGCACAACCAGCACATCCGATACAAGCTTTTTCATCAACTCTATCATCAACTTCAACCGAAAGAGTGGAAATTTGCCTTTTAAGCTCCATATCAGTAACCCTATCAGCTGCAAAAAAGATTCTTTTAAAGTTGGTAAAAGCCCCTTCTAAAGCTATTTTAAGTAAATTAATCATTTAAATACCCTCTATTGAATCTTTAAAATTTCTTTCGAATAAGAATGCTCTTGCAGGACATGCATTTTTACATGCTCCACAATATGTGCATTTCTCCTCATTTACTACAAACTGGCCGTTGATTTCATCAATTGCATCATATGAACAGGTTTTGTGACATAATCCACAGTGCATACATAATTCTTGTTCAATGAAGTTAAATCCACCTGTGATTTCATTTTTATACATTGTAGTTTTTGGGATTGCATCAACCGGACAGTGAACAGCACAATTTTCACATAAGATACATTTATCTAAATTAACTGAGATACTTCCTCTGTGTAAAGTAATAGCTTCCTCCTGACAGACTTCAACGCAAATTCCACATGATATACAGTCATCAGATACACTACCATCCCAGGTATGAGTCATGAACTGACGTGCACCTGTTTCATCACAGACTTGAGCACATTTACCGCATGAAACACAGAATCCTGACAAGGTAGATAACTCTTCATCGTTAACCTCATCGTAAATATACATTTCATCATCCACTCTTAGAGTATGAATCGGACAAGAACTAATTGCTATGTCATGAGTGACATTTTCTGTGTCGCCTGCAGGATTATATCTTAATTTACCATCCACATTTTTAAGTGATTCGTTTTCACACAAATCGGCGCATAATCCACAGTTTAGACAGGATATTATAGAGCCTGTTGGTTTTTGATTTAATTTATTGACAATAATCTCAAAGTCCTCTAGTGAAATAGCATTATTCGGACAAGCTTTCATACAGTTAAGACAAAGTGTACAGGATGACTTATTGACAATTTGAAGTTTGCTCATTGATTCATTAGGACATACATCACTACAAATCCTACATTCACTACAAATTCCATCATCTCTGTCTCTTCTTACATGTATTGCTCCAGTCGGACAATATTCCTGACATCTTCCACACAGAATACATTTATCCAAATCTGTTCCAAAGTAGTTTCTTGTAACTTCCTTAGTTTTGCTTTCACTTTTATGAGGAACATTATCAAGTGGAGGATAAAGTATTTTTAATGATTCAATGAAATTAAGCTGTTTTTCTTTTTCAAGCTCAAAACCGTCAACACGGTTTGAACATACTTCCTCACACACACCACAACGAGAACAGATACCATAAACAATACCGTCTTCAATAGTAATGTTACTGGTAGGACAGTTGTACATACACATTCCACAACCGTTACACTTGGCTCTGTCTACAACATATCCTCCATAGCTATTTTGAAATATTGCTCCATTAG
>CAZOYH010000131.1:0-4494 GCA_964583995.1 uncultured Methanobrevibacter sp.
TTCATAATCAAGTTATGACCTTGTTTCTTGTGAAGTTAGACTGGATTTAAGGGAAATTATTGAAGACATTCAAATTGGCATTTTGGAATTTATGGAAGGTTTAGTTGAAATGGCTGGAGAACACTTGGAAGATGTGTTCATTGGTTTTACACACTTGCAGCATGCTCAACCAATAACAATAGCTCACCATCTGATGGCTCATGTACAGGCATTGAAAAGGGATTATGAACGTTTAGCAGACACTTACAAACGTGTAAACCTAAACCCATTAGGTTCTGCCGCTATGGCAACCACCAGTTTTCCAATAAACAGGCAACTGACTACTGATTTACTTGGATTTGATGCATACCTTGAAAATTCTATGGATGGTGTTTCTGCAAGGGATTTCATATCAGAAACAGTCTTTGATTTGGTGGCACTTTCATCAACACTTGCCAAAATCTGTGAGGAACTGGTATTGTGGAGTACTTATGAGTTTGGCGTTATTGAAATGGCCGATGAGTATTCATCAACTTCTTCTATTATGCCACAAAAGAAAAACCCTGATGTAGCTGAACTTGCCCGTGGTAAAACCAGTATTGCTACCGGTGAGTTAATCACAATTTTAACTATTCTAAAAGCAATTCCATACACATACAATAGGGATTTACAGGAAATTACTCCTCACTTATGGAATGCAGTCAATGTAACACGTGACACATTATCAATTGTAACCAAAATGATGCTTTCTGTTGAGTTTAAAACTGAAAGATGCAGAGAGCTTGCAGGCAAAAACTTTGCTACTGCAACTGACCTTGCAGATATCATGGTTCGTGAAAAACAAATTCCATTCAGAACTGCACATAAAATCGTTGGAAGAATTGTCAATGAAGCAACAGCCAACAATATGGCTGAAGAAGACATTACCTCCAAATTCATAGATGATATTGCAGTCGAACTTGGATTTGAAGAGTTGAACTTAGCTGATGACTTAATCCAAAGAGCATTGAATCCCGCTGAAAATGTAAGGATTAGAGCCATTCCTGGTGGACCAGCACCTGAAATGGTTGAAATTGCTCGTGATAATATTAAAGTGTTCTTGAATGAAGAATTTGAGAAAAAGGGAATTTAAACAAATTCCTATATTTTTTTCACTTTAAATTTATTTAGGTATGCCTAAACTTTAAATACTTTTAAAAATAATATAATAATTGTTGAAATAATCTTTTGGTTATTGAAACATGATTGCAAAAGGGTATATTTTAGAAAACTTATTAATATTCCTCAACGAATTCAAATAAGTAAAGCTCAGCTTCTATTTTATACCCTAATGCTAATCATATGAATCTGATTTTAAAAATAATACTATTCACTATCTTCTTCCTTTAAAGATTCCAGATAGCTTTCATGAATTTCATCTGCCAATTCCTGATTTCCTTCTATAATTGGCCCTGTATAGTCACAGTCATAACAAATCCACTGAGACCAGTTCTGTGGAATAATCCATTTAACTTTTCTAGATCCGCATCTAGGACAAATTTTAAACATCATATTATCTACTTTCAATTTCTAGTTATTAAACTTTTGGTAACTATCTGGTTTTATAAAAACTCCAAATAAGGTCAAGTGCCTCGCCGGGTTCAAGTGCTCCTGAACGGGTTTCCCTTAGAATTCTTTGGATTGAAAATTTCTTCATATATGGGAATTTTTTGTGAACCTCATATAACAGAGGACAGCCAAAGCCTTTAAATGTTTTTAAATCATAGTTTCTGATTAAGGATTTTATCTCTTGCTTGCCAACACTTAAACTTGCTGGAAGGTTCAAGCGATATAATGAATCATCATGTAAATTTATGCATTGACTACCAGTTGCAAGCATATCACCGAAGACAATTATTGGAATTTCTCTAGATTTTGCATATTCCTTCACAACTTCTGATGTGTTTTTAGAGCATCGCCCACATGGATGAACATTGCCTGTAAATGATTCACTGATAATGTCTGAATAGTCAACTTCAATATACTCATGAGCAATATCTAATGATTCAGTTAAAAGTTTAATGTTTTCTTTAAACTGTTTTGGTAAAATTATAGTTCCAGGATCAACTGTAACAGCAATCGGATTAAAACCTAACTTTTTAGCTAGAATAAGTGAAAAACTGCTGTCAACACCGCCTGAAAGAGCAACAACAGCTTCTGTATTTTTGGATTCCTCAAATGAATTCTGCCTAAAGAAATTATCGAAATTAAAACTGTAGATGTTTTCCAGTTTATTATCAATAGCTATTTTTAAGTTTTTAAGACCAACTGAATCCAAATCAACATTTGAAACAGTCTTTTTGGATAATTTCAGTTTATATTCCTTGTTTAAAAAGTCTCCATATGATTCAACGTGAATACTGTTTAAACCTAACTTTTCTTTAAGCTTTCCAACTACCCAACCGCCTTTACCAATAATTGCGGACTTGTCGGGTCTGTCCTCGGTTATAATCCACAATTCATTGTCTTTAAAATAAATATTTTCAATAAAAATATTTACCTTTTCATGGCCAATTTCTTCTCTTATAGCGTTAACTTCATTTAAAATGAATTCTTTTGTATACATTTAGCTCATATCTTTTGTAAGTGAAATGCTTTCACGTGAATAAAGTTCAGGTTTTTTGATAATGTCTAAAACTACTTTTTCAATTGATTTTGCATTTGAAACATAACCTTTTGCTGTTTCACCCTTTTTTGTGATTACGTAGTCTTCTTCATCCTGATAGGCAATGTAGCCCAATCTTAGGATAGTATAGTCTAGAGAGCTGTCTTCAAGAATGTCAACAGCATTTCTGTGAATCCTTTGCTCCGGTTCATTATCAAGGTTAAATTCATCACCGTTTCCATCTGTAAGTTCATTGTATATTCCAACAACGCTCATGAAAATCAGCCTTTTGACGTCCAGTTCAACAAGGTTACGCGCAATGGCCACCTGATCTGGGCCTGAAACAGCACAAAGTACAATATCCTGATTTTCCAATACTTTTTTCAAGTCCTTCTGGTTTGTAGCGTCTATGCTTTTTGCAGTAACTCTATGGCTGTTTTCATATAGATTTTCAGCAGTTTTGGAAATTGCTGTTATCTGATAATTTGGAAATGAAAGCAGTTTGGCTGTAAACAGTCTTCCGAAATTCCCGGTTGCTCCAATTATTGCGATATTCATTATTTCACCTAAGTCTATCTTGGTTTTTAGTTTAATTATATTTTTGGTGATATTACTCTTCAAGAAGTTTGAATAATAATTTTTTCATTGTCTTTATTTCGTTGTCACTTAGTTTTGAGGTGACCTTGGATTCCCACCCGTCTATAAGGCTGATCAGTTCATCAGTTTTTTTAAGTCCTTTTTGGGTTAGTTCGACTATTTTTTGGCGTCTGTTTTCAGGGTCTTCAATACGGGTAATGTAACCTTTATCTTCAAATTTCCTCAATATCTTTGCAGTATAACCTTCACTTACCTTAAAAATTTCAACAAGTTCTTTTTGTGTTGTTTTATCCTTTAATCTAATTCTAACTAAGAATGTAAATTCATTTTCAGATATATCATTATCGTCAAAGGATTCTGCAACGTATTTTCCAAAATCTGACACCATTTCTTCAACATACTGGTATATAAATATGTTTTCTTCGTTTCCTTTCATGAAGTTACTTGGACGAGTCAATATATCACCTTGATATTATTTTGATTGACATATAATATAACTCTTTCCTATAATCAACTCTTTCCATTGGAAAGATTTATATATAAAAATTAATAAATTATTATTCAAGGTGAAAATCATGGAATATAAAACATTATCAAACGGCGTAGAAATTCCGCAATTAGGATTCGGAGTATTTCAAATACCTCCAGAACAAACAAAAGATGTAGTAAAAAAAGCAATTGAAGTAGGCTACAGACACTTCGATACAGCACAGGCATACTTCAATGAAGCAGAAATTGGTGAAGCAATAAAAGAATCTGGAATTGCAAGAGAAGAATTATTCCTGACCACAAAAGTATGGGTATCTTCATACGGTTACGAAAAAACCAAAAAGGCATTCCAGGAATCTTTAGATAAATTAGGCACAGATTACATTGACTTATACTTATTGCACCAGTGCATGGGTGACGTATACTCAACATGGAGAGCAGTTGAAGACCTGTACAAAGAAGGAAAGATCAAAGCAATTGGAGTATGCAACTTCACACAGGGACGTTTCACTGATTTAAGTCTTAACGCTGAAATCCCTCCGATGGTAAACCAGATTGAAGTAAACCCATTCTACCAGCAGGAAGGAACAGTAGAATTCCACGAGGAATTCGGTGCAGTAGTTGAAGCATGGGGACCTTTAGCTGAAGGAAAAGATGGAATATTCACAAATCCGATTCTGGTTGAAATAGGTGAAAAATATGGAAAATCCGCAGCACAGGTAATTTTAAGATGGCTGCTTCAAAGAGGAATCGTAGTTTTTCCAAAATCAACAAAAGAATCAAGA
>CAZOYH010000132.1:0-4491 GCA_964583995.1 uncultured Methanobrevibacter sp.
GGTTTTTTAATAATCATAAACGGACAGCTACGTTGTTTTCTTTTAGGTATTGCTTGACTTCGCCAATTGAGTATTGATTGAAATGGAAGATACTTGCTGCAAGAGCTGCTGAAACGTCAGTTTTTTCAAATACATCCAAAATGTCTTTTGGCTCTCCAACACCACCACTTGCAATTACCGGAATGTCCACTGCATCATTAATGGCTTTATTTAGCTCTATGTCATATCCGTTTTGAGTTCCGTCACCATCCATACTTGTTAAAAGGATTTCTCCAGCCCCCAAATCCTGACATTTTTGCGCCCATTGGATTGCATCGATTCCTGTAAATTCACGTCCGCCATAAATGCTTGAATCGAACCAGCAGAATCCCTTATCTGTTTCAATGACTATTTTATCGCTTGCATCATCGGGATGGTCAACATATCTTCTTTTTGCATCGATTCCTATTACAACTGCCTGTGATCCGACAACCTTAGAAGCTTCAGTTAAGAGTTCCGGATTTTTAATGGCCGCAGTATTTGTTGAACATTTGTCTGCTCCTGCCTTAAGCATTTTAATATAATCGTCAACCTTTCTTATTCCTCCACCTACACAGATTGGCATGAAAACATTTTCTGTTAATCTGTCGATGACGTCTGCCATTGTTGCACGTCTTTCATGAGATGCAGTTATGTCTAAAACAACAATTTCATCTGCTCCTTCTTCATAGTAGCGTGTTGCAAGGTCTACTGGATTACCTGCATATTTAATCTCTTTAAATTCTACACCTTTAACAACTCTGCCTTCAGGAACCTGCAAATCACAATCTAGACAAGGAATAATTCTTTTAGTTAACATAATTATCAATAAGAAAAAAAGTAGTATTGTTTTTAAAAAACAATAATATTAAGCTGAATATCTTAAAACGAAACAAAATATTGCTAAAATAATAGTAGCAACTATAACGTGTTCAGGTGAGAGTTTTGGACCTAAACTTTCTTCATCAAAGTATCTTACTAAACCTGCACCAGTTTGAGGCATAGAAATCTTATTATCTTTTTTAGCCATAGTAATCTCCTATAAAATTAATTAAATAAAATAACTGTTTATAATTTTTATTTTCATAGTATATAAAGTTTAGATTTTCTCTTTCCTAATAACTTTAATATCACTTATTCTTGTATCTGGATACTGTCCGTCATCATCTTTTTCAACTGCCTTTACCATATCCCATACGGTAAGCAGTGCCACACTTACACCAGTGATAGCTTCCATTTCAACACCTGTTTTTCCTAAAGTGTTTACTGCACATGTAGCAATGATTTCAGTATCTTTAACTTCAAAATCAAGCTCAATTCCAGTTAATGCCAATGGATGGCAAAGTGGAATTATTGAAGAAGTATTTTTAACGGCCTGAATTCCTGCAATTTGAGCAGTAGTTAATACATTACCTTTTTTTATTTCTTCATTTTGAATTAAATCTATGGTATTTTTATCTAAAAATATACTACCACTTGCAATAGCTCTTCTTTTTTGATCTGGTTTTTCACCGACTTCAACCATGTGCACTCCACTGTCTGTTAAATGTGTAAATTCATCTGCCATAATATCTACTTCTCACTTACTTCAATTACATCCAACTGTTCACAAACCGCATTAACACCCAATATTTCACTTACATTAGGATGACTTCTTCCCTCATCACCTGAAATCAGTTCCTTAATGTATAATCCACCTTCTGTTTTAATGCGCATGCTGAATGTCCTATTGTCTATGACTTCACATGACAAATCAAGAACATGCTTAATGCGCACCATGTCTGTACGTCTTCTAAGTACTCTTAAAGGAGTTTGCTGGTGGATTTCATTTAGTTTAGTTAATTCATCAAGCTTGTCTTTATCATAAACATCTTCGCATTTGACGATTGCATTATAAACCTTATAAGTATCAGGAGAAGATTGTTTTATTTCTGCCTTTCTTCTTCTCTCACATAAATGCAGATTATGATATGAAGTTTTACCCTCATTGATTTCGTTTATTTTATCTTCAAGTTCTTTTAAATCAAAATACCTGATTTTTGGTTCTTTAATTTCTAAAACAAACGGTCTTCCAGAGCCCAACATCAAAACATCTATATCTTCACGTCCTGCACCATGGAATTTTGCTTCACGACCTTTGGTTATTTTTAAAAAGTGCTCGGAAATTAATTCCTCAACTGATTCTGGGTACTGTTTTCCTGTGAAATTGCACTCTTCACAGCCTCTTCCCTTACATTTGCTGCACGGCCATTTTGTTTGTGGAATTCCACGTTTCAGTTTGTTATATCTTCCTTCAACATATAGAGGATTGATTTGAATTTTAACCTTAGAATCTTTAGTTAAATCAATGCTGAAAACAATGTCCTGGCTTTCAAATTCTGCTTCCTTATCATAGATTTCCCAAAGCCTAAGACCGATTAATCTGTTAATTTCCTTTTTTATGGTTTCAACACTTAAATTGAACTTTTCAGATAATACATCATCTCTTTTTTGGATATCTTTGGGAATTTTGGATCCAACAAGAAACGTTTCAAATTCAACACCCAACTGGTTGATTTTATCATCTATTTTTTTATACAAATCATCATTTAGCTTGTCAAAAAGATTATCGCAGATACTGCATTCAACATCATCCAAATTGACGTTTAACTCAGAGCATGCCTTATCTGCTCGTTCAATATTATTGGAACCTTCTATTGTTTTAGATAACTTACGTCCAAGACAATGTTTACAGATTTTTCCATCTGTTTCACTTAAAATTTGTTTAGCTAATTTCATGTTATCTAATTTTAATAGCATATCCCAACCTCTTTAGAGTTAGAGGAAATTGCCATCCTCCTTTCTGTTAAGTAACCTTTTCTAGGTTCTAATAATTTTAATTTTTTGTAATTTGCTGAAGCATGAATTCTTGTACCATCAAGTGTTCTTAAATCAAAATAACCTCTTGTTCTTCTTCCGAAAATAAAGCATTCTTGTCCTTCAAATAATACTTTATCAAATAGTCTGAACCCTTTTACAAGGTAGGGTGCTTGGTTGCGTTTGCGTATTCCTCCTTTTTGGGGTTTGACTTTGTGTATTTGGCGATTATGTCGCCTTACTTTCTTTTGATAAAAATAATAACCTAATGGTTCTGCAAGTGGATTACCGCTAATGCATCGTGCATCAACATGATGCTCCTTGATAAGACCATGTTTAATTCTAATATTCTTAGTAATATAACCATATGTTAAACTAACATTTGAGTATAATTCTTTTAATATATCGTATAGTTTCCATCTCATGATTCCCATGAATGTAGCATCTTTGTATGATTTTTTTCTTTTTAGGTTTAATTTTATTTTATTTTCATGCAATTGGGTGTGGCAGGTTTTGCATAAGGTTATTAGGTTTCCTGGTGCATCCCCACCAGTTTTTCTTGATTCAATATGATGAACATTTAAAACTGGATCTTTGGTTTTTCCTTTACAGTGCTGACAGGTATGTTTGTCTCTGTGCAATACATATTCACGAGTATTCCAATAACCAGACTGTTCACCTTCCTGATATTGCTTATCAGATATATCTGGATTGTTGATTTTTTGAATATCAAAACTTGCAACCTCCACCACCAATCTACTAATAGGCAATATCTTATAAACATTATCAATCACTCGGATATGAGAGTCTATTTTATGTTTTATGGATGGTGCAAGCCAACCACAGTCTCTTTTTCTATTGTTAAATCGTGCTGGACGATGCCTTATCTTTCTAGATCGCCTATTTCTTCTATTCTGAGTTCTGGTTGCTATTTTTTCAGATACGTCATCTCTAAGTTCAACTGTAGAGGCATATAATTCTTTTTTAGTTGTTGTTGCAGATAATCCCACAAATTTACTTCCCGCATCGACACCTAAACTAATGTCCTGCTTATAACCGGTAGCCCAGTATAATAACTGAATTGTAAATGGTTCTCGGTTTATTATTTTTGCTTTTTTATTTTTTAGCAGTTTTTTTGCTTTTGCTGGTTTGCATGGCATTAATGGTTTTTTATTTTTGTTTAGTACATAAACTAACGTCATTTAGTTTACCCCCTATTCCTAGGTATAATTATTTAAGCCTTCGCCAATGTTATTCCAGAGTTTTAGATTGTAAGGCAACACTGTTCCTACCATCTCAAAACTGTTTAATCACCTTACCGTAGAGCTACAAACTAGGCTTTAGATTCGTAGGTACCTATATTATTTCTGGATAACGGAGACTATTATTCAATAGTCTAAGGCTATTCAACAAGTGAATTGTGACAATAAGTCACAATTCACGACCTATATTAGCCGTGGTTGTTGAAAAACTGCCCCATCATACGGTTCATTGCACCGCCGCCTAAACGGCCTCCACGTTTTCCAATACCTTTCATGGTCTTTCTGGTATTATTGTAATATTTTAAAAGTTCTTTGACTTCACTTTCTTCAAAACCGGAACCTCTGGCAATTCTTC
>CAZOYH010000133.1:0-4396 GCA_964583995.1 uncultured Methanobrevibacter sp.
TAATTTTAAAAAACATTTTTATATGATAAGTTGATAAATGTTATTGAAGTTTATTAACTTAAACTTTAAAAAATTAGGTGATGAATATGGTATCAGTAGATGAATTTCCAATTTCAACAGCAAATGATATTCCAGGATTTAAAATTGTAGAAACTAAAGGTTTTGTATATGGTTTAACCGTAAGAAGTAGAGGTGCCGGTGGACAAATCGGGGCTGGCGTCAAATCTCTTTTTGGTGGTGAAATCAAACAATATGTATCTATGATGGAGGACTCCAGGGATGAAGCATTACAAAGAGTAATTGAACATGCAAAAGATTTAGGTGCAAACGGAATTGTAGCCATTAGATTTGACTCAAATGAAATCTCTAATGTAATGCAAGAAATTTTAGTTTATGGAACTGCAGTTGTAGTTGAAAAAGAATGATGATAATATGTTTTTTGAGGATTTAAAATATAAAGATAAAGTCATGCCCCAAACAATTTTGGGATATGGTCCATTCATGGCAGAATTATATTATGGTCACAGATCAAGACTGTACCTTGATGATTTATATGAAAATCCTCAAAATACTGCTGATGTTATTATAGAATCATATAATCAAGGAGTTAGAGCTATCAATTTAGTTAATAATTCCAACTTACTTAAAGCTTATGATCTTGCAGTTGATGCGGGATGTGAGATGAAAGTAATTGCAACTATTGGCAAAAGTGATGTTGATTACCTAAATCCGAATTATGAAGTTGCAAAAGAAGTTGATTGGGATGAGGATATTGAGCTGTTTTCAACTTATGACTGTCCATTAATGCTTGTAGATGAGTTTATTGTTGATGGGTATGACTGGAGATTAACCTCAAAGATTCTATCTGGAATAAATGGTACTGGCTCACTTTCTGGTATTGTTACTGCATTTCCATCAAAAACAACAGATTTGCTTCCAGACAATTTGGATATGGACTTATTTGATTTTTACATGATTCCTTTCAATTCTCTTTCTTATATGATGGATATCAATGCATTCAACGCTTCCCAAAGACAGGAATTTGTTGATAGGGTTTTAAATTTAAATAAAAAAATAATTGCTACTAGAGTTTTAGCAGCAGGAGTTTTAAAGCCTAAAGAGGCATTCTCATTTTTAAAAACTACTGACTATATAGATGCGATTTGCATGGGTGTTGCTAAAACTGAAGAGGCTAGTGAGGATTTTTCTCTTCTTAAAGAATACTAAAGTTTCACAACTTCATATTCTTCAAATGGAACATAACCCTCAGCTTCAAGAGATTGGTTTAAATCAGCTAATCCGTTAATCAAATCAGTAATGTTTTTGTTTGATGGTTTTTTACCTGTGATTTGTAAGTATTGTCTTGGTGAAATTTCACAGTGTTCACATTCAAAATTACAGCATCTGTCTTTTTCTTCACAGCCAAATCCCTCTTGGGTTTCATCTGTTCCGATTACAATATCATCTAAAATTCTTGAAACTCTTTCATCAGATGCAAACATTGCAATTTTTTGGGTTTTTCCACATATTCCAATTGCAGTTTGTCCTTTAAAGTTGCAAACCCATTTGATTGGATAGTTTTCCATATCTGTAATCTGTAAATTTTCCATAATATCACTAGTTTTCTTTTCTTTCTCTAATCATCTTCAATAGTTCTTTTGAATTTTCAAATTCTTTCAATTCCCAAGACTTTATCACTGGAATTGTACCTATTGATTCTTTAATCTTATCATTATTTATTATAAAAATAGGTTCTGATGTTGTAACCATTGAGAGGTCTTTTAAAGGAACTGCCATCCTTTTTAAGGTTTTTTCAGTCCTATTTTTTTCGACATTAGCCATCAATGGTGAATGTTTATCTGAAGTTTTCATTTTGGCCACAGCATCAAAAGGACTTTTATTTGTTGATAAAACTCCATATCCTAATTTTGATAAGTCATTAACATCATCACTATATTCGATATCTTCTTTTTGAGGTTGCTTTAAAAGGTCAATATCTAGGGTTACTTTAGTATTTAGAATTTCTTCCAAAATCATTGCGGTTTCAGTATTCGCTCGGACAATGCCATTTTCATATTTATACATTGTAGCTCTTGAAACATGTGCCAGATTTGCCAAATCTTTTAAAGACATTGAATATTCTTCTCGATATTGTTTGATAATATTACCGTCTATTTTAACGAAATATCCTCCACGGTCTGCTAAAATCTCAGGATATTCATTATATAATATCATGTTTTTCAATGTTTCAAAACCAATTGTTGGAATATCGTATCTTTCATAGATTACTCCTTCCTCAAGAAGCCCATTTCTTGATTTTTCACCGATTATTATTGGTGAAGCTAAGAAAATATTGGCTAATTGCTTCATTTCACGAGCATTCTGTTCATTAATACTGTCAATATTTAAAAAAGTTTTTAGAAGTAAGATTAATAGGTTTTTTCTTGCCACTAAATCAAATGAACCTTGATCATAAATATCTGAGGTTTTAAAACCTTGATTTTTTAATAAATTTTCAATCTGCTGTAACAAGTTTCCTCGAGTTAACATTTGAACTACCTCTTACTATCTAAACTATATATTCTTTTAACTCTAATATATTTTTGTTTGAAAGGTGGTTATGATTAATTTTTTATATATTGGAATAGATGACACTGATTCTCCTGATGGAATGTGCACGACTTTTCTTGCAAGCCAGATTATCAATAAATTCGAAGATAATGGGATTAAATTACAGGATTATCCTAGATTAATTCGCTTAAATCCTTTTGCTCGTTTTAAGACTCGTGGAAATGGTGGGGTCAGTTTAAAAATTTTAAATGATGATAAAGTTGACTTGGCTAAAGAAATAGTTTTAAAAGAAGTTGAAAAGTTATCAATGTTTGATTGTGACAATACAAATCCTGGTGTTGTATTTTATGAAGGTGAAATCACAAAATCAATGGAGAATTATGCATTTAGAGCAATCTATGAGTTTATTACAATTGAAGAAGCTGAAGAATTTGGAAAATCTGTAGGGTGTGAAATTCATAAATTCAAAAAAGGTAGGGGGATAATCGGATCTATTGCAGCTATCAGTTTACCTTTAAGTGATTGTACTTATGAGTTGCTTGCATACCGAAGTTCTGAAAACTATGGGACTAAAAGGCAAATAGATTATGAATCAGTTTATAGGATGGACAAAGAGACTTTTCCAGATACATTTGAAAATATTGATTATTCTGAGGATTATATTGCTATAGAACCTAAAACACCATGTCCTGTTTTATATGGAATCCGATCCAATGAAGTGGATGCTTTAAAAAAAGCAAAAAGTATTGTTGAGGTAGCAGAGCCAATTGCGGATTGGTGTATTTTTAAAACAAACCAACATACTGATATGCACATTCAAAAAGCCATAAACATTGCGTCTATGAAACAATACGGATGTTATGAAGTTGTAGGTGAAGTAAAAAACAAACCTGCTGTCATTGATGGCGGGCACATGTTTTTTTATATCTTCGATGAATCTGGCGAGATTGAATGTGGTGCATATGAGCCAACTAAGAATTTTAGAAAAACAGTTTCCCATTTGCGTCCGGGCGATTTAATTAAAGTCTTTGGCGGAATCGGAGAGCAGAATACTTTCAACATTGAAAAATTTCAGGTTATAAAATTAAATGATGTGGAATATCAAAATCCAATTTGTGAATGTGGAAAAAGAATGACTTCTGCAGGTAAAAATAAAGGATTTAAATGTAAAAAATGTGGCAATAGGATTCAGTCCAGTGAAAAAGTTCCAGTTAAGATTGGGCGGAATTTGGAAAATTCTAAGTTTTATGAAACTCCTGTTTCGGCTAGAAGGCACCTTTCGAAACCATTGTGTCGTATGAATATTTAAGCTATTTATTCATGTTATGTGAATATTTTTACTATTTTTTATTCTCATTTAGTGAATTTTTTAGACTTAAATGCTATTAATTTATATATTAGGTTTGAAGAAATTATTAGTATATATCAACAATTTATTATATGTGTAAAACTTCACAGGGGTTTGTTATTATTCCAAGCAAGGGTCAAGATGGGCATGTTGAGCATATCTATAGGGAAAAAACAGATAAGCGTATCTTAAAGAAAAATCCTTGGAGAGATTACCGATTACACATCACAGTTCTTATTTTAGTAATCATAGCAGAATTAATTGGTACAATAAAAATACCAATCACCCATGATGTTGCTATAACTATAATGCCTTTAATTTATACTATTATTTTAGGATTAGTTTTCTATTTGGCAAAACCGATAAAATGGATTCAAAGAAAACAAGCCCGTATTGCTGAGGGGGCAATGATGGTTGTCAGTGGTGTATTATTTGCTAAATTGGAGGTTTCCGGTGGTCAATCTATGGGATTCATTT
>CAZOYH010000134.1:0-4383 GCA_964583995.1 uncultured Methanobrevibacter sp.
TCAGGTTTTATTGATTGTCATTGCCATATCTTTGCAAAAGGATTTCACAAAGAGGAAAACATGGCAAACCCATTGGGAATTCATTTCTATAATGCAGTTCCCCATGCATCACAAACAATCAATGCAGGTGTTACAACAATTAGGGACTGTGGATCTGCTGATTTAAGCTTTAAATTAGCCCAACAAAGGAAATTATTTACAGCTCCAAAAATTCACTTATCAATCACCCCGTTGGTCATGACTGGAGGGCATTTTGATTTACTTTTACCGTCTGGCTTTGATATGGAAATAATCTATCCGGGATTTCCTAAAGGAAGATGCGACGGCGTCGAAGAAGTATTAAAAAAGACCCGTGAAGTAAAAAGGGCAGGTGCAGATTTTATCAAGGTAATGTGCAGTGGTGGTGTTCTAACAACAAACACTTCGCCAGAATTTCCACAATTCAACAAAAAGGAACTTAAAACAATAGTTAAGGAAGCCAATGCCAATAACATGAAAGTTTCAGCTCATTGTCATAGTTTGAAAGGTATGAATAACTGTATCGATGCGGGATTTTCATCAATAGAACATGGAACATTCATTGACAAAAAAACAGCACAAAAGATGGCACAAAAAAATGTCAGCTTAACTCCAACACTTCTTGTTCACCAATTCTTATATAAAAACGGTTTTCCAGCTTGGGACAGTTATGCTGGCGAAAAAACAGCAAAACTAAAAGAAATTGTTAAAGTTCACAAGGAAAACATTTCTGTTGCATATGATGAAGGTGTAAATCTATTGATGGGAACTGATAGTGGGGTTATTCCTCATGGACACAATTTGGAAGAGCTAGTTCATTTAATTGATATCGGAATGAGTGAAGATGAAGCAATTGCAAGTGGAACAGTTAGGGCGGCGGAATTTTTAGGTTTTGATAACTTAGGTCTTGTAAAAGAAAATTACATTGCTGATTTGATTTTAGTTAATTCCAATCCTTTAGATGATGTTAGTGTTTTAAGCGATAATGATAATGTTTTAAAGGTTATTCAAGATGGAATACAAGTTAAAAATTGATGAAGAACTATGTAGTGCCTGTAAACTTTGTGCACAGGTTTGTATTCGTGATAATATTATAGTTGAGGATTTTGCTGTTGAAACAGGTAGTAATTGCTTTGAATGTGGTCACTGTATGGCAATCTGCAAAGAAGGTGCAATCACCCTCAAATCATACGAGGGTCTTGAAGATAGGATTGTAGATTATAATTCTCGTGAAATTCCAGTCGAATATGATGATTTGCTTCAATTTTTAAAACAAAGACGTTCCATTCGTTGGTTTAAAAATAAAAAAATTGATAAAGAAACTTTTGATAAGATTTTTGAAGGAGCATATTATTCACCATCAGCTCAAAACGAACAAGATGTGGAATTTGTTGTATTGGATGAAAAACTAGATGAATTCATGCATTTGGTTTATGAGATTATCAAGGTTGAAGAAGATGAATTTTTTAGAATCAAAGAATTTGGTGATTATCTAAAAGATAACACAACAAAAAAATTCCATCCTTTGCTTTGGGAAGGAAAACAACTTATTTTAACCTTTTCAACTGATAAAACAAGTGCAGTTATAGCAAATACTCGCATGGAATTACTAGCTTATTCTTTAGGTTTAGGCGGATTCTATTCATTGTTTATTTTAAAATCTGATGAAATTAATCATAATAGATTAATTGAATTTTTCCCAGATATCAATCCAGAAAAGCACATGTACTCTGCTTTTATTATTGGTTATCCTAAAAAGAGATTTAGAAGAACAATCCCTCACAAAGAGATTAAAATAATGTATTTGTAAAGAAATAAACAATCAATCGTGATTGTCTATTTCAGTTTTTAATTTTCTTAAGTGTTTCCACCAATCCTGTTGTTCTTCAAGCCACTTTTTTGCTTGATGTTGTGCAGTTTTGTCTTTTTCAGGTTCAATAGTAAAACTTATGTGGTTTCTACCAAAGGGTATTAGATACATTCTCTCACCTAATTTTTAATTGTTTTAATTTAATTATTATATTTTTTGTCTATTCCACTTTTTGAAATTTTTTCAATGTTAATCTGACCACCAACATTATCAACATCTGAATTTAATTTTCTTTTTATTTCTGTTGATTTAATCAAAGTTTCTATAAAAGATTCTAAACTGCGATTTTGTGCATTGTTGCACTTACGCAAAGTTTAAATAGTTTTGTCTAACCTAAACTTTATTATATTTAGAATGTAAAATATATTTGCATAGATTAAAATGGTTGTGATGTTATGGTAAAACACAAACATATGGATTTGCCGATTGAAGGAATGCATTGTGCCTCTTGTGTTTTAAGTGTTAATAAGACATTTGAAAAGATTGAGGGGGTAGAAGAGGTTGATGCAGACCTAGCTGCAAATAAATTGCATATTACGGTTAATACTAAAAAGATTTCTTTTGAAGAAATGGAGAGACTAGTAAAAAACTTAGGTTTTGAACTGCATGCAGATGAAATGACACTAAGAATTCAGGGAATGCATTGTGCTTCATGTACAATGAATGTTGAGAATTTTTTAATTAGATTAGATGGTATATTTGATGTTAAAGCAGATTTGACTTCCCAGTCTGCAAAAATAAGATATGATTCATCAAAAGTCGATATGGCTGAAATTGAAAAGACAATAGAATCACTGGGTTTCGAACTTCTTGGAATTGAAGGTCAAACTGAAATCGATGAGGAAGCGATATATCAAAAGGACTTAAAAGAAAAACGTAATAGGATTATTGTTGGGCTAATATTTTCAGGCATTCTGATGGTGTTGATGTTTAGTGGTTGGGATCCACTGATGGGATTAACTAATTCTATAAACCAATCCTTTGGAATTAACATTTCCTCAATGGGGTTACTTTCACTTATTGTAAGCATCGCTCCATTTTTATATGTTTCCCTACCAATTTTAAAAGCAGGCGGAAACGGATTAATGCATAAGAACCTTAACATGGATGTAATGTATTCAATGGGTATTATGGTTGCATACATTTCAAGTATCTTAGGAACATTTCACATTGTTCTTGATCATTCATTCATGTTTTATGACTCAGCTGTAATGCTTCCTTCATTTTTAATGATTGGAAGATATCTTGAAGCTAGAGCTAAGAAAAGAACTTCAGATTCAATCCGTGAATTAATAGGTCTCCAACCTACTGTTGCAACAGCCATTGAGGTTGATGATGGCGGTGAAATCATCTCTCAAAAAGAAGTTTCAATAGCAGACATTGTTGTTGATGATTTGCTTTTGGTAAAACCTGGTGAAAAGATTCCCGTTGATGGTGATGTTGTTGGTGGAGAATCCTACGTTGATGAATCGATGATTAATGGGGAGCCAATTCCTAAAGTTAAAAGGGATGGTGAAGAGGTATTTGCCGGAACAATCAATCAGGATGGTGTTTTACACATAAAAGCTAAAAAGATTGGAAAAGAGACAGTCTTATCCAATATTATTCGTTTGGTTGAAAAGGCACAATCATCAAGACCTCCAGTTCAAAAGTTCGCAAATACAATTGTTACATACTTCATTCCAGTTATCCTAACAATAGCTATTGTTGTATTCTTAATCTGGTATCTTGTTTTGGGTGCTTCACTGTTATTCTCACTCACTTGTTTGATTTCAATACTTGTTGTGGCATGTCCATGTGCATTGGGTCTTGCAACTCCAACTGCAGTTACTGTAGGTGTTGGAAGAGCTGCTGAGTTTGGTATTTTAATTAAAAATGGTGATACCTTAGAAAATGCAGGACAAATTGACGTTGCAGCATTTGACAAGACTGGTACAATAACCGAAGGAAAACCTGAAGTCGATGATATTATTGCTTATGGCATAAGTGAAGATGAACTTATTAAACTTGTAGCAAGTATAGAGCAGAATTCAACACATCCAATAGCAAAAGCCATTGTAAATAAATCCAAAGAGTTAAATATTGAACTTGACCAAACCAGTAGCTTTGAAAATGTAACAGGTAAGGGTCTAAAGGCTGAACTTAACGGAAGTGAAGTTCTAGCAGGTAATTTGGCTTTAATGAAAGCCCAAAATATTGAAGTTTCAGATGACTTATTAAACAAATATCATGAACTTGAAAGTTTAAGTAAAACTATCATCTTTTTAGCTTGTGATAATGATATTAAAGGTATTTTGAGTTTATCTGATAAAATAAAACCTAATTCCAAAAGAACTGTTGAAGAACTGCACAAAATGGGCGTTGAAACATATATGCTTACAGGAGACAATGAATCCACTGCAGTCAATGTCGCCCGTGAAGTTGGAATTGACAATGTAAAAGCAGGTATTCTTCCGGAAAACAAATTAGATATCGTTAAACAGACTCAGGCAAAT
>CAZOYH010000135.1:0-4381 GCA_964583995.1 uncultured Methanobrevibacter sp.
AACAATATTATTTTTCATGTCAGACATTACATTTATTATTGGATTTAATTATGATTCAAATTGTTACTTAATTGATGATAATATTTTAGTAGACACTGGTGCAGGTCAGAACAAGGATTATCTATTTTCAAAACTAAAAGAAAATGCTGTAAATCCTGAAGACATTGAAATGGTTGTTAATACTCACTGTCATTTTGACCATATTGGAGGTAATTACCTGTTTCCAAATGCTAAAATTGCTCTTCACAAGTTTGATGCAATTTCCATTAAAAACAAGGATACTTTAGGGACTTCTCTATCCGTTTTTGATGAGGATGGAAACTGTAGAGTTGATGTTGAACTTGAAGAAGGCGATAAAATCGCTGATTTTGAAGTAATTCACACTCCAGGACACACTAAAGGAGGAATCTGTCTTTTCGATGGTGAAAACCTAATTTGTGGTGATACTATCTTTGCTGGTGGTGGCGTTGGCAGAATGGACATTGGTGGGGATTACGAAGATATGAAAAGCAGTGTTGAAAAATTATTAAAATTGGATGTTAAAAATATCTATCCTGGTCATGGTCCGATAGTTGAGAAAAATGGAAAAGACCATATTAAACTGTCTTATTCCATGTTATAATCATTTTCCTAATTTTTTGGAAACTTTTTTAAATGTTCCACGTTTAACAAGAACAGTTACTTTAGCACCACGAGGAACTATATCGTCAGGTTGTGGGATAACTAATTTTTCATTTTGATAAGTTGAGATGATTATGTAGTCTTTTGTTGGAGAGATTTCTTTATAACGTTTTCCAACGATTTTATCATTAGTTATGGTCATATCTAATATTTCAGCATCTCCTTCTCCAAGTGTCATCAGTTCAGCGGCGTTTGGTCTTGTAACCAGTTTTTGCAATTGTGCGGCAGCTGCAGTTTCAGGGCTGATTACGTGGTCAATTCCAACTTCCTTGAATGCTTCTTCGTGGTCTGGATTACTTACACGGGCAATGATGTGTGGTACGTTATATTTTCTAACTAAAATACATGACAATAGGTTGGCTTCATCATTACCTGTTGTTGCAATAAAAAAGTCTGCATCTTCGATATTTGTTTCTTCAAGTAATTTTGAATTTGTACCATTTCCACAGATAACTAATGCATCAAGTTCTGCTGCAACATCAGCACATAATGCTTCATCACTTTCAATTAAAGTAATGTCTTCACCGTTATCAATTAATAAATTAGCTAGTGCAAGTCCTACACGACCTCCACCCATAATGACTATATACATTAAATCGCCTCTTAAACATTAAATAATCAATATTGTATTTTATGATAATATAAATATTATCTTTTAAAAATTTCAAAAAATGCTCTAAGTGTTATCAATACTGGATAAATTTCCAACCTTCCGGTCCACATGTCAAACATGCTGACGACTTTTAATATTGGATTTAATGTGTGGTTTATGATTCCAAGCTCCAAACCGTTGTTACCTTGAAGTGACATTGCTGCAAAAAGGCTTCTAAACGGATCATAACCATATAAACAGAACAGTGCCCAAGTAAACATTATAAACATCATGTATAATGTAATGAAGTTTCCTGATTGTGCTATTGCTTTTTCAGGTATTTTGCGACCATGTAATTTAACAGGGACGATTCTTCCTTCGGGAGAGAGTATTTCTCTGATATGTCTGTAGATTCCTTTAAAGAATGTAATCATTCTTACTAGTTTAATTGCACCTACTGTGGATCCGTTTGAACCTCCAGTTAACATTAAACACATTAAACAGATTATTACAAATGGTGGCCATCCTCCCATGATGTGTGGTGGGGCGACACTTGCTCCGGTTGTGGTAATTGCAGATACTATGGTAAATAACAGGTCTATTGGAACAATATTTGAGACAAAATAAAGCATTAAAGTAACGAATGCAATAACACAAATAATTATTTTAAACTGCAAATCTTCAATCAATGATTTTCCTTTTGTTTTGATAACTTTGTAGTGAACTAGAAAGCTTGTAGCTCCTAGAATCATCAATACAATTGAAATGAAATAAATAACGTCGTCATGATAGAATCCCATATTTGCATTTTTAATGCTCATTCCACCTGTTGAAATGATGCTGAAAGTGTTACACAGTGAATCAAATGCAGGCATTCCGGCAAGCAAGTATAAAACAATTCCCGCAACAGTATAAATTGCATAAATTTCCATTGTTTTTTTAAGGGTTGTTTTAACACTAGGTTTAATACGTTCATCACGAGCTTCTGATTGGTATAGTTTTGATGAAACAGATCCCGGTTTTGTTAAAACGCCTATAACCATAACAACAACTCCTAAACCACCTACCCATTGCTCAAGAGCTCTAAAAAATAAGATACTATGAGGTAACATTTCAACATTTTCAAACATGGTTATTCCAGTACCGGTCAATGCGGACATGCTTTCAAAAACAGCATCGACAAGTGGAATATGTGTGGCAAGCATAAAAACAAGACCTCCGATAAGACTTGCCCATAACCATGCAAATGATGAAATCATCATTCCATGTTTCAGTCGGATTTTTTTGTCACGGTTTTCAAAATATTTTATAAAACCAAATCCTAATAATATTGAAATTGCTGCAGGAAGTATAAAACTAATAATATCGAATTCAAAATAAATTATATCGAATATTAACGGTATTAGACACATTAATCCGATTCCAATCATCAAATATCCGGAATTTCTAGCAACAATTACTAAATCCGTTTTAGTTATATACCTCATTATTGTATTACTATGATTAAATATCTATATAAATTTATAAGTAATAGGAATTATTAAATTAATTAATAAGTTGATAGTATGGACCGTAAAACAATATTATTATTGGGCGTCAGTATTCTTATTTTAGCCGTAATGTTGTGGTTTGTAGGAATTGACCAAGTAATCAGTGCTTTAAGAGTAGCAAATATGGGAATTATAGCCTTAGCTATAGTTGTTCAGGTTTTTACTTATTTTTTATATACTCTTCGATGGCAAATTCTTAATAAATTGGCTGATATGGATATAAGTATTAGGGGATTGCTTCCAATGGTCCTGGTAGGTCTTGCGGTCAATAATATCACTCCATCCGGACGTGGAGGTGGAGAACCTGTAAGAGCATACCTTTTATCCAAAGAAAAAAAGGAATATCGCTTTGAAGACACTTTTGCTACAGTTGTTGCAGACAGGGCTTTGGATACCTTTCCTTTTGTTGTGTTGGCGGCAATTACAATAGTGTCCATGACATTATTCTTTAATCTTGATTTGTGGTTGCTTGTTGTGATGGTTCTGGCGGTAATAGCAATTATTGCCGTATTGATTATTCTTATTTACATGTGCATCAATCCTGGTTTTGGTAGTAGGGTAGATGGATGGATTATACGTCTTGTTAGAAGGTTTTATAAGAAAAATTCTGAAAGTTTAGAAAATCAAATCCATGAGGCCATTTTTGGATTTCAGGAAACTATGAAAATGTTGATTTCTAACAAAAGAGGTCTGGTTTATACTTTAACATTATCATTTGTAATCTGGATTTTTGAAATACTTCGTGTGTATCTGGTATTTTTAGCTTTCGGCGCTAATGTAAATCCTATAGTTATCGGGGAAGTATTCATTATAGCTTCTTTAGTGGGTATGATTCCACTTCTTCCTGGAGGCCTTGGTGCTGTTGATGGGTTAATGATTCTATTTTATTCAGCAGCAGGAATCTCTGCATCTGTAAGTGCAGCAGCAACTGTTATTGAAAGACTGATTTCATTTTGGATGGCTACAATAATAGGTATGGTTATCCTACCATATTATGGTTCTTCTGTTTTGGATAAGATTTCATCCAGTTCCTCAAATGAGGAGCTTGAAGAGAAACTGGAAGAAGAATTAAATGAAACAGATTAATTTTTGTTTTATTATCACATTTTTTTAACCAATAATTAAATAGAAAACTTTATTTTAATTATAGAATATATTTTTAAATGTTATAGAAATTAGTTTAATTTATTTTTTAATCTAATTTTTAACGAACTAAATGGTGAAAAAATGGAAATTAATGGTGTAAAAATACAAGATACCTTTGCTGAAGGTTTCGGAATTAAAGTATCTAGATTAATTATTACTGCAGCTACTAAACATTTAGCTAAAATTGCAGCTACTGAAGCTACTGGATTTGCTACTTCAGTTATCGGATGTCCTGCAGAAGCAGGTATCGACCAATACATCCCTCCAACTGAAACTCCAGATGGAAGACCTGGTTATGCAATTATGATTTGTCACATGTCTAAAAAAGCTTTAGGTGGACAAATTATGGACAGAATCGGTCAATGTGTTTTAACTGCTCCTACTGCAGCAGCATTCAACGCTTTAGAAAGTG
>CAZOYH010000136.1:0-4297 GCA_964583995.1 uncultured Methanobrevibacter sp.
TTAAAAAGATTCACTATGATGACAGTTACTGGTTGACAGAAACATTCACAGAAGATGACGTTCTCCTCTACAGAGGTTATGTTGACGGTGACAACCGACCATACGGGCTTGGAACAGTGTATTATCCTGACGGCAAGATATTTCGGGAGGGACTCTTTGACTTTAAGGGTTTGATTGAAGGAAAGGAATACTATCCAAATGGAAAGCTTCACTTTGAAGGTGTGTGGTACATTACAACTGGCTACGGTCCCAATGTGCCTAAATGCGGTAATCTCTATGATGAAAATGGAAATTTAATATTTACGGGCAAGTTTGAAATAAGAACTGGTGGTGTTGGATATCCGATGATAAAATATCCGAAATGCTTTAACCGCATACCCAAATCTGCAAGACCGGATATTGGATGTTCAAGAGTGTATAATGTGGATTGGTGATTTGGTTATTTACATACTCAAATCAATATTGCTTCAAATTCGTTTATTTTAATAAATACATATAAATAATTACTTTATATTAAAAAAGAATAGATTTAAATAGTTTATAATTCATATTATCAAATATGGTTAGCGAAAGTAAAATTTTAAGTAAAGATTATCGTCATTATAACGACTATGTATTTAAAAGCATTCTGCAGAAGCGTGCAAACGGACTTTTGAAATTCGTTAAAATTCCACATAGGATTGACAAGTTTCTCATATCGGAATATACTAATTTGGGTCCAAGCATTTCCCGCCTGGATTTCGTTGGGGAGACCCTTCACAAAGATAATGCTTTGATTCTCATATTTGAATGCCAAACAAAACTCCCGACAGACGAGGACATTAAAAGATTTTTCCAATATGTGGCATCCATACGAGTTTTTAAGGACAGTGATGTTGAACTCTACATTCTATGCACAGAAAAACCAACATACAAGAAAAAGGAATTCAGGATTAAGGAAGGTTGCATATATACCATGCATGTAATCTCCCTTAAGGATTTCAAAGCCGAAGAAATATTTAAAAACATTGAAGACAAATTAAAAAACAATGACAAAATCACAGATGATGATATTGCATCCCTGCAACTGATCGTCTACACAGATTTTAACAAATCCAAACTGGAAATATTGAATAAAGCACGTAAATTGCTTGAAAGAATATCTCAAAAGCTAGTTTTTGATATTAATGAGAAACGGGCTATAATTTATCTGTTTGATGTATTAAGTACGAATATGCTTGATGGCGATGAACATGAACAATACGTGGAGGAGAATAGAATGTTGCTTAATCCTATAGAAAGGTATTTTAAAAATCAAGGAATTGAAGAAGGTATTGAGAAAGGTATTGACAAAGGTAAACTTGAAACTGCTCGTAATTTGCTTTCTGATGGTGTTAGTATTGATAAAATTGTAAAAGCTACTGGTTTATCTGAAAAAGAAATTTTGGATTCGAAATAATCTTTTAGATTATTTCAATTTTTTTTGGAGTTTAATGAAATCCAAACTGGAAATATTAAACAAAGCACGTAAATTGCTTGAAAGAATATCTCAAAAGCTAGTTTTTGATATTAATGAGAAACGGGCTATAATTTATCTGTTTGATGTATTAAGTACGAATATGCTTGATGGCGATGAACATGAACAATACGTGGAGGAGAATAGAATGTTACTTAATCCTGTAGAAAGATATTTTAAAAATCAAGGTATTGAAGAAGGTATTGAGAAAGGTATTGACAAAGGTAAACTTGAAACCGCTCGTAATTTGCTTTCTGAGGGCGATAGCATTGAAAAAATTGTAAAAGTGACTGGCTTACCTAAAAAAGAAATTTTGGATTTGAAATAATCTTTTAGATTATTTATCTGAAGAGAAATTTTGGATTCAAAATAATAAAAAGTGAAATTACTCACTTTTCAATAATTTCATGTTTGTTTTAAACTAAATAAAATCCCCTTTTGGCCGTGCTTCGATGCCGAATTCATCATACATCCTTCTAGTTTTGGGATTTGATTCGATTGCAAGGTATCTTTTCGGTTTTTCGCCGTGTGTTGGAATGACTGCCTTTTCAAGCCAATACCTTTTAAGTTCAGGGGGACGCTTGCCAAAATTCCAGTATGATTCATCGATTTTAAGATTTGTATTTTCTCTGATGTGTTTAAGGGAGTCAAATGATGTGTAGTATGGACTTGCAGTGATTAGGATTACATAATTGTCCTTAATTAGGTTGATTAGGTCATGTTCATATTTTCTATTGTAGATTTTTTGGGGCAGTCTGTCATTTCTGATTTGCCAGGAATTTGCAATAAGAGTGTAGTTTAAATCTAATAAAATGATTTTATCCTTTGGTATTGGAAGCTTTTCATCTTTAACGATCTCTTTTTCTTGTATTTCGATTAGTTTCTGTCCGCAGGTGAGGCATTACTCTTCATTAATTTCGTTTTCTGTTGAACATGCAGGACATGTTGTGTATTCGGTCATGTTATCACCTGTTTGAATATTTCCATGAAGTAGTCGATGTCGTCTGTTTGTGTAATCTTAAGATATGATTTGACGTTTCCTTCTATTTCATCATGTTTCAGTATGTTTTCTGGATCTTTTAGGTTGTCTTTATAGAAAAATGCCCTGAAATAACCTTTGTAGAATCTGAACTTACACACCATTCTGTCATTATGTCTGAGTGATAATGCATCTATCAGGATTCTTTTATCAAATCACTGAACTCTTCAGCCACTCTTTTTGTAACGGCATGATAAATTTCAATCATTTTATCGCTTCTGTTGTGCAGTAGTTCGTCTTCTGTAAGTTTGAGCTCATCTTCGTTGACTTTAAGGGTTTTCATTTCATCTGCAATGACATTTTCATAGGTTATGATGTTGTCTTTGCTTAAGGAAACTTTCCATATTTCAAAAGGAAAATGTGGGGAATTTGCTGCTTTTATCTGTTTATCATCAAACTTTGGTCCGATTATAATGACTCTTGTCTTTTTAATGTTGAAATCCTTTTCATTTAAATTGGTTTTGAAAACCTCGTTGTACTTGTCGACATAGATTTGGGGGTTGTCTTTAACTAAATTCCAGTATCTTTCGCTTTGGTTAATGACATTTTTGTTGTATTCGTTTTTGTATTCGATGATTGCAAATGTATTGTTTTTATCATCAAATGCTAATGTGTCGAATCTTAGATTTTGGTATTGAAACTAGTTTGTGATAAGTTTTAAATCAAACAGCTTCAGGTTTTTGCTTGTTATTCTTTCAAGGATCAGTTCGCTTTGAAACTTCATTTTTCCACCTTTAAATTAATTTATGTCTTTCATTTTATTAATATATTATTAACACTTTAATAACAATATTTATATACTCGTGCCGACAATATTATCTTACCGAAAACTGATTTTGCACTTAGCCGTTGAAATCATTACCAAAAAAATCAATTAACCAAACAATTTGGAGCGTTGCCTAATTGTGAGTGTAAAAAGATTTAAAAAAGGAGCGGAGAGTATGGGAGAAAATCTAAAAGAATCAGAGTTTAACAACAGCAAATATCCAATGACATATGAAGAGTTTGAAAAAAGAGTGATGGAATTGTTTTTAAGGCCATATGGTGAATATTTAAGAAAGATTATTCTCGATAGGCTGGATGGGCTTTTAAGTGAAGATCCGAATTTCTTTTATGGATTATATGGGGATGTCTGCTTTAGCTATGACCATCCGGAGATATATGGTGAAAACTCAAGGAAATCATTTGAAGACTATCATCTGAGGTCAGTGCCGGTAAATGCTCTGGAAATGCTACTTGGCGGAAGTTTTAATCTGGAAAACATAAATGATGCAGTATTTGTTGTTGAGGATGAAAAAATGAATCTAGAAGGCAAGCTTGAAGATGCAGAAGAATTATATCAGGATGAAGATAATGAGCAATTAATCGAAAAATGCGATGAGATACTTGAGGAGTTTCCAAAAAACCAGACAGCCATGGGATATAAGAGTTTTGCCTGTTATGCGCTTGGAGATTATGATAATGCCATTAAGATTCTTGAAGAGGGCATTGAGCTTTACCCGAAAAACTACTACTTTAAAAACAATCTTGCAATGGTATATTATGCTCTGGGCGATTATGAAACATCCCTCACTCTTTGCGAGGAAGGTCTTGAAATCACTGACTTTGACTGGCTTTGCGAAAACAAGTTCAAAAACCTCATCCGGCTGGGAAGGTACGACGAGGCTTGTGAATTTGAAAAAAGCGTTGAGCCTGAATTTCCATGGATTTTCACTTTAATTGAGGAGGGATTTACACAGCACAAACTTGATTACTGTCATTAT
>CAZOYH010000137.1:0-4280 GCA_964583995.1 uncultured Methanobrevibacter sp.
AGTCAGTTTAACCCAAAAATTGATGTTGTGGTTATGAATCCTGATGAATATTTTGAATTTAATCCTGAAAACTATCAGGATTAATATTTCTCATATTTTTTTCGCTGATAGTATTCTTCATCAATGTCGCATTTTCCGGATGGAAGCACTCTGATAATGTCGTCTAGAGTTAATAAATCATCTTCATTAATTTTATTGATTATTTTTTTTGCAATTGCCTCTTTTTTTGTAAACCCTGGTTTTAATACAACAAAATTTTCACTGTGTGCTTCAAGAGCTTCTATTGGACCGGCCATTATACGTTTTCCTTCATAATCTACAATTCCAATAGCTAATTTTACTCGTGCACCGCGAATATAGTTTCGATGTCCTCTTATAACAAAAGATCCTTTAGGTAAAAATTCACCTGATTCTGGTGTTTTTGAAACTTGGTCCGGATGAACCCAAAACACGTCTTGAGATGTGAAACCCATTGACCAAGCAGATGAAAATGATGCGGCAAACTCCCCGGATTCTTTAAGGAGATTGTCATTTAATTTGTTGCCATTTAATTTAATTGCAGTTGATGTCGCACCATGTATATCTGCATGTAAGTAAATATCATTAGGTTCTAAATATTTTTTCACAATACTTTCATTACTGTTTGCATCTCTACCGCCAACAACCAGAACGTTGTCTGAGCTTATAAACCATCTGAGTTTTTCATACCATTTCAGATTCTTTTTAACTCTCTTTTTCGGAACGGCAATATGTTCCATTGCAATATCCTTTTTAGCTTTAATATCTTCGAGTTGCTTTTTAGTATTTTCAATAGCAATTAATGCTCCTTTTATTTTTCTTTTTGCTTTTTTAGATTTTTCATAATATTTTTCAGCATTTTCAGGTATTGTTAATTTTGGATCTATGTTTATTTTAGTATCATCAATATTCAGAGTTAAAACACCCATTTTATCAATTGATTCATAAATTTGAGCTTCATCCATTCCGTCATTTTTTGCTTTTTTCAATGTTTTTCCAATTTCCTTAAAAGAGTAGTCCTTACTTCTTGCTGTGTTGACTACATTTATGATGTTTTCAATTGAAGGGTAATTAGAATAAATAACCTCTCCTTTATGTTGACTTTCTTCTATTGTCTTTTTAAAATTATCAAGGGTTTCTTGCTGTAAACTTAATCTTTTTTCAAACCTGTTTACTTTTTTATTCCATGCTGCTTCTTTTACATCTTTGATGGATGTGTTAACTTTTTTAGAATAAAATTCATCACAGGCTTCGTTAAAGTTATCAAAATATGTTTTTTCAAAATCTTCGTATTTAACTAAGTCAAGTGCTACAACATCCTCTTTAGAATCATTTTTCACAATTTGAGGTTTTATTGAGTCATTTTTTAAGTTATCAAATAACTCTTTAAGGCCGGTGTAAAGACCATTAATCTGTTCTTGACTTAATTCAGTTGAAGGCATATTTTTTTCAACTTCTACTGTTTCATTAGCTCTTTTAATAATTTCTTCAGCATATAAGCTTCCAAGTCCGTTCATTGCAAGGGTTCTTACAACATCGCTTTCACTATTTTCGAACAGTTCTTGGAATTCACCTTCATTAACTGTAATAGGATTGATTCCTCTTTCTTCTGGAAATTTATATTCCTTTTTAGAGCTAATGTCTCTATGGCTCCATTGTTTTCTTTTAAGTGGTAAAATAATATTGTTTTCATCGTCTAGAAGTATGATATTTCCCTTGTCGAATAGTTCTACAATTATTGTGTAGTATTTATCTTTTTTTACCTTTATTTCAACTACTCGATCAAAATTGTGTTGCTTAATGCTTTCAACATGCGCTCCTTTGATTCTCTTTCTTAAAAGCATTGGAAATGTAGGTGGTGTTGTAGGGTTTTCAAGCGGATATTGGCTTGTGTGTATTCTGAACCCGCATTGCATAACCAAATCAATTCTGCCAGTTCCGGGAACGTGGAATCTCATAACAACAATATCTTTTGTTGGTTGAAAGGATTTATCAACTCTAGCACCACTTAATAAGTTATTTAATTCATTACTAATTGTATAAATGTCAACATTGGACATGGATTTCATTATTAACCACCTTTTTTCGATACCTTAATATATTATAACTCTCTAAAATTATATTAATATATTTAATTTTAGGAGGATATCAATGGACATAACTATCAAAGTCACAACTATTCATGTAGTTACTGCTCTTGTTGCGGCATTAATTTCAACTGCTTTGACTGTTGGCTGGTTTGGATTTAAAAATGACATTTTTGCATTCTTTGCAGCAGCAATCATCTTGTATTTCATTGGTCAATTATGTCAAAAGATGGCAGGCGATGAAATTTCTGGATTTTCCCAATGGTTATGGGATGGAATTGCACCGTTCTTCTTTACATGGGTTATTGCATATACTTTATTTGTAATGTATCTATAATCCCCCAAAGAATATCCAAATAAATGCTATTGCCAATGCGGTAATCAATAAAACTGGAGCTATAATTTTACTTACGGCTACAACAGAACTGATTGTTGAAATTAGTTCGGTTGAATTGTTTGGGCCGAAAGTATTTAAATTCTCAATTTTTTCAGTTCCAGTTCCAACTTCTACTTTTTCTAAATCATTTATAGCTTCTTTGATACTTATTTTAACATATTCTATTATTTCCGCTCTTTTTGCTATGCCTATTGGATTATATCCTCTTGAAAGTGTATTTACTGTATGTGTGTCTGTTGTCATTACTTCTATTTCATCAATGTCTAAGTCACTTACAGCATCGATTATTTCTTGTCTAAATCCTATTTCCATGTTATTGGAGTCAAATAAAACATAAGCTGTTCTTTGATTGTCAACTTCAATTACCATTGTTTTTATGCCGCTTTCACCGATTCCCTCCTGTTTATCAAATTCAGGCATATCATTTTCGTAGCATCCAATTTTGATATCTCCTTTGCTTTGATTTGGATTAATTTTATCAATAACGTCAATTAAATGGAAAACTTCTGAATTTCCAGGAAGAACTTCGCCACTTTCAGGTGTAAATGAATTGTGACAGTCCACGATAACAGAATCCTTTACATCACATCTGCTTCGGCTTTGAGCCATCATGGTAAGGCCAACACCAAATTCAATATCGTCTACAGCTTCTGGAGCAAATGTTGATAAGATTACCATGCCCTCATTAAAGAACTGAACACCAATATTTGCTTTTTGGGAGTTGTATCTTACAAATTTACTCGCATTTGGTGAATATTCAACATTTTTTAATCCTCGTTTCACTGAATTTTCAATTTTATCAATTTCAGATACTGCAATAGGATTAAAATCATGTGTTGAAGGGCCATGCGCAACCATTGTAAAATGATCAAATTTATTTGCAAGAATTGTTGGCATATTGGAACCGCCCAAATCACCAAGGGGACCAGGATGTACTGAAGGTGAAATAAACAATGCTTTGATTCCATTTTCAGTTTTAAAACTAATGAATGTGACAACAGTATCAATTGCTTCGCTCATATTCTCAAACAATCCTTCAAGAGAGTTTGATCCTTCATTCATGTGGGCAATGAATAAACTTAATAGGTCTAAAACTCCTATTCCAAGATTTTTTTTAAATGGGGATGCAATAATTTTTATAAATGCATAGATGGCTAAAACAAATATTATTCCTGCAATTGCTGCTTTAATAATGATTTGATATATTACTGGGCCAATAAAACTAGTGTCACTGCTGAAAAATGTGAGAAGAATATACATTGCTAAAATGAGTGCTGGCTGTATCAGTCCGGTTGTTACGGCTGATGTAAATCTAACTTTAGCGGTTGCCCAGAAAACAAGTGTGTTAAATCCGTATATTAATACGCAACCGAACAATAGGGAATTGAAAAATAAATCTGCATGGAATATTCTGGACAGTATGCATCCGCCCAGCACCATTAAACCCAATATTGTCATTGAAAGGCTGCTTAAAAACATGGAATGTTTTATCTTTAGATTTATGCCGTGTAGTATGCTTATTACTTGCTGATTTAGAGCTCCGCTCATGATTGAACTTGCTCCAAATACCATTAAACCGAACAATCCTCCAAAGACGATTTCCAGAATTCCGATTGAGGGGAACAATTCAATCAGATAATAACTGATTCCGATTAAAAAACTGATTACAACCATTCCGATTATTGAAAATTGGGTTTTTGGAAGAGTTGTGATGTATTTGGACAATCCTGCAACGCTACTCATACTTGACATGTTTGTTTACCCGACACTTTTTGTAT
>CAZOYH010000138.1:0-4255 GCA_964583995.1 uncultured Methanobrevibacter sp.
ATTGGGAGTTGTTAATATTAAAAATCCGTCAAAAATAGTTTTAAATGAAATTCAAAAATGGTTGAAAAATAGAGGTTATCAATATAGTCTTTGTGGAGTTACTGATTCGGTGTATGTTCATGTTTCATCAAAGATTTCACAAGATGATCTTGATGAATTTAAAAAAGAAATGGGTCATGATTTGTATCTTAAATGTGCCTCATATGGTGCAAATGGAAAAATTTCAGATTTTGAATATGGGTGTAATCATAAGCTATTAAAAGAATTTAGAGGTTGTATCGAAAATTGGTTAGTAAATCAGGGTGGTTATGTATATTTTATACTTTTTTTTAATAGTATTTCATTAAAAATGAATAAAGAATTATCTTCAAATCAAATAGAAGATTTTGAAAAAGAATTTGAAGTCAAATTAAGAGAATATTCCGTGTCTTGCAATTCCAATGAGATTAGTTATAAATTTGGTTCTGCTTTTTAAGTCAATCATGTCAAAACATATAAATGATATACAGATAATAAGAAAGTATATTCCTCTTTTGACATCTGCATTGATGTAAAAATTCATCAACTTGTTGTGAAATGATTTCTATACGAATCATTCACTTCAAATTTTCATATATATGCTTTCTATACAAATCATTCATCTAAAAAAATTATATTTTTGCTTTCTATGGAAAGCATAATCTAATTTTTCAAATATTTATTTATTTGATTAAAAACATAGTTTATACTAATAAAAATTTTAAAATGATTCTTATGGTAGAAATTTTTGATGAACTTGGTTATAAAAAACAGACTTGTAAAACCTGCGGTCAGGAGTTTTACTCACAAGTTGAAAGAGACACCTGTGGTGACGCTCCCTGTGATGAGTATGAGTTTATTGCAAACCCTGCAACTGAAAAATCATACAACCTATATGAAATCCAGCAGGTTTTCAGAGAATTTTTAGAAAGCGAAGGACACACTCATGTCCACAGATACCCTGTTCTTGCTAAAAGATGGAGGGACGATGTATTTCTGGTTGGAGCATCAATCTTCTGTTTCCAGCCTTGGATTACATCAGGCCTTGTAAAGCCCCCTGCAAATCCGATTGAAATGGCTCAGCCTTCAATCAGGCTCAACGACGTTGACAATGTCGGAAGGACAGGCCGTCACATGACCTGCTTTACAATGGGAACCCACACAGTTATCAACAAGGAAGATGATTTCATCTACTGGGAAGATGAAACCATCAGGTTATGTCATGAGTTCTTTGCACATATCGGAATCAACACTGAAGAAATCACTTTCATCAAGTCCTGGTGGGCAGGTGGAGGTAACGAAGGGCCATGTTATGAGGTGTGCTGCAGAGGGGTGGAACTTGCAACACTAGTATTCATCCAATATGAAACCTTAGAAGACGGCTCCAAAAAGGAAATCCCAATCAAGGTTGTTGATACCGGTTATGGTCTTGAGAGAATCGCATGGATTTCACAGGGAACTCCAACAGCATATGATGCATGTTTTGCACCTGTAGTTGACAAGCTAAAAGAATTAACCGGCGTTGAAATCGACGAGGACATTCAGGGAAGAAACGCCCAAATTGCAGGTATGATGGACATTGAAGACATCGGTGACTTAAAAGAGCTTCGCCAGCAGGTGGCGGAATCCCTAAACTTATCCCTAGAAGACTACCTGAAAGCGGCTGAACCTATGGAAGCTATTTATATTATCGCAGACCACACAAGATGTCTTGCATTCATGCTTGCAGATGGTATCATTCCTTCAAACGTAAAAGAAGGATATCTCGCAAGGTTAGTTTTAAGAAGAACCATAAGATTCATGAAAGAGTTAGATATGAAAGAGTCTTTAGCTGATGTTATGGAAATACAGTTGGACTTCCTTTCAAAGTTCTATCCTGAAATCAGGGACTCAGAAGAACACATCATGAACATCATCAAATTAGAGGAAGAACGCTACGCAACAACAGTCAAAAAAGGTCAAAGCATTGTTAAAAGATCAATTAAAAGACTTAAAAAAGAAGGTAAATCAGAAATGCCTCTTGAAATGCTCATTGACCTATATGATGCTCATGGTATTCCACCTGAAAGCGTTGTTGAACTTGCAGGTGATGATTTTACAGTAAACGTTCCGGACAATTTCTTCACTCAGGTTGCAGGGGCTCACGAAAAGGACACTACCAATAAAAAAGAATCATTTAAAGTTGACTATCCTGAAACTGAATTACTGTTCTATGAAGATTTCTATCAAAAAGAATTTGAAGCTGAAATTTTAGGATTGATAGAAAAAGATGGAGACCAATGTTTAATCTTTGATAAAACAGCATTCTACCCTGAAGGAGGAGGTCAACCTTCAGACATAGGTGAAGTTTCCATCAACGGAAATTCATTTAAAATAAAACATGCTGAAAAGATAGACAATGTTGTCCTTCATCATGTAGATGGAGACATAACAAATGATGTTGTAGGTCAAAAAGCCATAGGTGAAATTGACTGGAACCGTAGAATCACACTTGCACGCCACCACACAGGAACACACCTTGTAATTGCAGCTGCAAGAAAAGTCCTAGGCCAGCACATCTGGCAGGCAGGTTCACAAAACGCACTTACAAGAGCACGTATAGACTTATCCCATTATAAACGTATCACTCAAGAGGAACTAAACGAAATCGAGAAATTAGCCAACGAATACGTAATGGAAAACATTGACTTGGACATCAAATTCCACACAAGAGACGAAGCACAGGAATTATACGGATTCGTGCTCTACCAAGGAGGTATCGTTCCGGGTAAAATGATTCGTGTAGTTAAAATCCCTGGAGTTGACGTACAGGCATGTGCAGGAACACACGTTTTAAGAACAGGTGTGGTCGGACCAATCAAAATCAACAAAACCGAAAGGGTACAGGACGGTGTTGAAAGGATTGACTTTTCAGCAGGTCTTGCAGCAATCGACTCAATCCAGCATGATGCTGAGCTGTTAAAGACATCATCATCAATCTTTAAGGTTGAAAACGATCAGCTTCCAAAAACCTGTGAAAGATTCTTCACAGAATGGAAAGCACAGAAAAACGAAATCGACAAGCTAAAATCAGAAATCGCTTCTTTAAAAATGAACTCTCTGGCTGATGAGTTTGATGAAATCAACGGTTTGAAAGTGGTATCTCAGTTGATTGAAGCTGACTTCAAGGAACTTCAGAAAATGGCAACAGACTTCACCGACAACGGCAAGGCAGATGTTGTTATCATGGGAAACAATGACGGTAAAATCGTTGGAGCAGCTTCAGACAATGCGATTGATGCTGGAGTTAAAATCAACGAAATCATCAAAACAGCAGCAGGAGTTTTAGGCGGGGGCGGTGGAGGCCGTCTGACACTTGCGCAAGGTGCGGGTAAAGACACAGACAAGATGGATGAAGCCATTAAGACTGCTGTTGGGTTGATTTAAAAAATTTTAAAGTTGATTGGCACTGTTCAATCAACTGTCTAGTATTTCGATTATTTCGCTTTTTTTGTGGGTGAATTTGGCGATTTCGTCAACGGTAAATGTTTCTGATAGTGCTTCTAGGATGCCTTTTTCACCTTCTTTTTCACTTTCTTTTTTTAGTTGTGCGATTATGGTGGAATGTCAAATCAAAATGAGCATATTCACTTATTTTTCCTTTCTTTGAAATTGTAATTATCATCATCTACAAATCCTTGTTTTTATCTAATTAATGCAAAAACACCCCAACTTCTGCAAGTTGGGGATGAATTGCAGGTTGGGGTGTACTTTTGTAAATAGTTATTTTTAGGTTTTATTTTTTTGATTTAACTGATTTTTCTCTATTTTTTCATGTTGATTTTTAGTTAGGTATACTTTTGCCGATTACTTCACAAATGCTCTTGGTGAGTGTTTATATACTATTACATATGAAATTATAATATATCAACTGAAAAATTTTGTAAAAAAAATATATTTTTTTCAGTTTATATATTGCATTAAACTTTGATGGGGTTTTTTATTTGCTTATGAATTTGGTTAATATGAATTTGGAGGTTAGGATTTATCCAAGTAAAAGGGATAAGAATGATTTTGGTGAAAAAATAGTCAATTTCAATAAGATAGACTCCAACATAGGGCATTGTAGATTCATATGGAACAAAAGAATTGGAATTCATTAACAAGTTCAAAAAACTATTACTTGCTCACGGATACAATGACCATGTAATAATCAACAAGAAATCATGTAATGTGCTTTTAAACATGTTAAAAAGTG
>CAZOYH010000139.1:0-4245 GCA_964583995.1 uncultured Methanobrevibacter sp.
TGGCTAATACCTCAGTTGACGATGCATGTGACTTGTATGATGCAATCAACATTGCTGATGCCGGTGGAATGGGTGACCAGGATGAATATGATGTTGCAAGTGACAGTGCAAAACAGGAATTAAGGGAAAATAATCAGACAATGTTTGATGTGTTAAAAATCTCAGCTCCATGGGATATGCTTGCACGTGAGATGACCTCAGACATGCCTGCGGTTTTTGAAATTGGTTATCCTACTTATCACGAGCTAAAAGAGGAAAAATCACAAAATGATGCTTGCGTTTTAACATTTCTGACAATTTTATCTCAGGTTCCTGACACCTTGATTTCAAGAAAATACGGCTCTGATGAGGCATTAAAAATATCCATGATGACAAGGGACTTGCTTAACCTAAAGGATGAGGCTGACTTTTCACACAGGCTTAAGGAGTTTGATGATTATCTGTTTAAAAACAAGTATAATCCTGGAACAACTGCTGATTTGACTGCAGCTTCAATTTTTGTAAGCTATCTAAAATCAAATTTTTAATTTTTTTAAATTTTTACTATTTTTTTTAAAAAATAACTATCTTTATAAATCATTTTTCACATATATTATAATATTATTAATCTTAATGTATGGTGTTTAAATGAGTGAGGATATTAAAAAAACCATAAGTGAATTGCATATTTATGAAAAGAAACTTTTAAAAGAGCTTGAATCCAATAGACAGGCCACTCCAGAAGAGATTGCTGAAAATGCCAACATGGACATTAAATCTGTAATGAGTGCAGCAGGTTCTCTTGCATCCAAAGATATTATTGAAGTGGATAAGGAGGTTCAGGAAACCTATTCATTAACTGAAGACGGTCTTGAATACGCTGAACATGGACTTCCTGAAAGAAAAATATTGGATGTTTTGGCTGAAAAAAGAGAAATCCATATGAAAGACATTGCTGGTGAAGCAGGTCTTGATAAGAAAGAAGCCAATATTGCTATTGGTTGGTTGCGCCGTAAAAACTGGGCGCAAATCGATAAAGGTGTAGTCAACATCACTGAATTCGGTAAGGATTTTGCAACCAAAATGGGTGCTGATGAAAAAGTTTTGGAGTATCTTAAAGCCAATGCTGATGGAGTCAAGTTATTCACTGATGATTTAATGGATGGTTTTAAAAAGCTCACTGGAAGAAAAAATATTTTAAACGTAAAAAAAGAAACCTCACACTCATTTAAAATATTGCCTAAAGGTGAAGAAATCCTTAAAGTAGGATTTGAGATAAAACAACAAGCTACTCAACTCACACACCAACATTTAAAAGAAGGAGAATGGAAAAGCCTAGAATATCGTCCTTATGATATTAATGCTGAAGCACCTACTGTATTTGTTGGTAAAAAACACCCGTTAAGAGTTATCATTGATGAAATCAGGGAAATCTTTTTAAATATGGGATTTTCAGAAGACAATGGGGAATTTGTCGAATCAGCATTCTGGAACTTTGATTCTCTTTTCCAACCACAAGATCACGCAGCCCGTGAAATGCAGGATACATTCTATTTGAAAAACCCGCTAACCTGTGATTTGCCTGATGATGCACTTGTAAAACTTACTGCCGAAACTCATGAAACCGGTGCAGACACTGGTTCTATCGGTTGGCAATACGATTGGAGTGAAGACATCGCTCGCCAAAGTGTCTTAAGGACACACACAACAGGAATATCTACAAAACACCTGTTTGAACATGAGCCACCAATCAAGATGTTTTCTGTTGGAAGAGTATTTAGAAGAGAAACTTTTGACTATAAACACCTGCCTGAATTCCATCAGGTTGAAGGTCTTGTATGTGATGAAGGAATTAGCTATCAAAACCTTTTAGGAACATTAAAAGAGTTTTATAAGAAATTAGGTTTTGAAGTTAGATTCAGGCCGGCTTACTTCCCTTATACTTATCTGTCTACCGAAACCGAAATCTATTTGGAAGAAAAGGAAAGCTGGATTGAGCTTGGTGGTGCTGGAATGTTTAGACCAGAAGTTTTAAAACCTCTTGGTATTGATAAACCGGCATTAGCATTCGGTTTAGGTATTGAAAGACTTGCTATGATTAGATATGATGTTGAAGATATCCGTATGCTTTACAAAAGTGATATCAAATGGCTTCGTGAATTGCCTATTTCCAATGGAGTTAAATTATAATGTCAATTAAACTTGTTTCCTGGAATGTTAATGGGATAAGAGCAGTTTCTAAAAAGGATGAATTTTGGGACTGGTTTAGCAATACTGATGCAGACATAATTAACTTTCAGGAGGTAAGGGCAAGTGAAGATAAAATTCCAAAAAAGCTAATTGATGTTGATGGGTTTACTCATCATTTTAATGAAGCGGAAAAGAAAGGATACAGTGGTGTTGGAACATATTCAAAAATAGAACCTGTTGAAGTCACAAGAGGGTTGGGTGTTGATGAACTTGACCGTGAAGGAAGGGTCTTAAGAGTTGAATATCCTGAATTTATTCTTTTTAACATTTATTTTCCAAACAGTGGTATGGAAGCTAAAAGACTTGATTTTAAAGTTGATTTCTGCAATGCCCTTTTAGAACAGTTGGTTGAGCTTAAAAACCAAGGAAAAAATCTCGTTATTACTGGGGATTATAATATTGCCCACAATCCAATCGATGTTTACAATCCTAAAAACTGCGAAGGAAAATCAGGATATTTGCCGGAAGAGCGTGCGTGGCTTGATGAACTTGAAAGTGCAGGTTTTGTTGATACTTTTAGAATGTTTGATGAAGGTGAAAACAACTTTACATGGTGGAGTTACCGTACTAAGGCTCGTGAGAGAAATGCCGGCTGGAGACTGGACTATTTTTATGTAAATGAAGAAATAAAAGAAAAAGTAAAATCAGCTGAAATTTTAAGTGATGTATATGGTTCAGATCACTGTCCTGTAACATTGGAACTTGATTTATAATATGGTTCTTACATCCCCAATATCATCAAGAACATGAATGTCCAATTGTTCCTTTTTAATATAGTCTCTGTCTTCTTCAGTTATATCAGAATTGATAAGGATTGCGCTTAGTCCTGCATTTACTGCACCTAATGCATCTGCTTTGAATTTATTTCCAATCATAACGGATTTTTCAGGATTTCCTTTCATTTTTCTAAGTGCAACATCATAGATTAATTTATTTGGTTTTTCTTTTCCCACTTCTTCTGATGTTATCACTGCATCAAAAAATGAGTGTATGTTAATTCTAACAAGTTTTTCCCATTGTTTGATGGTAATTCCATTGGATATAACTGCCAAACGATAACCCTGACTTTTAAGATAGATTAATGTGTTTAATGTTTCTGGAAATGGTCTTAAAAGAGCCATTTTAACATTGTGGTATGTTATCATTCCAAGTGCTACGAGCATTGGGTCTTCATGACCTAAAACTACCTGTGTCAGTACATTAAAGTGTTTTCCATAATTGGATCCTTTTTCACGGATAATTGTTTTTAAAACGCCGTATGCTTCGTCTTTATCGAGAGGAAGTCCGTTATCCACCATTAATCCTATTGCTGCTTTTCTTGCGGTTTCGGCAAAATCAGATGTGTCGAGCAATGTGCCGTCTATATCAAAGAAAACAACACGTTCATTATCAGTATTCATATGATGTTTAATATATTTTTAAAATTATTTAAATATTTTCAGAAAAATGCATCCAAACTTTGTTGGACTTCACCGCGGGACATGTCTTCCAGGTCTTTTTTAGTGTATCCGAATGAATACATAATTCTCTCGATTGCCGGAATCAGCTGGTTGTTGATGTAGTAGTCCTTGTCATATTCATAACCTTCACTGTAATCATATGGAATTGCCCGTTGGCTGATTGACCCTTTTCCTTTAACGATTATATATTGGATTATGCTTCCTCGGGATACTTTTATGCCGTGCTCTTCGATTCTTTGGGCTGCAACAACATGAGGTCCGACTTGCTTGTATTGGTTTAATGGTTTGGTTATTTGGGTGTGAATTATAAGTTCTTTTCTTTCAACTTCACCTTTTTTAATGCGTTTAAATGCTTTTTTGACTTCCTTAATGGCTTTATCAGAATCTCCTTCACTTAATATTGCCATTAAAACCGCTTCCTGAGTTTGCTTAACAATCGGCGCCCAATCTCTTCTGACAAGTTCAAGACCTTTTGCAATAATTTCCCCATCTTCAATGACTGCATATCTTTTTTTGCTTACAAAAAATCCTCTTCTGTAAAATCCTTCGTATTCAA
>CAZOYH010000140.1:0-2029 GCA_964583995.1 uncultured Methanobrevibacter sp.
AGTTACAATCCTAAATTATCACCTGCAGTACATAAAAGGCTTTGATTCACAGACTGCAGGCATTATCCTTCTGGTGGCACCGATATGTCAGGTAGTTTTAGCTCCAATTGCAGGAAGACTGTCTGATAGGTATGTTCCACAAATACTGGCAGCTATTGGAATGGGTCTTGGAACTGTATCTCTAATTTTATTCTCATTTTTGGACAGCGGAACTTCACTTGAATTTTTAGTCGTGGCAATGGTTATCTATGGTATCGGTTTTGGACTGTTCTCACCACCAAACACAAATGTCATTATGGGATCAGTACCGCCAAAAGACACCTCTGTAGCTTCAGCGGCAGTTGCAACAATGCGTACCGTTGGCCAGGCAATGAGTATGGGAATACTGACACTGGTATTTGCATTTGTGATGGGCAATGTGCCTATCGTGGAGAAATACTATCCTTTACTGGTGTCCAGCTGTCAGATAACATGTATTATTTGTGTGGTGTTGTGCATATTGTCTGTATTTGCTTCACTTGTGGGAGTTAAATCTAATAATGTAAGTAATTAATTTAACTCTTCAAGTATCTTTAGAACAATTTTTGCTCTTGCTTTGCAGTATTCATAAGCAAATTTAATATTCTTTGGGTTTTCAGCATCGTAATCAACTAAATTCCTATATTTTCGTAATTCAAGTAATTCACTTGCAATTATTTCACCTTTTCGTGAAATATTTAGGGAATTGTGATTTTTAAATATGTTTCGTGTTTCTTCATGCACTATTGAGCCTTCAGAATTCATATTCTTTTTGCTGTCTTTATTTAAAAATATTTTGTTTTCAATAAGATAGTCTCGTGATTCTAAAAAGCTACTGTAATAATATCTGTTAATTCCAGTTCTTAATTTTGCAGGATTATCAGTTTTGAATGATTCTGCAAGTAAATAATAATCATACCAGTCAAATTTTTCATTTTTGGTCATTTTTAAAACTCCATTGATATGAAATATTCATTTGTTGTTTTTGAATATTTGGTGAAAATCTCATTAAGAATAATGTCTTTCTTATCACTTGTTGTTTTACCGTCAAATGGTGTTTTAATAACAATTTCCAAAATATTTTCGCTTGAAAATTTATTAAAATCCAGTTGTACTGGGCTGTGTGGAAATTCTTTGGAAATTATTCCGGGCAATCCGTAAATTATTTTTTCTAATTCATAATCATCATTAATAAAATTTTTAATATCATTAAAATTATCTGAAGAAAATTTAAAATGTTTATTTAGAAATTCTTTAAGTTTATAGTCATTTTTACTATCAAATTTCACCAAAATAATGTATTCAATTGTTGGCTTAGGATAATTGTCAATAATCCAATCACTAATTTCATCTTCTTTTTGAAGTAATGTTTCTTCATCTGAAGTAGAATAAACAACTATTTCTAGTATTTTTTCACTTGAATCTGTTTCTTTCATAAAATCTAGCGAAATTCTTGAGCATGTTAGCTGTGATGGAATGATTTCAGGTAAATCATAGATTATCTTTTTCATTTCGGCATCATCATTAATGAATAGGTTTATTTCATAAGAGTTATTGGAAGGGAATTCAAAATGTTTTTCAATAAATTCAGTAAATTCATCTTCTTGCATTGTTTTAAATCCTGTGTAGATGTTTTCTTGTGGAATTTGCATTTGAAGTCTTTGTGAGTAGTTTTGTTGCATCATACGAACCTCCTATAATTCTGTTAAATATTAATTATAGTATGTAAAACTTAGTATATAAATTTTGCACTTTTTTAAGGCTTTATTTTTATTTATTCAATACAATATTTACTTTATGGTGTAAATGAATTATTTTAAGATGGAATCAATATTGTTGTAGGTTTGTGAAAACATTTTTTTGAGTTTATCAGTATTCAGTATTAAATTGGAATAGATATTGTATCTTAAATTATTTTTTTATCATCCTTAAAGGATGTTTGATTAGATAATTTAATTGGGACAATATTTCATCAGCTTTGTCTTTAGAATCTTTAACTTTGATTTTTCTA
>CAZOYH010000140.1:2129-4226 GCA_964583995.1 uncultured Methanobrevibacter sp.
TCTCTTCTTTGAAGAGGGAATTTTCTAATTCTTCAATTAGTTTTTTATGACTATCTTGTGAAGATAATACTCGTCTAAAAGATTTTTCATAATAATCTTTTAATGGATGAAAAACGGAATAATAGTATCTGCTGATTGAGGAGCGCTGATATTCTTCAGCATTTGAATGATTTTTTAGATGTGTTCCAACATCGTAATATTTTTTAAAATCGAAGCTCATATTACCACAACTCTACACATAGCAGTCCATTAATGTTTTTTGAGAATTTAGACATGTAAACTGGTTCATTTTTAAATTTATCAAGTATTTCTTTATCTTGTTCATATGCTGAACTTTCAATGTAAATCATTACAAAGTCTAAATCACTAAATTCAGGATCTTCGCAAAATTCAATGATTTTTTGATAATTTGGAAAATAATCATTTATTAAAGGTGTCAGTTCATGGATGAATTCTAAAATATTTTCGTGCTGTTTGATAAAATTTTTCACTTTTGCCCCATTTTGAACTGTATAGTTTTTTGACAGTTTTTCAAATTCAGCATCGAAATTTCCCATCATTTCAAGACCCGTGTAGATATGTTCTTGAGGAATTTGCATTTGAAATCTTTGTGAGTAGTTTCGTTGCATAATACAAACCTCCTGTACTTCAGTTAAATCTTAATTATAGTATGTAAAACTTAGTATATAAATTTTACACTTTTTTAAGGCTTTATTTTTATTTATTCAATACAATATTTACTTTATAGTGTAAATAAATCATTTTAATGCCCAATAAATATTGTTGTGGGTTTGTGAAAACATTTTATTCTAGAACAATATCATCTTAATTTGGTTAGTTAATGATATTTCTATCTTAATATTTAAAATAAGCAGTTTTAAATGAGTGAAATTTTACGAATCCATACAACTTTTTGTTCATTTCAAATTTAGCATGTAAAAATACAAAAAAAAGAAAAAATTCGAAAGATAATCACTTATCTTTCTTCAACGGTGACTTTATTCATTTTGTCACCTTGGCGGATAGCATTTACAACGTCTTGGCCTTTGATAACTTGGCCGAATACGGTGTGAACACCATCTAAGTGTGGTTGTGGTGAGTGTGTAATAAAGAATTGGCTTCCACCGGTGTCTTTACCTGCGTGTGCCATGGATAATGCACCAGTACCGTGTTTATGTGGGTTTCCTTCAGTTTCACATTTGATAGTGTAACCCGGTCCGCCGGTTCCGTTTCCAATAGGACATCCGCCTTGAATTACAAAGTTAGGAATTACTCTGTGGAAAGTTAATCCGTCGTAAAATCCTTCTTTGATTAGTTTTTCGAAGTTAGCTACAGTTCCCGGTGCTTCGTTTGGGAATAATTCAAGTTCAATATTCCCTTTATCAGTTTCGATTATTGCGACTTTCATTTTATCACCTAATGTTTTATAATTAATATTTAGTTGAATATTATTATAAAAAAGAAAAACAAGTTAATTATTAACTTGTATTGTATTAAAAATAGTTACTGCAGGATTGTCTTCAGCATTAGCACTATTTAAATCGCTATTGAAGTTAGGATCGTCAGTTACAACAGTAACTACAAAATTACCGCTTTCAGATAACATTATATAATTATAGGAATATAAGGTGGTTCCATCTTTGTCTGCAGAAAATGCTTGAAGAGTTATGTCCATATCATTATATTTTATTTCTTGTTCATCTAGTAGTGCTTGGCCTTGTTCAATAAGAGTTTGTTTTGCTGATTCAAGGTCATCACTAACTTCAGTTGCAAAACTTACTGCATGAGCAGCGTCTTTTTGCATTGCACAAGTAGTATCAGTTGTAGTTGCAACTGTATATCCGTCAGGTATTGTGAAAGTATATGGGGATACTGTTGCATCTTCTGCTACAGCTATTCCAACACTAGCGACAAATACCAATGTTATTAAAAGTAAAATTTTTGTATTTAATTTCATTAAAATCCTCCATATAACTATTTTCTTTAAATTTTATATATACTTTTCTTACAGTTTCGGAGAAAGTATTTATCTTAAAATTGCAAGAATATCATGACTTCTTTTAAGTCGTGGATGAATTGCCGGTTTGGGTGTACTTT
>CAZOYH010000141.1:0-4211 GCA_964583995.1 uncultured Methanobrevibacter sp.
CAAAGAAAACATTCACTTGAACTGTGACAACTTCAGTCCGAAAAAAGATTATTGCCTGAAATTTTTCCAGGAAAATATAAGTGAAGTAACAGAATGCCAAGAAAAAACAGTATTCAATGATAACGCATTGTCCAGAAAGTGGAGTAATTAGTTATGACTAATCCTGTTTGAAATGTATTTTTGATGCAAAATAATAGTTATTTATAACTTACTTTTAATGTGATGGAATCTAAGAATTATATAAGTAACTTTGAAACTGAAAACCTGTGGGTGAAAGAATCTTACTGAATGAGGTGTTGAAGTTTAGCGCTTCAAGTCCAACCATTCACTTATCACTTCATCAATCTGACGTTGCAGATAAATGGTATTGTCTGAAATCTCCTGTGGGAAGTTCGCTTTGTCCAAATTAACTGAAATGTATTTTCATCCGTTTTCAAGACACATCTGCCAGAAGGGATATTTGATATGGATGGGAGTGTCAAATCCGACTCCCAGCTCAAGCAATACGCAATCATCGGCATCGTTTAGAAAATCCACATATCTCTGCCTTTCTTCAAGGTACGGTTTAATTTCAAGGTTTTTGACACCGCTTCTCTGGCGCATCATGAGAATGCCTCCGCAATGCGGACATCTTGGAATGTATTCGTCGGGAACCTTAAAGTCAACAGTATGTTTTATCATTGATTCGAAAATGGGCTTTGCATCATATGTTTCATCGCAGCATGACCTGCTGCAGGCAAACTCCCCATGATCTCCCTGAACTAAAAAAAGTCTTTTGCGGTCAAAATCTGAGCGCATGAACTGTCCGTCACCGTTTGTAGTAATCACAAAATAGTTCCTATCCCCAACAAGTTCCAGCAAATCCCTGTACACCTGGAAAACCTCAACCTGATATCTCCAGTAGTAAAAAGCCTTTGACCAGTACGCAAGGCTTTCATTGATTGAAGCAAACGGATAAAACGAACCCCGATACATGTCAGTAATTCCGTATTCCCTTTCATATTCTGGCATTACCTTGTGCACTGCATTTATTCCAACATCCAAACCTGCCGCAGCGGACAGGCCTGCGCCTGCACCAATCAGGATGCTGTCGCATTCATCAATATGGCTATAAGCTTCTTTTATCAGGTTCATTCAAACCACAGCCTCATGTAGATTTTCACAACAGCAATCGCCAAAAGACATGAAAATATGATTGCAGGAGGATAGAAAGCAAAAGCTATTGCAAATCCGAGAAGAACAATCAAAACATTTATGATGATTGGGGCATAGTTGCCGGCTATCCTTTGAAGAGCCTCGTTGTCCGGGTCAGCCTTCATCAGGACATATGACCTGAGAGGAGACAGCAGCATGATTATGAGAAACACGATTCCGTATGCTGACTGGGCCAGAAGAGAAGTGAAATTCTGTGAAACGAATATTGTCAGATATGGAATCAGTGACAGGAAAAAGAGTGATGCTGCAACTGACCATATAACCTGTGAATTTATCTTATTCACAAGGCTGAACGTATTGTTGTTTATGTTCCAGTAGCTGAAACAGACTATGAAGCTTATTGCATAGGCGATGAATTCCAGCTTAAGGTCAAAAAGCCCCTGCCAGGTATTTGTAGAAACCATTGAAATCTCAAGGACTATGACAGTCAGTATGATTGCAACGATGGCATCCACCAGTGCCTCAAAGCGCCCGCTGTCCATTTCAACATCCTTTCTTTTTGATTTTGACAATACCATCCAGCATGCGACTGAAACAAGACATGAAATATAGATTCCCGGAGTGAAGCCCATCATTGATATGGCAAATCCTATCAGGATTACGGCCAATGGAAGATAAAGGCTTACAGGATTGTAATCAATCTCTCTCAGCTTTTGGTTGTATCTGTCGCTTTTAAAAACGGCTCTTATGGAATATATGTATAAAATGTTTATTATAACAAAAATCAATCCGTAGCATATCTCGGCCGGAAGGCAGTAGAGGTCCCTTCCAAGCCAGCTTGCAAAGTAAGGCAGAAGAGACAGCACGAAAATGAAAAATGCATAAATCTCAATAACCCTGTTGTCAATCTCATCAACTATCTGGAACAGGTTATGGTTGTGATACCAGACGTTGAATATGATAAGGAAGCTTAAAAAATAGGTCAAATAATCTGTCCTCAATGCAAAGATTGCACTCAGGCTCGCCCCACTTGGCTGAGCCAGTTTCAAAACAAGAACTGTAATAATTATTGCAAGGATTGCATCAAGGAAAGTTTCGAATCTGTCTGTTTTCATGATTTATTGTTATGTATCTTATAGGTTAATAACCTCATCGGGTTCAACTGATGACTTGTTTCTGAACTCGCATGTCGCATCCTCCAGGTGGAACATCCTCAGCTTGAGGCCTGTCTCTTCATTATAAATCTGTCTCATGAACGGCATCTTTTCAAAGGCCTTTTCAACCAGTTCCTCATCATCGTCAAAAACGACTTTGCCGTAGTATCTGATGAACTTCGGATCATCGGTTGAGACAATCTCAACATAGGGATTTTCAACAATCTGCTTATACACTTCCTTGAATGTGCCTGTTCCAAAGTAAATCTGGCCGTTGTCAAGCATCTTGAAGTTGAAGGGTCTGGATTTTGGCCTGTTGTCCTTAACTGTGCACAAATAAAAGATTCCTGCTTTATCTAAAAATTCAAATACCTTTTCTATATCGCTCATTATCAATCACCTGTTGTTAATCTTTATCTGTTATTTTACTTAAAGCGGAATGTGGCAAAAATGCCACCGGCACATTATAATTATACTGAAGAGTAAATATTATAGTAAGGAGGCTATTGGAAAATGTCACGTTACAGTGAAGAGTATGAATGTCCAGGAGAGATAATAGAATCGACTATGAAACTTATAAGCAGGAAGTGGGCACTGCAGATAATTCATGAAATGTTTTTCAACAGAACAAGATTTGCCGAATTCAAGCAGAACAAACCGGATTTGGATAACAAGACCCTTTCAAGATTGCTTAAGGAACTTCAGGAAAACGGAATAGTAAAAAAGGTAAGTGATGATGAAAGCAATTCGACAAGATACTACCTTACAGAAAAGGGAAAGGGACTGAACAGGGTGATTTATGAAATATCAGCTTTTGCAATTGACAACAGTTTCGAAATTAAACAGGATGACCGTGAAAAGATAAAGAACAATATTAAAATCCATTTGAACTGCTGAAATTATCAATAATGCGTGTAATTGGATATTGGAATTTACATTCTGATGCTTTAAAGCCCTGGCTTTGGGTAAAAGGATTTTAAGTGAATGATTGTCTCTTTCAAAAACTTGTGTGATTTGAATTTTTTGATAAAATCAGTTTTGAAATCCAATTTGAAAAAATAATTTCCTTTAAAAGTTGAAATAACTTAAATAATTTTAATCCTATCAAGTAATTTTTAATAAAATAACTATTTATAATTTAAAAAGTAAACTATTATTAATTAAAACAATTGAGGTAGTTATATGAAAGGGCATGCGAAAGTTGTCATACTTATGTTCTCTCTACACTACTTTTTTTAGAAATCATGATAATTAAATATTTTCATCTATACTGGGTGAAACTGGGATGGTGGAAATACAAATCCTGAACATCTACTATAATCACTGACATAACCTGAACCAACTAATGATGCAAAGGTAACTACTTGAGTATTATTGGAAAAGTTGAGGGTAAGATGCTGAAATTATTTATAAACAATTGATGACAAGCAATTATTGTTATGCCAACACTAACATGAACTTGGCCAAAATGAATCAGAAGTTGCATAATCCCGATTCACCTTTGCTCTGGGGAAAGTTAAAGATGATGATGTTGTAAGAGAAGTTAGCGAGCCTTGATGCTCAAACTAGAATGATGTAGCTATTAGTTTAAGCCTTTGATATTAAAAGTTCATCAGAATGCATTGAAAATCAATCTTACAGAGAATTGCGGTATTCTTGCATTATTATAATAAAAATCCAATCCAAAAATTTAATCGTTTGGAAAGCAAATATAAAATTAAGTTCATGTTTAAAAGTTAGCATGTAAAAATATTTTTTAAAATTAATTTTTTGGAGGATTAATAAGTATGAATGAAAAGGCTAACGAATATTCTTGGTTTCCGTTAATAGTTGTGGCTTGTGCTTCATTTATTATAGTGTTGGACTCTTTCTTCATGAATGTTAGCATTTCTCGAATTGTTG
>CAZOYH010000142.1:0-4171 GCA_964583995.1 uncultured Methanobrevibacter sp.
TGAATTTTCCACAATATTTTTTAAGATTTCATCATTTCTAATTCGTTCAACTGCTATTATAGCAATATTTTCATCCAAATCAGCTGTTGCAACTTTTTCAAGTTTTTCTTCATCGTTTAGATTTTTAACTGCTTCAAGCCTTACTTTCGGGTCTTTGTGCTGCCATTTTGGTTTGAGTATTTTATCAAGTATTTTCAAAGATATCCCGCCTTTATGATTCATTTTTTAATATTTGGAATTTAATTTTGATTTTATTTGAAATATAAAAATGACTTTTAAACAAAAGATATAAATGGATTGAACAATATATGAAGTGTGCCAATTAATCATATCCGTTATTCCATTATCTGACATTCAATCCTTCTTTTTTCAAGAACTCCTCAACTTCTTTTGTATATTTTGAAATCTCTTCTTCTGTTAATCCCTTAATAATTTCATCATGACTTAAATATGGTTGGGGATACATTGGAATCCCACAACATTTGTACGCATGGCCAATATCATTAGATTCATCAGACATTTTAATCACCTATTTTAACGAAAATCAAACTAATATCATTAATATATTTATCACATTCACTTAAAAAATAATTACCTACAAATTTTTCAACCATTAAATTAATATAATTGGCATCACTGTAAGACAATTCAACTTCCTGTTTAATTTTATCAATCTTAAATCTTAGTTCATTTTGATAAGTGGATCTTATTTCCTTTTCAACTTTTCCTTTAAATTCGACAATCCAGATTGCAATATTGGATGTTATAATCTCATAATCTTCAAATGCATTTTCCAATATGTCAAAATTTTCTGGAGATGGAAATGAATAGTAACCATTAGGATGGGAGTGAATCGAGGCTATGTCTCGACCATTAAAATGAATTTTTTCATAATTTCCCCCACTTTTTCCTTCCCTGCCTTTCCAGCAGTATATTACCTCACCAGTTTTGTAATCAAAGTACAACATCCATTCAACATTTTCGTTTACAGTTTTTCGTTTAAACTCATCAACTAACTTGCATGCATCATCACAAAAATCAGAAGGCAAAACATTAGGATTAACTGGTTTAATCGTCCAATCAACTTCCAACCTTTGATATTCTAAGAAATCTTCATCATTATATGCACTACCTGAAATAGGTAAAACCAATCCTCCATGTTTATCGTTAAATAATTCTTTAAAACTTTCCAATGATACAATGGAAAGTAAAAATTGCATTATCAAAAAATAACTTTTTTTAAGTTTAGCCAAATTCATAATCTTATATTAAATAATAAAGTATAAAAATCATTCTGTTTTTTAAAATAATAATTTTACGAGGTTAAATAAATATTTCAAGCTTAAAGCAATATTTCAAACTGAAAGCAATTTTATGAAGTGACTACAATAACTTTTTCATTTCATTATCAAACTTGCCAATAGCTTCCTATTCATTATCTTTCATGTTTTGAATTATTCCCATCTAAGATCACTTTAAACAAAAAATGTATTTGTCATTAAAACAATATATTAAATATATTTAATTTGATGGAGCCCAAATATGCAAAAGAATACAATATTCGCAATATCTTTCTTTTTAATTAGTTTAATTGTGCTTTTTTCATATTATTCCGAGAATCCAGTTCCAGGAGGGAGTAAATATCATCTTCCTGAACCAAGGGAAGTTGATATTAATGGTGTTCCATTTACAATATCCTGGGGTTTTATTGAAGATGAAAACTCATCTAATTTTAGAGAGGTTACTAAAATTTTAAATCATAACTCAACTAAAGAACAAAGAACGTTCCATCAAAATGATATTTTACTCTTGGATATTCAAGTATTTAATTTTAAAGGAAGCAACATCACATTTGATGATTTAAATAATTTAAATGACGGTTCTTATGAAAATATTTCGATAAATGGTATTGATGGTATTTTTAAAAATGAATCTGTTGAAACTTATTCGGGGCCTGTAAAAAATATTCATCAGAGGTATTATTTCAACTATGTTAAGGACAATAAACTCATAATGATTCAGTGTGATGATTTAAGAACAATTAATGAAATTGTTAAATAAGCTTTGAAAGTAGGTTTTGAATAATTCTCATCTAAGATTTTCTTTAAACATAACTGCATATCCATGAAGCAATCTATGATGGCTGTGTTGTAGCATTCACTGATGCTTATGAAAAAATAGCTAATAAAAACCAAAGCCAAAGAGTTAATGGGGATTGTGGTATTCCACAAGATAATTGTTTTGAGGATATGTTTATATATTGGAACACCCAAATATTTACTTAACAAGTTAAGTTTTTTATATACTAAAATCATATTATGGAGATTGATATTATGAAAACCACTGCAATAATAGCTAACCCAAGAATAAATGGAAACTGTGACCAGATTGTTTCAAAAATCGCTGAAAACTTAGACGGCGAAGTAAACAAGTATTATCTGAACAAACTGGACATACAATACTGCAATGCATGCGATGCATGTGAAAAGGGGGACTGCGTAAAAGATGATGACATAAGAAAAATCATTGATGAAATGCAGGAATCCGATCGCATAATATTTGCATCACCAATCTATTATGGCCAGGTCTCAGCACAGGCAAAAACACTCATTGACAGATTGTATCAAATCGCAAAAAATCCAAATAAATCCATGGAAGGTAAAAAAGCAATACTGGTATTTACACACGGCCATCCAGGTGACGTATTTGATTCATATATTGAGACTGTCAAATTCGTTCCGTTCCAGCGCATGGGAATGGAAGTAGTAAAAACAATCATTGCAAGAGGCGCAACATTCAAAGGAGTAGGCATTGAAGACGCTCTAAAAGAAGCGGAAAATATAGAGATTTAATATCTTTATATTTTTTAATTACCAAATATATTATCATGAACTACCTAAACGAAAGATATTCAGATTTAAATAACATCTCCCTTTTTATTTTACTCAATATCATATCAAAAGGCCAGATTAGATTCATTGAAAATCAAATTCAGGATTTTGATATAAACCCCGCAGACCTTCCTTTCCTGTTATATATCTCTAAACATGAGAATGTAAAACAAAAAGACATTGCCAATCATTTTTACGTGTCCGAAGCAAACATTGCAAGATCTTTAAAAAAACTGGAAAAGAATGGATTTGTTAAAAGACAAATCGATGAAAAAAATAAACGCAGACGACTGATCTCACTTACGGATAAAGGAAAAGAAATATCTTCAAGCTTAATAAATCTTTTAAAGGATTGGGAAAACTTCATTTATCAAAATACTGATGATGAAGATATAAATAAATTCAGAGAAGTACTATATGAATTGGCAAACCAATCATTAAGAATATATGAATGAGAATAATTTTTCATCATATCTATTTTGCTCTTGATTTTTCTGATAATTTTTTTACTTCCATCAATTTAAATTATTCCTAAAATATCCAAATGATGGTATAATGCGGCTTAGCAACATTTCTTTAGGTTATGAAAAGTTAATGGCTAAATTCAAACTAAAATAGTTAATGTGGATAGATAGCATTCCACATAACTATTTATATTTTTTGCTCGTTTTTTAATATCTTTGTTTTGAATAATTCCTATCTTAACATTCGTTTCAAACTTCATTTGGATTTTGTTGAGGATGTTGGAAGTAAGAAAAAGATATGGATTAAATCATAAGTTATTTATATCGTAAGATCTAAATTATATATAATTATCTATTGGAGATATGTTTTATGGAACATGTTAGATTAACTAAATTAAATTTAGATTTAATTAAAAATTTACCGTCAGCTATGCAAGCTGAATTGATAATCTTTGAGGATGCTATCCCTGATGATATCATGGCAACAATATATTATCATGATCCATTTTACAAAAAAGAAAGAAGTGATTTTTTAAATCATCGACCTGATCTTCTTCAAAAAATGTATCAGCTTAGGCATAAAAAGAGGAGATTATGTGAAAGTGAATTTTTTATTAATGTTGAAACTGATATAATGGTTCAATTTATTAAGGATTATCCTCAATTTAAGCAGCTAATTGAGGGTATTGAATATAGGGATGAAAATCGTGATTTGGTTGAGTTTGTTCCTATTGATCAGTATTTAGCTGAAAATTAATTTTTTATGATTGCATTAGTGTAATAGGTCACTGACTTTTAGGGTTATGTGGCCTTTTT
>CAZOYH010000143.1:0-4159 GCA_964583995.1 uncultured Methanobrevibacter sp.
CTAAAAATTCATTTGGTGTAGTAAGATTTGATGCTATAATCAATGGTAAATTAATCAATTCATATACTGCTGACGGGATTCTGGTCTGCACTCCAACAGGCTCAACCGCATATAATCTCTCCTGCGGAGGCCCTATTGTTGATCCAACAGCACACATCATCACATTAACACCGATTGCGCCACATACAGTAATCAACAGAAGCATTATTTTATCAGATGATTCTGTTGTTGAAATCAAAATAACAGAACTTAGAGAAAATACCACTTCTTATGTATTATATGATGGCAAGCCAATTGAAGTTTTTAGCGGTGATATTATCCGCATCAGAAAGTCTGAAAAGATTACAAAAATAATAAAACTGGAAAACAGAAGTTTCATTGACAATATCTGTGAAAACATCAGTTAACTGTTATGCAGTCATTAGGACAAATTGCCATACATACTTTACAGCTTTTACAGACCTGAGGGTCACGAACTGTAGAAACACCTTCAATAATTATTAAAACATTGTTTGGACATGCTATTGAACATTTCTCACATCCCCCACAGTCGGCTGTGTTAATGTCAATGTGTGATTCAACAACTTCCTCTTGCTTTTCCTTTTTGTTTCGCTTGAAAAGTGAACCTAAACCCATATTTACATCCTTTAAAATTAAAAGATAGTTACTTTAAAAGTAACTACAAGTTTTCTTTAAAAAACTCAGCAATTTCCTCAAATGGTATTATATCAGTTTTGTAATATAAATCTGTGTGATTTGCATCTGGTATTATCATCAGTTTTTTATTGTCACCTTTTAATTTTGCAAATTCATCCTCTGAGAAGTATCTTGAATGAGCATTTTCACCGTGAATCATCAAAACAGGTGTTTTAATCTCATCGGAATACGCAATAATGGGCTGTGATATAAATGACATGCATCCAATCACATTCCAACCATCATTTGAACCGACTGAACGTGGATGATAACCTAAATCTTTAATATAGAAGTCATGATAGTCCTTTACAAACTGAGGCATATCCTCAGTTATCTCTTTTACAACTCCACCTGCCTTCGCATATTCACCTGCTTTAAAGTCTTCTGTTCTCTGGTTATTTAATGCGACTTTCATCTCATATCTTGCTTGCTCGTTGTCTGCTTCATCATAATATCCTTTTGCGGTTACACGTGTCATGTTATACATTGTGGATGTTACTGTTGCCTTGATACGTGTATCCAAACTTGCAGCATTTAAAGCCATTCCTCCCCAACCGCAGATTCCGCAGATTCCGACTCGCTCACCGTCAACTTCAGGTGATGTTACAAGATAGTCTACTGCAGCCTGAAAATCTTCTGTGTTGATGTCAGGTGATGCCATTGCACGAGGTTGGCCGGCACTTTCACCGGTAAATGAAGGATCAAATGCTATTGTTAAAAATCCCATTTCAGCTAATGTCTGTGCATATAGTCCTGAAACCTGCTCTTTAACTGCTCCGAACGGACCTGCACATGCAATAGCTGGTAATTTCTCACTGACTCCTTTTGGCTTGTACAAATCAGCGACAAGCAATATTCCATACCTGTTTTTAAATGTTACTTTTTTGTGATCTACTTTTTCGCTTTTTTCAAATACTTTGTCCCATTCTGTTGTAATTTGAAACTGATTCATCTTATAATCTCCAAAATGTTGTTTTTAACAACAATTAATTATTTAAAAAAAATTAGGTTTAGAATTTCAAACCTAATTCGTAAGCTTCTTTTAATTTGTCTTCCTGCTCTTCAGCAACGATACCTGCAGGACCTGCTGAACCTGCATCAACATGACCTATTACATCATATCCCATGAATGTAAATGGTGAGAATTTTGTAAGTTCAATGTAATCAGCATATGTTCCTTCAGGTTGGTTTTCAGTAAATATCAATGCTGCTTTTCCAGATAGGCTTTTATCAGGGTTTTGACCGATACTGTAGAATCTGTCAATTATTAGTTTTCCCTGTGCTGACATCTGACCGTAATAGATTGGTGTTGCAAAGATTACGCCATCAGCTGCGACAAGATCATCCAATATTTTGTTTCCGTCATCTGCCCTTACGCATTCAGGGTTTTCAGCACAGTACATGCATGCTTTACATGGTGCGATTTTACAGCCTTCTAGGTAGTATTTTACTACTTCTCCGCCGTTTTCTTCAATACCTTTAATCATTTCATCCATCAATACGTCACAGTTTCCGCCTTTACGAGGGCTTGCTTGAAGTGCTATAATTTTCATTTAAACTACTCTCCGATTGTTCAATTGTATTATTATTTATCTAATTAATTATTTAAATTTAAGTTACACCAGAAACCTTTTTTAAATATGGGATTTTGCTGAATGCAAATATAATGACCCATGAAGCCAAAACGGTAATTATCAAAATTACCGGCAGCAATTTTAATGAGTAGATGTTTAAAAATACAAAACCTTCTATTATAATATAATGAACCAAATACATTCCATAGCTGCAAAGGCTAATGCTTAAAATGGCTTTTCCAACGATATTGTTTTTAATTTTGGAATAGATGTTATCATTTTCTATAGCTATCTTATCCAAATACCTGACTGTCAAAAACAATCCTACACTTTGAGCAATTGTAGTAAACAACAGATTATAATCACTGTATAAGTCAAGCTCAAATCTGAAGACATACATACGAAAGACTGTTGATAAAATCAATAACAGAAAACCTGCATAAAACATGCTTCTGTCCGATAAATTGAATTGCTTATTGTCAAGATAGTATCCAAGCACTACAAAACCCATATATCCTGCAAAATAATGTAGATTTATTCCACCTAATAGAGGAATTTTAATTGTAACGAGAAGGATTGTCACTGCCCAGACCAATAGAAAAAATTCAAAACCCCTAAGACCATATTCCTTTAAAAACGAATTAATTATTGGAATAAAGAGATAAATTCCAATTAACATCCATATATACCAGAAAGGTGAAATCAAACCAAAAATAACCTTCAATGTTTCTTCACCAGACCAGCTGAAAGATAAAAATCCGATTAGACCAGTTACAAGTACCCAAAATATGAACGGGTATAGGATTCTTGTAAATCTCTTTTTGAAAAATTCGGATAATGTATAAGACCTGTTTAAAAGCAATGCTCCAGATAGCATGAGAAATATTGGAACGGCCGGCCATGTGGTTGCTGTCAACAATCCTGGAATTGCATGTTTTAGACTGTCAAATCCATAACCTATAATGCCGTCAACATGGACAAGAATAACCAGAATTATTGCTATTGCCCTTAAAAAATCATAATAGAATATTCTCTTATTGGAATTCATTGGATATAATTATGACCTTTTAACTATTAAAAAGTATTTAAATTCAATTAACCAATATATTCATATGAAATTATCCAAATCAAAAGTGAATACCTATCTCAAATGCCCCCTTGAGTTTAAATTTCAATATATAGATGAAATTGAAGTTGAACCGAACAAATATATGGCACTTGGAAGTGACGTTCACCTTATTGCCGAGAAGTTTTCAGAAAAGTTCGGTGACGAATTGGATAATGTGGACATTGAAAATGAACTCTTTAGGATAGCCTATGATTTGGATATCGGACATGCAGACGAACATGTTGAAAACTTAGGTAAGTTTTTTAGGGAAGTATTCGTTGAAAATGATTACAAATTATTCAGCCAGGAAGAATACCTTCTTGATGAAGACCACAGGTTTTCCGGGATTTGTGACATAATTTTAGAGGATGAAAAAAGTAATTTAATAGTTGTTGACTATAAAACTTCAAAATCAAGTTCATTTTCAAAATACAGAAGAGAATTATGCTATTACAAACTCCTTGTTGAAAATGTATATGAAAAGAAAGTTAGTGATGTCGGGATATTTTTTACCAAAAACGGCCGTTTGAGGCTGTTGAATGTGAGTGATGAGGACAACAAACGCAAATTCCTGCATTCTGATGAAATTGCAGAAGCTGTCGATACAATGTATGAAGTTCGCCGAAAAGTAAATAATGAGGAGTTTCCCGCCAAAAGACAATACATCTGCAGATTCTGCACATATAAAGATTATTGTGATGAATATTATTGAGTGGTGGATATGACTAAATATACTTATTATACTGATGGTGCTGCCACAATGGTTAACAAAAATGGCCAG
>CAZOYH010000144.1:0-4132 GCA_964583995.1 uncultured Methanobrevibacter sp.
AGTATACATAGATTAATATGGATTTATTTATATTAAGTGCAGATAATTCAAAAGCTATGAATAAACTGGCGAATGAATTATCTCAAAAGAAATTTAAAACAATAGAAGAAGACAAAGAATATATTTTAATGAGAAAAAGACGTTTCGGCAATCTATTAATCCATGCTGTTTCATTGATTTTAGCATTATCAGTTAGTTCAATATTCATTCTCATTAATCTAGTTTATTTCATATATTCCTATCTTTGGGCATCTCCTCATGTGTTGATAACCACAGAAAAAGTTGATGAAGAGGGTAATCCTCTGGAATTCAGTGAAATGGATGAAATACTAAATAAAGCAAATGCTATTCTATGATTTCGTCTACTGTATATTCTTCTATTTTGCGAATTAAAAGTGGATTTTTACAGTTAATATATTCTGATTCTTCACCGATTTTTGCATCAATGAATACTTGGTCTGCACCAGGTTCACTGAACAATGAAATTATATCTTCTAAAAACTCATCATAATCCTTTTGAACAGTTTCATTGCTAAAACCCAATCGTGGAAGCTCATGTGTCCAAATGTCTTCGCCAGGTGAGAATTTTTTATCAGTTACTTTATTGTCTTTAATTTCACCATCTAATGTTAGTGAAAAATTCTTATTTAATATTATCCAAACTGCTCTTTCCATGATGATAATTTAGGATAAAATGATATAAATACTATGAAGTTTAATTTTAAATTGAGTGTTACTATGGCAAATATTAAAATGTTTAAATTATTAGGAGTTTTGTTAGCTTTGGTATTGATTGTTTTGGCTATAATGCCAATTATAAGACATCAACCTTTAACTAATGATGTTATAGCTACTGCAATAATTCTTATTCTTATAGCTGTTGCTTATTTGATAATTCTATATAATCCAAGTTGGACCAAAGCGGTTTTCTTTTTTGAAGGAATTGTCATTGGTGTTTGCGGGTATATGATATTGGATTATCCATATAATCTGGAACTTGCTGTTGTGGGTCTTATAATCATTGCAATAGCAGTTCTTGCATATCTGCAGAAACTGCCTCCTAGTTTATTGAAATGGTTCTATAGATGAGCTATAATCTTTTATTCCTTTTTTTATCATTATTATGACTAAATCATTTATTCGTGATTTTTTTATTTTTTTCAGTGTATTTTTTAAAATTTAATTTTATACTTTCTCTAATTTATTTGCTTTAAAATCTTTTTAAAGTGATATAATTTATTATTTAATGCTTTTACCCCCCCCCTATTTCGTTATTCAATTAAAGGAGTTATTATATTTTATTTCTTAATTTTAACCATTATATTTAAATATGACTTTATTTAATGTAATTATATGTAGGCATTAGCTTAACAAAGCACATGCCTACGAAATATTTAATTACATTTTTAAATTCCAATCAGTATGTGTTCGGTTAATAATCATATGAAATGGAATTTAATAATATTTTTTGTTGGTTAAGTATTTCAAACTATGGGTGTTTGATTCTAAAGTTATTTAGATTATGTCCATTTTTAATTTGCAGTAAATTGCTGTTGTAATGTGGTCTAAATAAAATTTTGAATTCAATATCTCATTTGATAAAATAGTAGGAGGTAAAATTTATGGCAAATAAGTGGATACCACATCTTTGTAGTTGCTCTTGTAGTTGTGCATCTTGCAGATGTGAGAATACACGTATGAGAAATGTTAGAAAAGCTAACACTCGCCTTCCAAATAGGGCAAGACGCGCAAATAGTTTAAGATAAAATTAAAATTTGTTCTCTTAATCGCTTTTTAAAAGTGATTAAGAGTTCTATAGTTATATGGTGTTTTTATGTTAAAATTTGAAACAAAAAATAATCAATATGCATGGGACGAAGAATTAGCAATGTTTGTACCGTTTAATAAACCTTTGGATTCAATCTTTAAAGCAGTATATGATAATAATTTTTCGAAAGAGAAGTGTTTAAATATATTTGGAAAAGAATTTGAAGATTCATTAATATCTTTCTGTTATGATTGGTCTATTAAATGGTTGAATTTTCAAAAAAATATTATTAATTATTCTCAAGACGTTTCTAATGATATCATCAAGTCTGAAATTTTAAGATCAGGATTGAATGGATTAATTTTAGGAGTTACTGAAGAGTGTAATTTAAGATGCAAATATTGTTCCTATTCTGGGATTTATCCCTTTTCTAGAACTCATTCTAATAATCATATGTCTATTGACATTTCAAAAAAAGCAATTTCTTATTATTTGGATTTAATTATTGATGGAATCAAATATAATCCTCTTAGAAATCCAGTAATTGGGTTTTATGGTGGAGAACCACTCTTAAATTTTGAATTAATTAGAAAATCAGTTGATTTCATTAAAGAAAAATATGGTGAAGAGTTTAATAAAAAGATAGAATACACAATTACAACTAATGGTACTTTATTATCAGAAACAAAACTAAAATGGTTAATTAAAAATAATTTTACAATTTATCTTAGCTTGGATGGAAGTGAAAAGAATCAAGATAGAAATAGAGTTTATAAAGATGGTTCTAATACATTTAAGGATATTGAAAAAAATTTGAAATATTTAATTAATCATCCTTATGATAAGTTTTATGTTATTCCAGTTTATGATTGGAAAACAGATTTATTTGAAAATCAGGAGTTTTTTGAAAAATCAGACATATTTAAAGTATTATCTGCATCGATTGTTAATTATGATGAAAATTATTATAATCAATTCAGTTCTAAAGATCATGAATGTTTTCAGAATAATTTAAGAGATATTATGGAGATTTATTTTAATAAACTAGATAAGAATGAAAGATATAACTCATTTTTCTATTATTTGTTTATGGAAAATATTGAAAAGGATATTTTTGGTAATAATTGCGCATTACCTTCAAACCCAATAATTAAATGTACTGGTACATGTATCCCTGGAAAGAAATTGTTTGTTGATGTGAATGGGGATTTTTATGCTTGTGAAAGAGTCAATAAATCTTTTTCAATTGGTAATGTTGATGATGGATTCAATTTTGATGAAATTAAAAATCTTTTAGAGAACTATTTTCATGCAATGGATAAATGTGAAACCTGTAAAATTAAAAAGAAATGTGAATTATGTTTCCAAAATTTTGAAACAAATGAAAAATGCTTTTTAAATTCCTCTGATGTTTGTAGTTTTGAAGAAGAAAGTAATGTTTCTGATTTTATTGTTGCATTGTCTTATGCTGAAAAATATCCCGAGATAATTGATGAAAATTATGAGAATATGAATTTAAAAAAATTTTTATGAGGTGTTACATGTATTTTAGATTAAATCCAGAATGTTACTTTATCAAAGGGGTTAAATTAGGCGCAATATATGATATTATAGATTGTGAAATTTATCATTTGGATGAAACTGAAACGGAATTATTGAGAAATGCTGAAAAAAATATTCCTATTTCAGATAATTCATTTTTCAACACATTAAATGAAAAATGCTTGGGTAATTTTTATGAAAGTCCTCCCTACATCCAAAAATTACGAGAAGGTTCTAGAAATATGTTTGATGAATTAGATTTGCCAATTTTAATAGAAAATGTATTTCTAGAGATAACTAATAAATGTAATCTAACTTGTTCATTCTGTGGAGACATTGTAAAACGTTCAAAAGGATGTATGGGTTGCAATAAATTTAATAATGAAAAAGACACCAATCTGAATTTAAGTAAGATTATGGAAGTTATTGATGATTTAGGAAGGTTTAGTAACATAGCTCAAACTGCTATCCGCCTGCATAATAAGTTGAAACTTCCGGATAATTTAGAACATGATGTATATGCAAAAATTCTCCGTGATGCAGATAAGATTGATATTTTCAGAGTGTTGACAGAACCTCCATATGAGGAGAAATACTCTGATGAAAAATTAATCGGACTGCCTGTTCGAGATAAAGTTATGAAGTGTGTTATGGAGCATAGATGCGTCTCGAGGGCAGAGGGTCATTCAGATGCTAATGCTCTTGAAAAATTAATTTCTCAGTGCTGTATGGCGTTTGAGTTGGAGTTTGCCGAAAGCAGGAAAATTGCCAAAGAACAGGGATATTTGGAAAAGTTATTGAATAAAAAATCTAAAGAGCTTG
>CAZOYH010000145.1:0-4131 GCA_964583995.1 uncultured Methanobrevibacter sp.
TTCCCTGATTTCCAATAGTATCCTGAACATAATGTGAATATGTTCCCGGAAATCCGTTTAAAGCTCTGATGAATAAACCAGCATCTTCAACAATCACAGGTTTGTCAAGTTTACGACTGGCATATTTTGCGCCTGATAGAGCCACTTGTTCGAGAGTTCCTTGAGGTTCCTCGTAGCCCAAATCAATATGCTCAAGTTCAATGTCATAATCTTTGAAAATATTCTCTGCTTCTTTAACTTTATGTTCGTTACCAGTTATAAATGTTATCATATTTTTAATTTTGATGATGGGTTTTATTATATGTGTTGGTATGTGTCAATGAAAATGCCTGTAAGTGTCAAAAAAATTGACAGGTTATTTAAAACACTATTAATTATTAAAGAATCGATGAATTAAATTATAGTGATATAGTCAAAGTATGAAAAATTTTAACGCACAAGCCAATTTAACATGACAAATTAAATTCAAAGATGTGCACAAAAAAATTTGGTACGTATTTGCATGAAAATTTACCTTTTTTATTTTCTTTATATATTCTATGGAAATACTTAAATGAACAACAAATTAAATATACCCAAATAACATTAACCTGCCTAAATTTAAACTAAAAAAACAAATAAACATCAGGCAATAAAAAACAAAAAATGTGTCAAAAAAATTGACACATGATTGACAGTTGATATGTTACAATTGAGTTAATTTAAAAACATATTTTGATTAGGTTATCATAATTATTCAATGGAAAATTAATTAAATGTAACCCAAAATTTATGTCCATATAACCCAAAATTATGGGACGATATGGGTCATGAAAATGTTTTTCAAAGTATTCTTAAACACTTAGAAGAAAATTAATGAGTATATCTTCCACGTGATTCAATATCTGAAATAGTTTTTACAATTGAATCATTGCCATATCCTTTTAAAACCAAATCAAAATATCTGATAGCCAAATTATAGTCAATACTCTGCAGGGATTTTTTTAAAACAAGCAAATCAACAGCCTTATCCTCATTTAAGTTGGAATATCTTCCAAGTCCAAAGTCAATGAAAACCAGTTTGTCGTCTTCAAGCATTATGTTTGATGTGGTAATGTCACCGTGAATGATGTCGGCTGAATGTAATTTGGCAATTTCACAGCCAATTCTAAATGCCAAATCATCATCTATGACATCTTTTAGCATTTTACCTTCAATTTCCTGCATTGTTATTGCCTTTTTGGTCAAATCAACATCATATAAAACAGGAGTCTTAACCCCCGCCCTTTTTGCATCACTTAAAAGCTTGGCTTCCTCTTTGGTTCTTGCCTTTCTTATTTTATCATCAATTTCTGCTATTCTGTAGCCTTTAGGTACCCTATCCTTTATTACTGCCTTTTCGCCTAAATAAGAGGATTTTACTATGTTTGACTCTGCACCCTTTGCAATTAAATCATCAGATAATTTTAAATAAGTTTTTGTATTGTCAATCCATGGAATGTCAACCTCATCGGTTCTGAACTTTTGGATGATTCCTGTTTCGGACAATACCATCGGACCGAACTCTTTACACATCAAAAGACCAAGCCACGCAATCATGACACCGTTATCACCACATAACTTCATTTCCGGCATGTAGAATTTGGCACCATGCTCTTCTGACATTGTCTTAAGCATTTCACGTAATCTTGAGTTTGCTGAAACCCCCCCACAAAGCATTACCTCATCCTTTTGAGTGTGTGACAGTGCACGTTCTGTTACCTCAACAAGCATTGAAAATGCGGTTTCCTGAAGTGAAAAGCAAACGTCCTCAATAGGTGTTCCCTTTTCGACTTCCCTGATTGCCGCTGAAAGCAATCCCGAAAATGAAAAGTCCATACCCTTTACAACATATGGCAAATCAACATATGAACCTTTTTTGGCAAGCTTTTCAATTACTGGTCCTCCTGGATGGCCCAATCCGGTTTCACGGCCAAAGTGATCAAGGCAGTTTCCAACTGCAATGTCTAAAGTCTCACCGAAAATCCTGTATCTTCCACTTTCATATGCAATCACCTGACTGTTTCCGCCACTTACATAAAGGGAAACGGGATTTACCGCACCAGTGTCAAGCTTTCCTACTTCAACGTGACCAATACAGTGGTTTACACCGATTATCGGTTTGTTTAGTGACAATGCAAGTGATCTTGCTGATGTTGCAACGATTCTTAAGGCAGGGCCTAGTCCCGGACCCTGTGAAAATGAAATCAAATCAATATCATCATATGAAATGTCGGCCTGAGCTAAAGCCTCTGGTATCAGTTTAGGAATCCATTTTGCATGGTGTTCGGCTGCAAGTCTTGGATGGATTCCGCCTTCCTCTGGAAAGAGCTGTTTTCCAGCCAAAGCTAATATATTTCCATCACTATCGACAATGCCTACACCTGTCTTTTCTGCTGTTCCTTCAATTCCTAAACTTATCAAAATTATCAACTAAAAAAATTAATTAATTACTATATTACTATTTAAAAATATAAAAATATTTTTTAAATTTAAAAAACAAAAGTGAAAACATGGGATTTTATAGTGCAAACACCCCCGAGCAAAAGAGGGTTAAAAAATTAACAGGCGACATTAACATAAGCGACATGTTTAAAAACGAATGTGAAACAAGAGGAATTGCAATTTACAATGCATACAATATTCAAAAAAGATTGTTGCATGAAGTGGAACAGGAACAGCTCCAGGGTGTAAAGGCAGTTGACGACAGACTGATGGAACTTTTGGATGAACGATCAAAAAACAAGGTAACACACAGATACGTGGACTTTATTTCAAATGAAGACAGCTCTTCAAGAGGCACCATTCCTCCAAGAGGAGATGAAAAAACATCCCTACCACCAAAAAATGAGATTAAAATCCCACCAAGAGCAAGAGACGGTAAAAAATTCTTCAGAGATGACGAACTGCCGGAAATAGAGATGCTTAAAAAAATCATGCTTCAAAACAAAAAGATTATTAATCAAAACAAGATAATTATAGAAGAGTTAAAAAAATTAGGTGAAAAGAATGATTGATGGAATTACAACTTACGGATCAACCGAACTAATCGAAAAATTACAATCCTGTGATGATCCGGTATTCATGGTTACAATCGGAACAACTGACACTTCAAAAATACCTGGACTTTCAGGAGCCGGAGCAAGTCCTGAGCTGACTGAATACACTCCAGCTTCAGATGCTGAATTTATGGTATTGGGTCAGGTGAGATGTTGTGATGCTGCAGCGGAAACTGTAGTTGACGGAGCAGCAGCACCAACCCCTGCAAGACTTACCAAAGCAGCTCTTCAACTTGCAAACATCCCATTTGTCATTATTGATGCAGGTTCAAAAATAAAGCCTGACATAGAATATGTGAGCTTTGGAAAGGAATACGGAAGAGACATAAGAACTGGAAAAGGGGTTCTAAACCCACTTGAAATCTTTGAAAACGCTAAAGAATTAGGTGCAGAACTGTCCTTAAGGCATGAAATGTTAATTATCGGTGAAAGCATACCTGCAGGAACAACCACTGCATTAGGAGTTTTAAAGGCACTGGGATATGAAGCAAATGAAAAGGTAAGCGGAAGTATGCCTCACAATCCTCACGATTTAAAATCAAAAGTTGTAGATGAAGGATTAAAAAACGCTGGTATTGTTCCAGGTGAAGCTGATGCAATCCAGGCAATCGGTGCAGTGGGCGATCCGACACTACCTGCAATAGCAGGTCTGGTATTGGGTTCGGATATTCCAATTATTCTAGCTGGAGGAACACAAATGGCAGCAGTGTGCGCAATCATAAAATCAGCGCAGCCTAACTTTGATTTTTCAAGAATTAATCTGGCTACAACCGTCTTTGTTGCAGCCGATGAAACTGCAGATTTGTTTGGAATTCTAGAGCAAATTGACGATAACATTACCGTTAATGTTGTTGACCCTAGATTTGAAGAATCCGAACATGAAGGATTAAGAAATTACCTTACAGGTTTTGTAAAAGAAGGAGCTGGAGCCGGAGGAGCAATGTTTACAGCACTTGTTTTAGGAAATTCTGTTGAAAAACTAAGAAAAAAAATAGAAAAGGTTTGTAAATAGAGAGATTATATTTCTCTATTTAAACTCATTTTTAAGTTAGTA
>CAZOYH010000146.1:0-4079 GCA_964583995.1 uncultured Methanobrevibacter sp.
GAAGAGCAAACTTAGGTCTTGAAGGCGTTGTTGAAGAGACAAGAAAAGCTCTTGAAGACGGCAATACCGAATATATGAGACCTCTTCCAACTGCAAACAGAATGTATCTTGAAACTGACATTCCACTGTTTAAAATCACCTCTGAGAGAATCGAACCGATAGCTAACAATTTACCAGAATTACCTGATGTTAAACAGGCAAGAATTATTGAAGAATATAACTTAAGTGAAGATCTGGCAACACAACTTGTTAAAAGGCAAGAGGCAGATATGTTCGAAGCTATTTTAAGTGATGTTGATGTTGATACAACACCTGTTGCTTCACTTCTTGCATACGATTTACGTGAAATCAAAAGGGAAGGTCATGACATTAATGTGTTAACTTTAGACCACTTTAAAGGCATTTTCAATTTACTTGCTGAAGGTAAAATTGCAAAGGACAGTGTTCGTAAATTAGCAGTTGAAACCATCAAAGCACCGGAAATGGAAATTTCTGAAATTGCCGAGAAAAACAATCTAACCATGCTCAGTGAAGATGACGTTAAAAATATCATTGCCGAAATTGTAGCCAACAATGAGGGAATGGTTAAAGAGCGTCAGATGGGAGCAATGGGTCCTTTAATGGGAATGTGCATGAAACAACTTAAAGGAAAAGCTGACGGAAGCTTAGTTAATCAGGTTGTTCGTGAAGAAATTCAAAAATTAATTTAAGGAAACTTTAAAGTTTCCAAATCATACTTTTTTAGAATACATTTATTTAATATAAAACATGAAATGATTATAAATGGTGATAAAATGGAAAAATTAGACGACATTATCGTTTCAAGAGCAATTATAGAAGAGTTCATGAATGATTTTTTAGACTACACCGACATTGATGTAGCTATCGGTGGTGGAGGACCATCAGGAATCACCGCAGGATACTATCTTGCAAAAGCGGGCTATAAAGTGGCATTATTTGAAAGAAAACTCTCCATCGGAGGTGGAATGTGGGGAGGCGGAATGATGTTCAACAAAGTCGTGGTTCAAGAGGAAGGTTGCAGAATCCTTGATGAGTTTGGAATCAACTACAAAAAATATCAGGATAATTATTATACTGCAGACTCCATAGAGTGCACCTCAACACTTACATCTAAAGCAACTCAAGCTGGCCTTAAAGTGTTTAACCTAATGTCAATTGAAGATTTAATGGTACGTGAAAACGGAATTAACGGAGTTGTCCTCAACTGGAGTTCAGTTGAGATGAGTGGTCTACATATAGACCCACTTACAATCAGATCCAAAGCAGTTATTGATGCAACCGGACATCCGTTAGAGATAATCAAGATTGTACAAAACAAAATGGAAGCACCGTTAAACACAAAAACAGGCAAAATCATGGGAGAAAAATCCATGTGGGCTGACCGTGCTGAAGGAAAAATCCTTGATAATGTCAATGAAGTATATCCCGGATTATACGTTACCGGTATGGCAGCTAATGCAGTTCACGGCTCACAGCGTATGGGACCAATCTTTGGAGGAATGCTTTTAAGTGGCGAATACGTCGCTAAAAAAGTAGCTGAAGATTTAGAGAAAAGATACTAACTTAAAAAAATACCATCACCTTTAAACACCCCCTAACAGATTATATCAAAATATTTATAATAAATATTTAAATAAATATTATTTAGTTACGATAATAAAATTGTTTTTTATCGATGTAGGGGGAAAAGCATATTATTAATAATACAATTAAAAGAATTATTTTATTTTTAATCATTCTATCAGTAATTAGCACAATATCCTGTGTTAGTGCAATAGACCATGATTCAAACAGTAGTGATATTATCAGTGATTCTGCATCCGGAGAGCTATCCGAAATCTATGTATCACCGGATGCAAGTGATGAAACCGGAAACGGAAGTTTGCAAAATCCATTTAAAACTTTACAGTGTGCTGTCAATAACAGTGCAAATGACTCAACAGTTTATTTAAATGATGGAGAATATTCTGGTGAGAACAACAGAAATATTACAATTGACAAATCAATAACAATAATTGGAAAATCCACAAAGAACGCCATAATCAATGGAGAGTCAAGTGGAATACTGTTTAATGTGACTTCAACCGGCAGATTAACTTTAATCAATGTAACATTATTAAACGGTTATTCAGATGGAAATGGAGGATCCATCTACAGTGAAGGTGGGCAAATAACTATTAAAAATTGTATTTTAAAAAATTCCAATGCCCATGATAATGGTGGAGTCATATACAATAATATGGGAACACTGAACATTGAAAATTCATGTTTTACAAACAACAGTGCATGCAATTACGGTGGAGTTTTATATACCTATGGAACAACAAGCATTAAAAACTCCAACTTTACCTGGAACGTTTTAACATCAGAATGGGGTGTTGGAGCATGTATTGTTGCTAGAGGAAAAATAGATTTAAACGGATGCATATTATCAGACAGTTATACCAAATATGCCGCAGCAGGATTAGTAAACTATGGAAATGCAACAATAAACAACTGCAGATTTGAAAGACTTTCAACTAACTATACAGCAGGAGGCATAAGCAATCACAATTATATGATAATAAACAACAGTTATTTCGGATACAATGACGTTAAATATTATGCAGCCGCACTTCTTGCACCTCCAAGCGGACAGCACGTCCTAACTGAAGTATACAATTCCATTTTTGAAAAAAATCATGCGGGATATCATGCTGCAGTATCCAATAACTTCAAAAACACCGACCTTTACATGTGGAACTGTGCAATTGTTGATAACTATCTGAAACTGGATTATGCATATGGAGATTTCTCTTTGGATGAAAATATAACCGTGCAATACTGCTGGTGGGGAAAAAATGTAATAAACAAGGATTACTATTCACCGCATAGCAGCGATAGACATCCTGAATATATAAACGCTTCAAGATGGTTAATTATGACATTCACTTCAGACGATGGTGCAATCTATAGAAATGAAGTTAATAAATTAACAGTTAGCCTGAAACATTACTTTGACAATGAAACAAAAGAAATCTATGAATATGATGGTGAATTTGACCTTCCGCTTGATGTGACCTTTTACACAGATGCCGGAACTTTAGCTACAAAGAAACTGATTAATGGAGTTGCAACTTTTGATTATAAACCTCAAAGCGATGCGGACGTAGTTTATGCAAAAATAAATAATCAGGTATTGAAAATTGACACTTTCAAATTAAGAAAAACATCAATTACTGTCAATAATTTTATAAAATACTATGGAAGCAGTACCGGCAAATTGGTTATAAAACTGGTTAAACAAAACAATGTCCCTATTTCCAATGGAAAATTAACTGTTAAAATAGGAAAAAACACATATACTGTTAAAACTGACAAAAACGGAATAGGAAAATTAACCATTAAAAATATGCCTAAAAAATATACTGCAAAAATTACTTTCAGAGGAGACAATTATATTAAATCTTCAAAAACCGCAAAAGTTAAAATAGTAAAACCGACTATAAAAGCTTCAAATCTGAAAATGCACAAAAAAGGAAAATTTGTCGTGACTTTTAAAAATGCAAATAAAAAGGCCATAAAAAATGTCAAAGTCACTTTTAAAGTTAACGGCAAAACATATATCAAAACAACCAACAGTAAAGGACAGGCAAAAATAACAATGAATTCACCAGGCCAATATACTGTTAAAGTAGGATTCAAAAACACCAAATATTATGGAACCACCACTTTAACTAAAAAGGTTAATGTGGTTAAATGAAGAAACTACTTTTGTTTCTTCATATTAATTTTTTTAAAAAGTTTAGGCAAACCTAAAAAATCATAACCTTTAAATACTATTACAACAAAGTATTAAGTAGAGACAAAATTTAGGTAAACCTAAATAATCTCACATCATTAGTCAATAATGATAAAACTCTCCAAAATTAGAAAATGTGTTAAATTAGATTTTCACAATTTGCTAATTTGATACAAGTCGGAAAAATGAAAAAATCTGCCAAAATTCATAATTTTTCCTCAAAAAAACAGAAAGGTGTTTAATACTCCTTAAACACCCAAATCTCTCTTTTTTAAAA
>CAZOYH010000147.1:0-4071 GCA_964583995.1 uncultured Methanobrevibacter sp.
ACAGCACTTGCTATTTTAACAGAGGGAGTTGTAGCAGCCCCTCTTGAAGGAATATCTCAGGTAAAAATCAAGCAGAACTTTGATGGGACAAAGTATATTGGAGTTTATTTTGCAGGCCCAATCAGAAGTGCTGGAGGTACTGCTGCAGCATTATCAGTTCTTTTGGGAGATAAAATCAGAAGAGCGATAAATATCGATGAATTCAAACCAATTGAAGATGAAATCGAAAGATATGTGGAAGAAGTTGAGTTGTACGAATCCGAAGTTACAAACCTGCAATACTCACCAACAGCAGAAGAAGTAAGATTTGCTGCCAATCACATTCCGGTTGAAGTAACTGGAGAACAAACTGACCAGGTAGAAGTATCCCACAGAGACCTGGAACGTGTAGAAACAAACAACATTCGTGGTGGAGCTTTGCTTGCGATGGTTGAGGGAGTTATACAGAAATCCAAAAAGATTAAAAAAATCGCTAACAAACTAGGTCTTGATTGGGACTGGCTTGAAGAATACTCTAAACCTAAAAAAGATGATTCAGGAAGCGATGACAGTGGCGACTCAGATATAATCAGTGAACCAAAATATATTCAGGACATTATTGGTGGAAGACCTATTTTAGGCTATCCTTCTGAGAAAGGAGGATTCAGATTAAGATATGGAAGATCAAGAAACACAGGCCTTGCTACCATGGGCGTTCATCCTGCAACAATGGCATTGCTTGAATTTTTAGCTGTTGGAACACAGTTAAAAATTGAATATCCTGGCAAAGGTAACTGTGTTGTTCCTGTTGATTCAATCGAAGGTCCGACAGTTAAACTCAAAAACGGTGCTGTCGTAATTATCGATTCAGTCAGACAGGCCCGTGAACTTAAAAAGGATGTTGTCGAAATCCTATTTTTAGGAGACATGCTCGTTGCATTTGGAGAGTTTTTAAGAAACAACCAACCATTATATCCATCAGGATGGTGTGAAGAATGGTGGATTCAACTTTTAATGAGAAGCGAAAACTTCGATAAAGACAATACAGACTTAGACTTACATAAACTTGAATATGAATATTTGCCGTCAACAGAAGCCTTTGGATTGTCAAAAGATTATAACATTCCGCTTCACCCAAAATATACTTATTGTTACAATGATGTGACTATTCAGGACTTAAATTCATTGATAGAACTGATTGAAAAAGGCAAATCCGACTATAAACCGGGCGGTGAACTTAAGTTGGATTTATCCTATCCGAAACGGACATTGGAAGTCATTGGAGTGCCACATACCGTTCGTGACGGCAAAATTGTTATTGACAAAGACCACTCCTATGCACTTTTAATAACCTTATCCAAGAAATTGCCTCAAAAAGAAACCACTTTGGAAGCTGTAAATGAAGTTTCACCTGTTGAAATCATAAATAAGGCTCCCGCATATATCGGTACTCGTGTAGGCAGGCCTGAAAAATCCAAAGAAAGGTTAATGAGACCTGCTCCACATGGATTGTTCCCTATCGGAAACAATGGAGGTTCCAGAAGATTGGTTGCAACAGCTGCAAAAAAAGGAAACATTAAAATTGACCTGTCAAGGAGAAAATGTACAAATCCCGAATGCGGAATCAGTTCATTTGGTTCACTCTGTCCAAAATGTGGCTCCCCAACCGAAATTGGAAAACCATCAACAAAAAACATTCCTTTAGCATCAATGCTTAAAAAGGCATCAGATAACGTTAAAGTTAGAAGAGTGGATGAGGTAAAAGGAGTTGTAGGTATGATTTCCGAATCCAAATTACCTGAACCCCTTGAAAAAGGAATACTTAGAGCCAAAAATGAGGTATTTACATTTAAGGACGGTACAATACGTCATGACTCAACTGATTTGCCACTAACCCACTTCATTCCAAAGGAAATTGGAGTTACAGTTGAAAAGCTACTTGAAATGGGTTATGAAAAAGACTGCTACGGCAATCCAATTGAAAATGAAGACCAAATTATTGAATTAAGAGTACAGGACATTGTAATTTCAGACAATTGTGGAGAATACTTACTTAGAACTGCACAATTTATCGATGATGAACTTACCAGATATTATGGAATGGAACCATTTTACAATGTTAAAGAAAAAAGTGATTTGATTGGACATTTGGTTGCAGGTCTTGCACCGCACACATCTGCAGGAGTGCTTGGAAGAATCGTTGGATTTACAAAAGCATTGGGCTGTTATGCTCATCCATATTTCCACTCTGCAAAACGTAGAAACTGTGACAGTGACGAAGATGCGGTAATGTTACTATTAGATGCTCTGATTAACTTTTCAAAATCATACTTACCAAATACTAGAGGAGGAAGTATGGACGCTCCTTTAGTTTTATCATCAAGAATTGACCCCGAAGAGATAGATGACGAATCTCACAACCTAGATATCTTTGAAAGGTTCCCTGTTGAATTTTATGAAAAGACATACAGCCCGCTGAAACCTGCAGAAGTTCTTGAATATATAGATAATGTCGAGATGCATTTGGGAACTCCTGAGCAATATGAGGGGTTGATGTTTTCACACCACACATCAAATATTCATGCAGGACCAACTGTTTGCCTTTACAAAAGATTGCCATCAATGAGAGAAAAGGTTGAAGCCCAAATTTCTCTTGCTGAAAGCATTAGAGCCGTTGATCAAAGAGGCGTTGTTGAAAAGGTATTGACCTCTCACTTTTTACCTGACATCATGGGTAATTCAAGAGCATTTTCCAAACAGAAGGTAAGATGTACAAAGTGCGGTTCAAAGTACAGAAGAATGCCCCTTACCGGAAAATGCAAATGCGGAGGTAACTTAATCCTTTCAGTTTCTAAAGGATCAGTTACAAAATACCTTGAGATATCTCAGGAACTTGTTAACCGATATCCTGTTTCCCATTATCTAAGACAACGTTTGGAAATTCAGGAATATGGTATCAATTCACTATTTGAAAGTGATAAGTCCAAACAAAGCTCTTTGGATGTATTTTTCTAGAGAGCACTATTACTTCACAAATGCTCTCGGACATTTGATTTTATATTAAAGATATATATCCTATTTCAGAGTATAAGAATTTAGTTCGTTTAAAGACGAACAATTTATATACAACTAAAATCTAAGTATAATATAGATGTTCGTAACAATACGAACGATTAATTATACAAGTCTTTACAGATAGTATAACAGTTAGAGAACTTGCTCTAAATTTTATACTTACATTTTAATAAACTAGGAAAATGGTGTGTTATAAATGGAAAAAACTTCAGAATTAGGAAAAAATTTAAATGAATCCGTTAAAATAAATGTAGAAAAAAATAACGGAATAACAGAAAGATTCAGTTACGAAAAACTATTAAAATCTTTAGTAATGGTTGAAACTCCATTCTTTGAGTCCGACAAAATTGTAGCTACTGTCGTTGGCCAATTATATGATGGAATTAAAACCAAAGAAATCAAAAAGATTGTTCACGAATGTTTAGAAGACATCGACCCAGAAATTGCAAACAAATATTTAGCAAGTACCCAATTAAAAGTACGTACTTCAAGAGATACTATCGAAGCATTCGACTTATCCAGAATTGCCAATACATTAATTGAAGAAACAGGTGCAAGCCAAGAAACTGCTTTTGAAATCGCAACTGAAACCTGGAAAGAACTCAAAAAATTAAATGTTGAATACTTAACCGCTCCAATGATTAGGGAAATGGTTAACACAAAATTAATCGAATACGGTTTAGAAGACTTAAGAAGCCGTTACACCCGTTTAGGTATCCCTGTATACAACATTACCTCCTTAATTGAAAACGGTAACAGGGATAACGCAAACATGATTCATAACCCTGAAAGTATTCACAAACATGTAGCAGATGAAGCATTAAAACAATACGCTCTTTTAAAAATGCTACCTGCACATTTAGCTGACGCTCACATGTCTGGTGACATTCACATTCACGATTTGGAATTCTTCGCAGGAAGACCTCTCAACTGTATGCAACATGATATTAGAACTTTCATCAAATACGGTCTTAAAGTAGACGGTACCGGTGACCACACCTCCATTGCAGGCGCTCC
>CAZOYH010000148.1:0-2111 GCA_964583995.1 uncultured Methanobrevibacter sp.
TTTAATAATTTTCCCATATTTAAGTTAATATTTACATCATGAATTAATCATTTGAATTGAAATAATGAGTTTTACGATTAATTAAATCCTTACTTATTTAATAAAGTAGTAATTAAATTGATTGTTTTTTTATTTATTTGCATTATTGTTTTTTTAAATCATATTTTTATATTCAAACATCATTCATCTTTAATTTTCATGTTTAAAGCAAAAATTATCTGAACTGTTTCATTTAAAACTGAAATTATTTAAATGATAAAATTCAAACTGTTGACTATAGTAAAATGGTTTTGATTGAAATGCATGTGTCTAAAATTAGAGTAAAAAATTTTAAAACATTTGATGATGTTTGTTTGGATTTAAACAAATTCAATGTTTTAATTGGTGCTTGTGGTTCCGGTAAAACGAATTTTATCCAAGTATTTGAATTGTTAAATGACATTTCATATGATTTCCATGATGCAATTAAAAAGCATGGTGGAGGATATGTGAAAAATTTCAATTTACTTAAAAACAATCAGGAATCCTGTCTGGAAGCTAAATTTTCCAATATTGACAAATCAATTACAATAGGCTCAAATAAAGACATTTTAATTTCATTCAAAAATATCGATTATGAAATCTGCTTTAATTTTGATGAAAATGAATGTATGGTTCAAAATGAAATTGTTAAACTGATTTGTGATATTGAATATGCCGGCAATCAAAAGATTGAATATAATGAAATTATCATTAAAAATAATAATGGCAAGATTAAAGTTGACTTTTTAAATGACATTGAAGAGTTGGCAATTTCTGAAATAATCCCTGATACTTTAGCAGATATTGTTTCGCAGAACTTCAAAAAGGACAACACTCCTATTATCAATTCTGCATTAGCTTCAATACCTATTAAATGGGGTGATTTCTTTAAAAATATTTCCATATATGATTTTGATCCGAAATTCTGTAAAAACATCAACACTACAAACAATGAGAAATTAACAAAATATGGTGGAAACTTACCTGTGGTGTTAAAAAATATTCTAAACAATGAAAAGGATAAAAAGGAATTTTTAATTTATTATAAAAACCTGCTACCTTACATTAAAGATGTATCTGTTGAAAAGATATTGGATGAAGAACGTATATTCATGATAACTGAAGAATATAATGAGGTTAAAATACCTACACCATTTATTTCTGATGGAACCAGCACAATCATGGCAATTTTAATAGCCCTATACTTCCAAGACAGCGAAATAGTATTGATTGAAGAACCTGAAAGACACATTCATCCATCTTTAATCAATCAGTTAATGCTGATTATGGAATCTGTAGAAAAACAGGTATTTATCACAACTCACTCTGCGGAACTTTTAAAATACTGCAAACTGGAAGACATATTATTCATATCACGGGATGACGATGGATTTTCAGACATTAAAAGAGTCATTGACAATGATGTTGTAAAACCATTCATTGAAGAGTTGGGTGTTGATAGTGTTTTTGTAAATGACTATTTGGGGTTAAAATAAGATGAAAAATCTTTTTGTTTTTGTTGAAGGTAAGGAGGACATAATATTTGTCAAAAATATTGTTCACAATATCTTTATCAAACATTCCATTAATGTTATTCCAATACCTTATCAAAAAACAAGGAATTATGATGTTAAAAATCATATTAAGGCATCAAAAGCTAAAAATCAGGATTATGTCCTGTTAAGTGACCTGGACAGCCACACTTATCCATGTATAACTTCCAGAAAAAATCAACGCATTAATGAATTGGATGGTGAAATTACCTCGGATAAAATAATAATTGTGGTTGAAGAGCTTGAAAGCTGGTGTTTGGCTGGAATTGACACAAGCATTGAGGAATATGCTGATTTTGTAATTCCTGAAAACACTGATGATATTACAAAAGAAGATTTTGATGAAATCATTTCAAACACTTCATTTAATAAAAGTAAACTCCTAAACTTTTTAAGCTTTAATTTTAGTGTTGATTTAGCCGTCAAAAGGAATAAATCATTTAGATACTTCTTAGAAAAATATGGTTTAATTTGAACTTCCCCTTCGTCTATACAATTGAGGTTCAAAAAATAAATACTTTATCTGTTTGAAGTACT
>CAZOYH010000148.1:2211-4067 GCA_964583995.1 uncultured Methanobrevibacter sp.
CTTCGTCTATACAATTGAGGTTCAAAAAATAAATACTTTATCTGTTTGAAGTACTAACTTCAAACAAATGAAGAACTTTATAGTAATGAAGTTAAAAGCATGACTTCAAATGAATGAAGTAAAATCCTTTTAGTAAATATCTAAATCGAATATTAGAATTTAAACACTTAAAAAAGCATCTAATATTGCCTGAATTATATAATTTCTTCATCCAACAGAAAATCAACTAGATTTATATGGTTTATTCCGTCGTGTGACATGTCAGCATCATCCATTGTTATTACATATTTCGGATAATTGTCCTTGATTTTTTTTAATGGATTGAATTCTCTTTCGATTGTCTCTTCACTTGCAAGCAAATAGGAAACCTGAATATAAATTGGTTTTGATTGTTTTTTGCATACAAAATCAACTTCCAGATTATCTACTTTTCCTATGGTGATTTCATAGCCTCTTCGCAAGAGTTCCATATAGACTATGTTTTCTATTACTCTTGTAATGTCCCTTTGATTGTTACCTATTATTGATTGTCGAAATCCCAAATCGCACAAGTAGTATTTTTCATCATATTTTAATATTTTTTTGCCTTGAAGGTCTTCCCTTTTAACCTGATAGATTAAACAGGCGTTTTCAAAGAATTTCAGATAATTATAGATTGTGTTTACTGACAGGTTTACCATGTCCTGTTTTAGTCTTTTGTAGATTTTGTTTGCTGAAAATGGCTGGCCTATATTATACATGACAAATCGCATTATTCTATCCAGTAAATCAATGTTTTTAACGTTGTTTCTTTGAATAATGTCTTTTAGGACAATTGAGTTGTATAAATCCATGATTATTAGTTTTTTATTGTCTCCATTATAGTCGAATGTGGATGGCATTCCTCCGCCATCAACATAGTTATAGAAATGTGTTTTAAAATCATTTGAAATGTTATAATATTTTAGATATTCTCTAAAAGAGAATGGGTATATGTTTAATTTGATGTATCTGCCAGAGAGGTATGTTGCAAATTCTCCTGACAATAATTTTGAGTTGGAACCTGTTATGTAAATGTCGTAGTTTTCCTTTGCAAAGTATGAGTTGATTAGTTTTTCCCATTGGGAAACTACCTGTATTTCATCAAAAAACAGATAGATTTTACCGTCAACATTTTCTGTCTTGTCTGTGATGTATTTTTCGAGTTTTTCTATGGTGTTTAATTCAAAATACTCACTTAGCTCAAAGTTAATCCAAACAATGTTTTCATTAGGTGTTCCATCATCAGTTAGTGTGTCTATTATTTGTTTTAGTATTGTTGATTTACCGCAACGTCTTGTGCCTATTAGAACTTTAATGATGTGTTTATCTATAAAAGGTTTGATTTTATCAATGTATTCTTCTCTTTTAATAATCATCAGACTGTCACCTGTTATTATTTTATATGAACATCCATATAAAGTTTTCATTTCAATGAAAACTAAAAGTATAAATAAATTCTGTTTTCAGTTAAATGAAAAGTAATGAAAAAATTTAAGTGGAATTTCACTTAACTGAAAAAAATAATAGTTATGAAAAGAATGTATTAAATAATGAAAACTATGTGTAATTAAATAAGTGTTTAAGTAGATAACTATGAATTTAATTAATCAGAAAATGAAATATTTTAATCGAAACCATGAAATTATAATTCAATATGATAACTAAAATCAGATAATTTCTAACTGTTTATCCAAATTTTATTCTTAAATCTTAAATAATATTTGCCTACTTTTTTAAGTTAAATCTCACTAAGTTTACATGTGAAAACCTGCCAGATTATTCCATCTTACAGACATCTTTGTTTAAAACATGCAAAAGATGTTTGAAACATGGAT
>CAZOYH010000149.1:0-4018 GCA_964583995.1 uncultured Methanobrevibacter sp.
TTACATTAAAATAAGCCAGAAATCAAGGTTAAATTTAAATAGTGGACAACACCATATCTTAATAGCCTCTCATTTAACATTTAATTACTTTATGTTTTGTACATTTTTTATTCTTTAATTTTATAAATTGATTTATTTTAATTAATCTTAACTGATACTTCGTTAATTAAACTATATTCTATTTTAGAGTTGTATTTATTTAAAATATCAATTTTGTGATGTTTTTAATTTTAAATGATTTTATGTTGGATTTAAGATTTATCTTGGATTATAAATGAGTATTGTTGTAAATTGGGATTGATAATTGTCTTATGAATAATATACAAAATAATTATAGTCATATTTAGAATAATAGTTATATAGTGTGTCTTTCTTATTAAATTAAAATTAATATAGGTTCTGTTACTGATTTAAGTTCTTTTTATAATCGGATGTTCATTTTTAATTTTTAAATTGGAAGTCACATTGATTGAAAAAATTTCAAGGAGAGGTTTTTGTAAATGAAGTATGAAGTTATAAGTAAAATACAAAGTAGAATGAGGCCTTATCTTAATCAGGGCGCTTATTTGAGGTTGAATAAAGTTTTGATGGAGGTTTTTATGGAAATTGAAATTATAGGAAATAATAAGACTGTTGATTTGGATAATTATGAACTTTTAGATGTTTTTTTGTCTGCTAAAAAGATTGAGGGTTGTTCCAATAGAACAATCGCATATTACGGGAAAATAATTAAAAGGTTGTTTTTAAAACTGGACAAAGGTGTGGAAGATATTTCCACCGAGGATTTAAGGGATTATCTAACAGAGTATAGGGAAACTGGTTCTGTTTCTAAAACAACTGTTGATAATGTCAGAAGAGTTTTTTCATCCTTTTTTCATGGTTAGAAGATGAAGGTTATATTTTGAAAAATCCGGTTAAAAGAATTCGTCGTGTTAAAACTCCTCGTGTTGTTAAGGATACTTTTTCTGATGAGGAATTTGAAACATTATGTAATAATTGCAAGAATTTAAGAAATCGCGCAATTATTGAATTGTTAATATCTACAGGCATGCGTGTAGGGGAATTGATTCAACTCAATATCAGTGATGTTGATTTTAATGAAAGAGAATGCCTGGTGTTAGGTAAAGGTGATGCTCAAAGAGTCGTTTATTTTGATGCCCGATGTAAATTTCATTTACAGGAATATTTATCTGATAGAACTGATAATAATCCTTCTTTGTTTGTATCAATAAACAAGCCATATAATCGTTTTAAAATAACTGGTGTTGAAAAAATGCTTCAGAATCTAGGCAAGAGCTGTGGCGTTAAAAACGTGCATCCTCATAAATTTAAAAGAACTTTTGCAACAAATGCTATTGATAAAGGAATGCCCATAGAACAGGTGCAAAGACTTTTGGGACATTTGCAAATTGATACAACAATGCATTATGCAATGGTCAATCAAAACAATGTAAAAATAGCTCACAGAAAATTCATAGGCTGAATACATACTAATCATCCAATTTATGAACCGACCACAAGGTCTGTTCTTATCTTTAAACATCAAATCCCAAATTATCCCTTAATCAGCACAAAAACCTCCTTATCGATGCAACTAGTTAATATACATTATTAACAACATAATGAGAAAAAATCATTAGTTTAGATAATTTCTAAATACTTATTCAAATTTAAAATATTACTTCCATCTACAACATCATTGATATCATGAGTAATAATAATTATAATTTTTTCATGTTTTATTTCATTTAAAGCGGCTAAAATTTCGTTTTTTGAATAATTATCTAATGAATTTGTTATTTCATCTAGAAGTAAAATAGGAGAATTTTTTAAAAAACATCTTGCTAATGAAATTTTTTGTTTTTCACCAGAAGACAAATTAAATCCATTTTCACCAACAATTGTATCATATTTTTGAGGTAAATTCATGATAAATTTATGAATATTTGCTTTTTTAGATGCTTCAATAATTTTAGTAAAATCTGCATTAAAATCAGCAATACGTATATTTTCTAAAATAGAACCATTAAAGATTTCTGGCTCTGAAAAAATCAGATTTATATTCTTTCTAAGATCATATAAATTATAATCTTCAATATTTTTATCGCCAATATAAATATTACCCGAAGTAGGTTCATAAAAACGGGAAATTAGTTTAAATATTGTTGATTTACCCATTCCATTATCACCAATGATAAAATTCAATCCTCTGTTAAACTTAAAATTCAAATTATCAAAAATAATTTTTGAGTCATAGCAAAAACCAATATTCACAAATGTAATAGAAAACTCTGAAATCGAAAATTCAATTCCATCATCTTTTTCATTAACTAAATCTAATAATTCAGTTACCCTATACAATGCAGGTAATTCTGATTTATATTTTGTCCAAGATTCTGACAATTGTAAAATTGGTGAGAAGAATATGGCAATATAACTCATAAATGCAGTGAATGTGCCTATAGTAATATAACCTTTCAATACATATATCCCCCCAAAAATAAGTAAAATAATTGTTGGAAGTTCATTTAATAAATCATTAACAAAAACATTTAAAGATGACAACTTTAATAATTTGATAAAATTCCAAGAATATTTTTTTAATTTATTTCCAAACTTATTTAAACCCCATATCTGCAAATTAAATGCTTTAATAAGAAGAATATTATGCAATCCTTCTTCAAGATTATTGTATAACTCCCCATAATTACCCAAAAGATGATTCTCAATGTCTTGAATTTTATTTCCAAATATTATTGAAGAAATAAAAAATAAAATAACTGGAGATAACGTTAATACACTTAAATATAAATTTAGATAAATCATGACAATCAATGGAGAAATTAACGTTAAAATGGAGATTATAAACTCTGGAATAATATCTACATATAATGATATAGTGGATTGGGAATTATTTAATATCCTATACATCAAATCACCTTTATTCAATTTTTGAAAATATTCTAATTTTGAATAATTTATAGCATCATACATCCCAGTTGAAATATCATTAAATAATTCAATTTCTAATTTTCCTTGAATATAATTCTGAAAAAATGTTGCAAAAGCTGATAAAATATAAATAATTAATGTAAAAATAATTAAATTAAATAATAAAGAAATATTTCCCTTTAAAAAAACATCATCAATTAAAAACTTAGTTAATAATGGATAAATCAACAAAAATAAAATAGATATAATTTGAAAGAAGAGTAATGCAAAAAATTTAAGCAAATGTCTTCTTAAAAATTTTTTAAATAAAATAACAACCACATTATCAAAAATCATAAAAATACCTATAACTGCTGATTAATCAAAATTCCCAACATCTGGATTATATTTGCATGTAGTTTTAGAAAATAACTTATTGTTTTTAGATTTTTCAAGAGCTCTACAATCATCACAGGCATATCTAAATTCACAATTTTTACAACGATTTATTTTATCCAAATTTAATCTCCAAAAATTATCGATATACTTGAAATTATTATGAATAATTTCATACACCCTATTTTCATAGATATTGCCTAAAATATCAGTTCTCATCATGATACATGGCAACACATCACCATTTGAAGCAATAGCTAAAGAATTAGCCAAACATGGATGATATTCTAGATTTTTTGTGAAATTATGATAATCTGTTGATGGAAATGTGAAATTTTTAACATCATCATCAAAAATAAAATCCTGTTCTATAAAATACTCATTGTATAAATCTGACAAATCCCCACCATCATAAGACATTAATAAAATAAGACATGACTTATCTAAATTTTCCACATTATTAATAGTATCAACTTGAACTATAACTTTTACTTTATCTTTAATTTCACTAAAAATCTCTTCACAGTATTGAGATTCATGAAGCGTAATTATTACATTTAAAAATTTGTCTTTGGCATAATCAATTACCTTTAGCGTAATATCCCAATTTAATGTAAGGTCACCTCCTTTAATAAATAAATTTTGACACTTTAACCTTCCTAAATCATCAATAACTTCAATAATCTTAATT
>CAZOYH010000150.1:0-4015 GCA_964583995.1 uncultured Methanobrevibacter sp.
CTTTGATTTCTTCAACTTTTCCTGCAAATTCCCTAAACCATTCGAGTCTTCTTTTTGTTCCAAGAACTTCTTTTTCTCTCCAGTCAAAGTCTTGCCATGGTTCAGCAGAAGCCATTAAGAAAAGTCTCACGACATCAGCAGTGTAGTCACGAATAGCATCTTTTAAGAGAATAACGTTACCTTTTGAAGATGACATTTTGTTTCCTTCTAAAAGGCCCATTCCGAATACAACAGTTCCTCTAGGCCATTTATCTTCAGGATAGATTGCACTGTGGGCAAACATTAAAAAGCTTAAGTGGTTACCTACGAGGTCTTTAGCGGATAATCTCCAGTCAAGAGGATACCAATAATTGAATTCATCTTGGATTTCTTTAACTTTATCTGCAGGAACAGTAATGTCTCCTGAATCTTTATCTAAAAGAACTTTATCGAAGAATGCAGGTGTCAAATCCTCCGGATTCATATCTCTTAAGTATTTGGCTATTGTATAATAAGACATGTAAATTGTAGAGTCGGTTAACGGTTCGATTAACCATTGATCATCCCAAGGAAGTCTGGTTCCAAGCCCTACTTTTCTGGAACATGCCCAATCATCCAGCCAGTTAATGTAATATTCAAAGTTGCTTTTAAGTTCTTTTGGAATGATTGTTTCTCCTTCAAGAACTTTTAAGGTTTTTTCGGTCCACTCTTCATTACCATATTTCATGAACCATTGATTGTCCATGATTTTAACTACACAATTGTTTCCGCATCTGCACACAACTGGCCTTTCAGCAAAGTCATACATTATAGTTGCCATGTTTTTAGAAATCAGCTCTTCTTTTAGCTGTTCACGGGCAAATCTTACTTTCATACCTCCAAAACCTGGAATGGATTCTATGATAATACCTTTACTGTGTTGCTGTTTGTATAATTCATTGGTAGCTTCGTGTAGTTTTTCATCGTTCTGGTCTATGATTCCAAGCCTTTCGATGATGTCTGCTGCAGGGATTTCTCCATAGCCTTTAAGGGTACAGACTGGAATAGGATGAACATTTTCAACTATGCCTTCCAGATTATACTTAGCTATCAGTTCATCGTTTTTCTTTAAGTCCTGAAGTGCGATGTAGTCTGCAGGTGCATCTGCAGGTTCTGAAAATACAACACCGCTTCCATAGGATGCACTTACAAAGCTGGCTGGGAAAATTGGCAGTTCATCACCAGTAAATGGGTTGATTGCCATTTTACCAATTAAATCATTAGGGTCAATTTCAGATATTATTTTCAAATCTTTGATTTGGTGCTGTAAGTTGTAGTGAGCTTCTTTTGTAATAACCCAGTTTTCACCTTCTGCATCTACAAGAACATATTCAACATCAGGATTTAACCAGATGTTTGTTGCTCCAACGATTGTTTCAGGTCTTAAAGTTGCAGTTACAAGGACTTTGTCATCAATTTTGAATTTTAAAAGGGTTAGTTCGTTAACGCCAACACCTTCACCTTCAAGCAGGTCATGATCGCCTACAGGGTTGTCACAGTTAGGGCAGTATTTTACAGGGTGTTCTCCTTTTGCAACCAGTCCTTTTTCATATAATGTGGTAATCTGCCATTCTATGAATTTTTTGTATGTCGGATCGATTGTTCTAAATTCCCTTCTCCAGTCAATTGAATAACCCATCTCTTCCATTACTTCGTGATATTCGGTTGAGAAGTATTTTACGATAAATTCAGGGTCTTCCAATTTAGGTAATGTTTCTTTTGGAACGCCGTGAACTCTTTCATACAAATCAAGTGTCCATGGGTCTTTTCTTTTAATTCTGTCTGCTATTCCAATAACTGGTGCACCTGTTACGTGCCATGCCATAGGGAACAGTACGTTGTATCCTTCCATCCTTTTAAACCTTGCATAAACATCGGGCACGGTATATGTACGTCCGTGGCCTATGTGCATGGCTCCACTAGGATATGGAAAAGCAACGGTAAGGAATAGTTTTTCTCTCTCGTCTGGATTTGATTCAAATAGTTTTGAATCAGCCCATTTTTTCTGCCATTTCTTTTCTATATTTTCGCTCACTAAATCACCATTATAATATTGTTTTTTGAGGACTTTCAGGAACTTTGCTTTTGTGTTTGTTCCTGATGATTTTATTAATAATCATATCAACGTCATCGACAGATATTTCAAGAGCATCTGCGATTTTTATAGCTTCTTCATCTTTTTCAGTGTAGTGATAAAGAATTTGATCAATCAAGTCATAAGACATTCCTATTTCATCTTCATCGGTTTGATTGTTCCAAAGTCCCGCACGAGGCGGTTTGTCGATGATTTCTTGGGGAACGTCTAGGAATTTACTTAATTTATAAACGTCAGTTTTGTACAAATCTCCAATCGGTTCCATATCACATGCTCCATCTCCATGTTTTGTAAAGTAGCCGATTAGGATTTCACTTTTATTACCTGTTCCGCAAACCAGATAATTTCTTGCATTTGCGTAATAATAAATGATTGACATTCTGATTCTGGCTTTAAGGTTTCCGATTGCATGAATGTTATCTTCCAGTTGGGTTACAGATAAAAATTCATTCAAAACGCTGTCAATAGCTATTTCCTTATAGTCTATTCCAAGCCCTTGAGCTATTTTTGTTCCATGAATCTTATCGTCTGTTGGTGTTGTTGTGGATGGCATGATAATTCCAAATACCTTGTCTTTTCCTAATGCTTCACAAGCAAGGTATGCAACCAAAGTTGAGTCAATTCCTCCGCTTAAACCAACAACAATTCCGTCACTGTTAGCTTCAGATACTTTTGACTGTATGAATTTAACAATATCTTCCTTTGTTTTTTCTAAGTTTAATTCTGGAATTTCACTAATATTCTCACCAACCTAATCATTCATTAGTAATTATTATGTAGTTTTTAATTAATAATATATACTATATGGCGAATGTAGAATTAATTTGTGAAAAGTCATTTTCCAAGGGGGATTGTGAAATTCTTGAGAGATTCATCGAGTTTCAGCAGGCATTGATTGATAAGGATTATGATGTGTTGGATGAGATTATCCAAGATGATTATGAACTTGTTCACATGTCCGGTAAAACCCAGTCTAAAGATGAATTCATTGGTGAGGTAATGGATGGGACTCTTAATTACTTTAAATCTGAAATTATCGAGCCTACAATACTTTGGGATGATGATGAGAATGCTTCACTGGTTGGAGATGTCACACTGACTGCTAAAGTGTATGGTATTGATGGAAAATGGACACTTGACACGGTTGTTAACTTTGTGAGAATAGATGGAAAATGGTATCTTGGAAAATGGGATAATTGAATTGGTTTGAATCAATACCCAATTGTAGAATTTGATTCTACAATTGTAACCCGATATTGATTTTCAAAAGTATTAACAAATAGTTTAAAAAAACTATCCTAGAAGCTTTTACTTCTTGGTTAGATTTATAGTATCTTTTAGTATATATACTAATATGGTAAATGGTGTACAGTTAAGAACGGAGAAGAACCTCGAAATGGGGGTTAGCCATTTCAACCTAATCTTAAATATTGTTTTTCATTTACCATATTGGAGGTGGATGGAGGCTCTATTGCATTAATTTTATGAGAGTTGCAATTATCAGTAAGATTAATTTTGAGTTAATCTTAAAACTAACATTAATGGATATTTTCACGTCCATTAAAAAGCCTCCATTCGTTAATACTTTCGAAGTGAATTAGAACAATCTTCCAATCAGTTTTTAAACTTTCAAATTCAAAACTAATCTTCATACAAATTCCTTCTTAATTCGTGTGAGGTTCTTTTAATATATTATTGATTTATATCCTATTTAAATCTTTTTAAGTTGATTTAAACCAGTATAATTGATTTTAAGGTGTAAAATTGCCCTATTTTTGTAAAATTGTTTTCATTCAGAAATTTTTAATGAATGAAATTTTAACTTTCTTTTAAGTTCCATGATTTTAGCCAAACTTTTATATATCAAAAAGAATTAAATAACATTTAGTTACTAAAAGTAAG
>CAZOYH010000151.1:0-4005 GCA_964583995.1 uncultured Methanobrevibacter sp.
TTTTTTTTGGAAAATTTGAATATTAATTAAATAGGTATACTTTTTTATACTAAATTAGTTAAGTATGATTTTTTATACTAAATGATTTAAGTATACTTTTTTATACTAGTAACAATAAATATACTCATAGTGATTGAAATGAATTCGAAACCATTATTTTTACATGACGATTTAAATGAATATTTCTATAATCGAAAAAACGACATAAAAAAATTAAAATATCAAATTAATTCTTTAAACTACTCATTACCTCAGCAAATATTATTAACTGGATACAGAGGCGTTGGAAAAACATATCTTCTAAAAAAAATAATGGCAGAAACAGATTCTAACATAATATGCACATATATGGACATAGCACAAATATATGCTCAAGAGGAAAATGAATTAACAAAAGAAACCATCCTTATTGAACTTTTAAAGGAAATGAACCAATCAATTCAAGCTAAAAATTATAAAAATAAATACAAAGCAAAAATAACTGAATTAATAGATAACCTAAAACTCAAAAGATATGATTTTCATGACATTACAGAAATATTGAATATACCAATACCCAAAAGCGAAACCAACTATAGAAAATTAAGTCAATTTGTAATGGAATTTCCACAAAAAATAGTTGATGAAATAGATGACATAACTGGATTTGTGATAATCATTGATGAATTCCAAATGTTGAGAAAAATTAAAGATTTAGACAAGCTGTTTTGGCTCATAAGAAGCTACAGCCAAACACAACATAATGTAAGTTATATATTCACCGGATCAATATCCAGAAGTTCTGAAATCATAAATGAATTAAATGGTGAAAGTGGACCATTTGGCGGAAGATTACAACAAATTACAATCAAACCTTTCACTAAAGAAGAAACCAAATCTTATTTCGAAGAGAAAATGAGTGAAATAGAATTTACAGAAGAAGGATTTGAAAGATTTTATAAATGTACCCGAGGAATACCATTATATATAAATAGTTTTTACAATGTAATGGACAGCAATCAAATATACACTCCAGAAACAGTGAGAGAGACATTTTTCACAAATATGGAACAAATTTTAATAATGTGGATAAAAGTTTGGAGTAGTTTAAATAACAATGAAAAAAACATAGTAAAACAATTAGTTGATGAAGATTCATTAACTTGGAGCGAATTGCTTGAAAAAACAAACATTTCCAGAAGCACTTTTAATAAATATCTGACAAATCTCAAGTATAAAGGAATAATTTTTTACACAAATAAAAAATACTCCATTGAAGATGAAATGCTAAAAACTTGGTTGAAATATGAAAAAGAGGTTTATGGAATTTATCCTTTATAACCTCCACCATTACCAAACAATAGATTTGAAAATAATCATCTATAAATTTTCATTAATAATTTTAACACATGTTTCTTTAATGGATTCAGCTCTGGCATCATCTCTTGACTCTAAAGTAATTCTGATATAGTCTTCTGTTCCGGATGGTCTTACAAGAACCCAACTGTCATCAGCAAATGTTAATCTTACACCATCTATTGAATTAACTTCAACAATATCATCAAATGCTCCTTTAAGCAGTTCTTCCATATTCTCCATTACTTTAATTTTAGCCTCTTTAGAGCAGATTATCTTTTCACGTATGTTCGGATACTGTGGAATTTCACCTAGCAATTCAGATAACTTTCCATCTCTTGAAACAATTTCAGCCATTCTCAAACCGGACAGTATTCCATCAGGACACATGCAGAAGTCCGGATGTAGCCATGTTCCTGAAGGCTCTCCCCCAAATGCAGCATCATTTTCAATGATTACTTCTGCAACGTTAACATCCCCTACAGGAGTTCTTAATACATTTCCTTTTACAGATTCATCCATGCATAATCCAGCATCAACGGTTGTAACGATATCTCCGTCAAACTGTTTTGAGATTAATGCAAGAAGTGAATCGAATGGTGAAATATTGCCGTTTTCATCAACTGTAATCATCCTATCTGCATCACCATCGTGAGCTATTCCAAGGTCCGCTCCAATAGCCACAACTGTTTTCATTAATGTCTGGAGGTTATCTGCATTTGGTTCAGGGTTTCTTCCAGGGAAAAATCCGTCAGGTTGTGAGTTTAGTGTGGTTACTTCGCATCCGGCTTTTCTAAATACTAAAGGTGATATTTCGCTTCCGGCTCCGGATGCACAGTCAATAACAACTTTCAGCCCTTCTTTAATGTCAACCATATCAACCAAATCATCAATATATTGACCTTTGATTTCTTCATTAACACTTAATTTTCCAACTTTATCCCATCTTACAGAAATATACTCTTTATTTGCATATATTTCTTCGATTTTTGCTTCTTGAGCTGAAGTATATGCCATTGCATTTTTATTCCATAATTTTATACCGTTGTACTGGGAAGGATTGTGGGATGCTGTAAGCATTACTCCTGCATCGGCATCGAGTTTTTCGGTAGCATAACCAACTAATGGAGTTGGAACCATTCCTATTTTGATTACATCAACTCCGCTTTCAAGCAAACCTGCACAAATTGCCTGGTCCAGCATCTTATTTGTGGTTCTTGTATCATATCCCAAAACCACTGTTCCTTCGTTGCCCAAGTAATATGCAAGAGATTTGCCGACGTTCAATGCAAGCTCACAGGTTACTTCAGAGCCTATCAAGCCTCTAATTCCTGATGTTCCGAAAAGTTTTTTAGCCACCATGTTATCACCTTATGCTCCGAATTTATGAGCATAATTCATTAAGTCCATCATGATATTCATTACATCTGATCCTCTGATTCTGCATAATCCTCCTTTTGCACATGCCCTTTCGGAGAATTCACTTACATCATCAACTCTTACTTCAGGACCTCTGATTAAAACAGGTACTGGGTCTCCTGAGTGGTTCATAACAGAAATTGGGGTTGAGTGATCAGCTGTAAGATAAATGTAAACATCTTCAAGTTTTATTAATTCGCTCATGACAACTTCATCGACTTTTTCTATGAATTCCATTTTTTCTTTGGTCTGTCCGTCGTGGCCTGCCTCATCGGCCCCATCGATGTTTATTAGGAAAAAGTCATGGTCTGAGTTTTTAACTTGATCTATAATTGTATCACGGATATTATCTAAGTTAGTATCAATTCCCCCTGTTACGTCTTCCATTTCAATGATATCCATTCCTGCAAATCTTCCAATACCCATAATAAGGCCTGTCTCTGCAATACATGCAGAGTTTATTTCATATTTATCATTTAATGATTCGACGACTGGAACTTCCCCTGCTCCACGCGGAATGACAACGTTTGCTGGAGGAAGGCCTTCTTCGATTCTTTTTACATTAACCGGATGGTCTTTTACCATTTCATAGGTTTTTACAACAAGTTTGTTTAAGATGTCTGCAGTTTTTGCAGCTTCCTGTGTGTCATCCAATGGTACGACTTCTTTAGGTTTGTTACCTTCGACTTTAGGGTCTGCATCACTGACTTTTCCTGAAAGGCCTTCGCCTCTCAATACTAAAACAGCCCTGTGACCTGTTGATTCCTTGAAAATAATTTTAATGTCAGGATAGTCTTCCAATACCATTTTGTTTAATTCTTCAACTATTTCATCAGTTCCTTCCTTGATTCTTCCTGCACGTCTGTCGGTTACAATCATATTTTCATCGACTGTTGAGAAGTTGCATCTAAATGCAATATCCCCAGGCAGGACGTCCACTCCGACACCATTCGCTTCAAAAGGACCCCTTCCGGTGTATACTTCATATGGGTTGTAGCCTAAAATGGACAAGTGTGCTGTGTCACTTCCAGGAATAATTCCCGGAGCTATTGAATCCATAATACCAGTAATTCCTTCAGCTGCCATCTTATCCATGTTTGGAGTGTTTGCAGCTTCAAGAGGAGTTTTATTTCCTAATTCCTTAATTGGACGGTCACCCATACCATCCATGATTAAAATAAGACCTTTCATAATAATATCACCTTAAATATATACTATGTTAAATATTGCCCTTTAATAGTTAAATAATTT
>CAZOYH010000152.1:0-3983 GCA_964583995.1 uncultured Methanobrevibacter sp.
AATTCCCTTAAAGAACTATTGATATTTTTTAAAAATGAAATCTTATAAATCTTCATCTAATTTTATCTGTATCTAATTAACTAAAAAACATATAATCAAAAAAGACATAATTAATTAAAGAAATTAAAATAGTGGGAATAATATGGTTGACAAATCAAACATGACAATAATCGGAGGCACACGAGGCCTTGGCAAATGGATGGCAGAACACCTGAAAAATGATTTCAACATCACAATTACAAGCCGTAACGAAACATCCGGAAAAGAAATAGCTGATAAACTAGATGTACATTATAACAACAACAATATCAATGCCATTAAAGATGCAGACATTATTCTTTTCTGTGTTCCCATAGAATTCATGGTAGATACAATTAAAGAAGTTGCACCTCATGCACCTGAAGGATCACTTCTGATGGATGTTGCAAGCATTAAAACTGAAGCTGCAGAAGCTTTAGATAAATACGCACCTGAAAATGTGGAAATAATGCCTTGCCATCCAATGTTCGGTCCAAGAGTTCCCACACTCGAAAGACAAATTATCGTACTGACTCCCTTTGAAAACAGACAAAACAACTGGCTAGGCAGAATCAAAGACTTTTTAAATAAGGCCAATTGTGAAATCGTCATTACAACACCCCAAGAACATGACAAGTACATGAGCATCGTTCAAGGACTGACACATTTCTCATTTATCGCACTGGCTTCAACAATCAGAAAACTGAATATAAACGTTAAAGAATCCAGAAACTTTTCCAGTCCAGTTTACAGTTTAATGCTTGATATGATAAGCCGTATTGTTTATCAAAACCCTTATCTTTACTATTCAATACAGAAAAACAATAAGGAAACAGAAAATGCTAGAAAAGCACTGATTAAAGAAAGCATATATCTGTCTGAGCTAATTGAAGAGGGTGATGAGGAAGACTTTGTAAAAAATATAGTTGAATCAGCACAGCATTTGGATGAAAAGGAAGAAGCACTTATTCGTTCAGATAAGGCAATAAGTATGACCTCACAAAAAGCAAACATACTAACAAAATCAATCGGTAAAGAAGTGGGTATATACCACTCCCATAGCCAAAAGACATATGTGGGAACTGTAGAGAAAGTCACCTCAAAAAATGTAGTGCTTGATACCTGTGTTGAAAAGATCACCTTGAACATTTCCAATATAGATATACTCTCTGAAAGTGAACTGTATGACTGGAAGAAAAACAACCTTGAACTCAAACATGTCAATTTAAACGTGCTGCTTCCTTCTAAGTGTAATGAAAAATATTTAATACATATGTTTAAAAATATTAACCCTGTAATCGATGCAGAAATCATTAATACAAACATTACTGATTCAAAAACAGAATACACATTCCATTATACATTATTTGATAAAAAAGACAAATCCTATGTTGAAGAATACATAAAAGGCATTGGTGGGAAAATACGCTTGTAAATGTAATAAAATCTGCCAAATAATTTTCCAAAAAAACACGAATTGGTGTTTAACTCTCCTCAAAAAAAACACCAATTAACTCTCTTTTTTTAATAACCTTCGCCGTCGTAAGTGGCGGCGTCATCATAGATTTCCTCATCCCAATAGTTATACTCAATATAATCATCGATTTCCTGGTTCAGCCCCCAATGATGATCATCATAATATGTATATGCATTGAAATTGCTACTTTTGACTGTAATCCATTTTGTTTTCTTGGCTTTTTTGTAATGAGAATCTCCATCAAATTTAACCTGAACCTTATATTTTCCAACACTGTACTTTAATTGGATTTCACCATTATACGGCTTATATGCCCACTTGTAGTTACCGAACTCATCAGTAATCCTATAGTGAATTGTTCCTTTGCTTTTAATGGGATGCCCTTTACTGTCAACCAGTTTGATTACGATATACTCCTTATTTTTAAAGGGATGGTCTGCAGTGGTGATTTTGACCTTTACTTTTTGTTTAGCAACAACAGGACTCGCCAAAACAATTAAAATTCCGATGATGGCTATAATGATAATGATTTGTTTAGTGTTCATGTGTTTAATTTGTTACAAATAGTATTTAACACTTGACAATATAACTATTAATATAGGTGCTATTATGATTGAATATGACGATATAATAAATGATTCACCATTCCTCATAAATCATTTGATTACATTAAACAAGACTCATGATTTTTATATTAACAAGCACATCAAAAATGAAACCGATATACTGCCAAGCCAGTATTATATGTTATTATTTTTATATTATGAGATGGGAACCAACCAGTCAGACATTGCAAAGGCCTGTCTGATGGACAGAAGTGGAGTGTCAAGAGCCTTTAAGGATTTTGAAGAAAAAGGACTGATTACACGGGAAGTCGATGAGAACAATAAAAGAGCTTATAAAATCAGTTTAACAAAAAAAGGAATTGAAACCTCTGAATTTCTAATTGAAAAGGAAAAGGAATGGGACAATATGATTTGTGAAGAGTTAAACATGTCCCGTGAAGATTTACTTGAGTTATTGTCTAAAATTTCAATGAAATCATTATTATTTAACCGTGAAAAATTCTAATCATAATGGCTTAAAACTATTACGAAGTGACATCAATTTTTCAAAACCATCACAATTTTACGAAATGACCCTAATTTTCCAAAATCACCTGAATATTACGAAATAGCTTCAACAAACTATAAATTATAGTTTGAATAATTAATAGCTATGATAGAGTTAGTAATTGCTTGTTTTATAGGTATATTAATAGGTACAACAACTGGGATGATACCTGGAATTCATGTCAATACGGCAGGTGCAATAATATTTGCCACCTCAGGATTCCTTTTGGGGTTTTTATCACCGGAATTTTTATGCGTAATGCTGGTTTCAATGTCAATAGCCCATGCACTGATTGAATTTATCCCTTCAATGCTTCTGGGAGTGCCACAGGAGGGAACTGCAACATCAATCCTTCCTGGCCACAGAATGGTTTTGGAAGGCAGATCAAAAGAAGTCATAAGAATCGTTAGCGTCGGAGGTTTTGGAGCGATACTGGTAACCATCCTGATGCTTCCGATATTTTCAATAGCCCTCCCGATACTTCATGATTTGACAAAGCCATACACATGGATTATTTTATTGTCTGCTTCGATTTACCTGACCCATAAGCTGACAGCAAATTTCAGGGATTTTCTATGGTCATTACTGCTTTTTACATTATCCGGAATTTTAGGTTGGATTTTATTTCAAACACCAATTTCATCAGGTGTTACGTTAATGTGTACCTTTTCGGGGCTTTTCGGAATAAGCACAATACTTTTCAGCCTGAATGAATCATCAACAATTCCCCATCAAAATCCATTTTATGATTTAAACATTGACTTTAACAAATTCAAAAGCATTTTTGCAGGAGGAATTACAGGAGCAATTCTAGGTTTTCTTCCGGGATTTGGACCTGCACAGGGAACTGTTATTGCACAGGCTGTAAGCGGAGCAAGTGATGTGGACGATGACGATACAGTAAACTTTCTTCTTGCAACTTCAGGGCTTAACATTTCAGACTGTCTATTTTCTCTAATTGCAATTTACATTATCGGAAATCCCCGAAGTGGAATTGCAGTTTACATGTCATATCTTCTTTTTGAGATGGGCTTGAACCATCTGATAATATTCATTTTTGCATCCCTTCTTGCAGTATCTGTTTCTTTAGTGCTATCCTTAAAACTCGGCGATTCTTTCTCTAGACTGATGGGTGGCGTTGACTATAGAAAGCTCTCAATAGGAGTCATAATCCTTCAGATTGTGATACTTTATATTTTTGTCTTTTATTATCAGGCCCCTGTTATTTACATGACAATAGCTTTGATTACATCAACAGCCATGGGAATACTTCCCCATTATATTGGTGTGGGCAAATCCCATCTGATGGGAATTCTGATTATTCCAGCTATTGTAATCTACATGCAAATGTTTATTTAGGTGAGAATATGGAAAA
>CAZOYH010000153.1:0-3937 GCA_964583995.1 uncultured Methanobrevibacter sp.
ACTGAATTACCAGAAAACGTATTCGGAAACATGGAAATCGTTATTGACGGTGTTGACGAAGAAGCTGTTAAAGCTGCTATGAAAGCAGGTATTGAAGCTGCTTGTCAAGTACCTGGTGTTATCGAAATCGGTGCTGGTAACTACGGTGGAAGCTTAGGTCCTTACCAAATCCACTTACAAGAATTATTCTAGAGAGTTTCACTCTCTTTTACTTTTTTTTTAAATTTTTAGGTTTTTTCTAGTAATTTTAGCTATTTCCTTGTCTGTGAGATTTTTACCTATTATCTCTTCCTGTTTTTCTAAGTCTTTAATTAACTTGTCAAAAGTAGATTTATCCGGGCCTGAAATCAAATGGGAATGTATGTTATTTGAAGAATTATATAAATTATCCAGTGCTGCTTTTGCATCTGGATGTGTTTTTAAATATTTTGTATATTTTTTCCCATCTTCTAAATCCATTGTTTTGATTTTACGTTTTAGGGGTGTTTCAACACCTGGAATGTGATAATCAATTGTTTCTAAAGTGCATCCGTGTTTGCTTATTATTTTAAATTCATCAAAAATATCGTCAGAGCTATGTTTAACTGTTAATCTTAAAATGTGGGGATTTGTTGCTTCGTAATATAAATCTTTTCCACCAATTACTTCTGGTGAAACGATTTTATCTGCACCGGCTTTTCTAAGCCTTGAAACGTTTTCTAGCTTGCTTGCCCTTGTAACAATCCATGTGTCCTGGTTGGTCTCACGGATTGTAAGAACAATAAATAAATTAGCAACATCATCTCCAATACTTATAATTACGCTATTACATTTATCTCCAGCTAATCTGGTTATTAAATCACTTTCAGTAGCATCTTCCTGAATCACAACAACTGAATCGCTTTCCTCAATACTTTCGCAAATTTCTTCGTTTTTATCAATTACAATTACATTTTGATTTCTTTGTGTTAGCTCATCAAATACAACTTTTCCAACTCTTCCAAAACCACAAAGAATGTAATAATCGTCCATATCATAGATTGCTTTCATTTTTCGAGCTCCTTTTGAATATTTTGTCATTTTCTCTTGGAAATTTGTTAACATTATATTAAATACATAAGCAAGCAATGCAACACCTGAAAGGGCTAAAGTTGTTGCAAATATCTTTTGAATTCCGGTATGGGGAGTATAATCTCCATAACCTACTGTAGCCATTGTAATTACTGCATAATAAATTGAATCAATCAGATTTAAACCCATTATGAAATATGCACCAACAATTCCATAAATGAATAATCCTATGATTAGAATTAGTCCTGTTGTCACATATTTTGTAGGTAATCTTGTTAAAACTCTTATTGTTATTTTTCTCATGGCCATTTTTCCTTTAAATTAAGATAATTATATTTATATTTAATTGTCATATTTTAATTTAAAGGTGATTTTTTGAAACCAATTGATATGATGGTTACAGATTATAATTGCGAATATTTGGGTTTATCCAGACTATGTTTAATGGAATCCGCAGGTAAGGCTTTAGCAGAAGAGGTAGGTAAAATTGCAGTTTATACTTTCTCAAAACCTGTTAAAGTAGTGATTTTCACAGGTTCTGGTGGAAACGGTGGTGATGGTTTTGTTGCTGCACGTTACTTGCTGAACAGAGGATATGATGTTGATATTTACATGCTGAAAGATAATATTCACTCTGATGAGGCAAAAACCAATTTTAAAATCTTGCAGAATATGAAGCCAAGATTGTCTCGTTTAAATATTTATAACTTAAAGACTTTGGAGGACATTAACAACTGTGAAGTTGCAAAAAGCAGTGGCAGTGAATATATGATTGTTGATGGGCTTCTGGGAACTGGAATTAAAGGGCAACTGCAAACAAATATTAAAAGAGCAATTGAAATTATCAATGATGCAAGTGGTGTTAAAATCAGTGTTGACGTTCCATCAGGAATGGATCCGCTTACCGGTAAAGTTGATGATATTGCGGTAGTTCCGGATTACACAATCAGTTTTCACAAAATCAAAACTGGGGTAAGAGATGCTGATGAAGAACTGGTTGGGGGTCTTGTAACTGCAGATATTGGAATTCCAATTGAAGCGGAATATTTCATAAATTACGGTGATTTTTTAAGACTTAAAAACAGAAATCCTACATCTCATAAGGGAAACAATGGAAAAATATTGATAATTGGTGGAAGTAAGGATTATTCTGGTGCTCCGGCCATTGCTGGAATGGCTGCTATTGGTGCAGGTGCTGATTTGGTTTATGTGGCAGCACCTGAAAAAGCTGCTCAGGCAATAAAATCCACATCACCTGATTTAATTGTTAAATCACTTAAAGGAGAGAAATTATCACTAAATCATGTTGATGTGATATTAAAACTAGCTGGGGATGTTGATGCTGTATTAATTGGTCCGGGCTCTGGAATTGATGTGGAAACCTCAAAATTGTTTAATGTTTTAGTTACAAAAATCAAAAAACCAATAGTTTTGGATGCAGATGCATTAAAACAGGTTGAACTATCATTAATTAAAAATCGTGAAGATATAATATTGACTCCACATATTTCTGAATTTAAATCATTTTTTAATGTTAAAAACAATTTAAAACTGGATATTGATTCATATGACTTTGCTAAAGTTGATGAAAACATTACTGAGTTTCAACAAATCACTCGCCAAATCAGGGCAAGTGTTATTGTTAAAGGCCAATATGATTTAATTTTATCTGGAACTAAATTTAGAATTAATAAATCAGGCAATGCAGGTATGACTGTAGGCGGAACTGGTGATGCACTTGCAGGTATTGCAACAAGTTTGCTTGCACAAGGTCTTAATTCATTTGACTCTGCATGTCTGGCAGTTTTCATCAATGGTATTGCCGGTGAAAGGGCTTATGATGTGAAAGGTAATGGCTTTTCAGCCACGGATTTGGTTTCATATATTGCAAATGTGATTAAAGATGGATTATGTTAAAGGAATATTTAAAAACAGGCCAAATAGGTTCATTGCAGAAGTTGAAGTTGATGGCAATATTGAAATTGCCCACGTTCCAAATACTGGAAGATGCAAAGAGCTTCTGGTTGAAAATGCAACTGTATGGCTTAAGCCTTCAGACAATCCAAACAGAAAAACCAAATTTTCACTTCACTTTGTTGAAAACAAAAATGTTCTTGTATCACTATATTCACAACAGGCCAATAGCATTGTCTTTGATGCCATAAAAGATGGTAAAATTAAAGAGCTTTATGGTTATGATTATTTTAAAAGAGAAAAAACTGTTGGAAACTCTAGAATTGACATATATCTTGCCAAAAAAGAAGATGACTGTTGTGGGATGAGCTTTTTAGAGGATTCATGCTTTATAGAAGTTAAAGGAGTTACATTAATCGTTGATGGTGAAGCCAGATTTCCTGATGCTCCAACTGAACGTGGTGAAAAACACCTGAAAGAATTAATAGAACTTAAAAAACAAGGAAATAGATGTGTTGTATTTTTCTTAATTCAACATCCTGCAGGCAAGTTCTTTAGGCCAAACTGGGAAAATGATCCTACTTTTTCTAAAACATTAAACGAAGCCTATGATGAGGGAGTTGAAATTCTAGTCTATCGATGTGATAATCAGTTAGATGGAATTGAACTGGTATCTGAGTCTTTAGATTTTGATTTGGCTGAGAGTCTCCCCAATAGCATCGTTAATGACTAGACTTGCAATATCATCATATGGAGTTTCACTTTTGTTAATCAATACTAAATTATCGCCGTTAAAGTAATTTATTAATCCTGCTGCAGGATAAACCACTAAAGAAGTTCCACCAATGATTAAAGTATCTGCATGAGAAATATAATCAATTGCAAAACTCATAACTGTATTGTTTAAGGGTTCTTCATATATAGTCTTTTACTTAATGTTTGTATCATTTTGTAAAATTATTCTTGGGCTGTT
>CAZOYH010000154.1:0-3926 GCA_964583995.1 uncultured Methanobrevibacter sp.
AGAGTCCAATAACATCTTTTAGGTGAAACGATTGTTTCATCTTTTTTTAATTCTTTCATGATTTTATCTACTTCTTTTTTTTCCACACCTGAAAGTTCACTGACTTTTTTGGCGTTTAAAGGTTCTTCGGAGTTTTTGAATGCATCAATTACTTTTTGTTTGTCATCCATAATAATCACTATTTATATATTGTCTTTTGTTCAATAATAATTTTTCCCAAACAGTAAATTATATAAGATTTGTTGTTTAAACAATACTTTGGTGATTATTTAATGAATTCAAAATTAATAATTGCAATCATAATTGTTTTGATTCTTGCAGTTGTTGGTGTTTTTGCATTGACACAGAATACTGTTAAGGCAGATACACAAATTAATTTCCTAAGTGAAACAACCCTGAAAAACGGTGATCAGGTACAGTTTGTCCTCACCGATGCACAAGGAAATCCAATTGCAAATGCTGAAGTAACTATTGCCTATGAAAGCGATGGTGAAATTCAAAATTATACAATTATTACTGATAGCGAAGGTAAAGGAGGATTGATGTTATCAGATCAACCTACCGGAGAACATAAAATATCAGTAAGCTATAATGGAAATGAACAATACAACGGATGTTCTGCTGAAATGGCATTTACAATAGAAGAAGGCACATCAGATAATGCTTCTGATTCATCAACTGATTCTACTGCAGGAACTTCCACATCAACAGATTCATCTTCTGATTCAAGCTCTGACAGTGGCAGTAATGTTTATACTGATGATGATGGTATTATTCATGGCGGTCAAAATGATGGATTGTCCGAAGATTCTGTAAATGTTCAACAAGATCCTAACGATTTTAATTAGAGATTTATTCTCTTTTATTTATTTTTTAGATGATTTTAATGTATAAAAGGTTATTAGTATTTAGTTTGATATTTTTTTTAATGATTACTGCAGTTAGTGCTTCAAATGAAACTTCAGGCAGCTTCAGTGAACTTCAAGACATTATTGATAGTGCCGATGAAGGTTCACAAATCAACCTTACTAAAGATTATGTCAATGATAAAGGCAGTGAAATCAACATTGATAAGGTATTGACAATTAACGGTAACAGTCATGTTCTCGATGCTAAAGGAAAATCAGGAATTTTCAACATAGGCTCTCCAGTTGTATTAAATGATATCACATTTGTCAATGGAAACTCCCAAACGGGAGGTGTTGTTCTACAAACCGGTGGTGGAGAGATTAACAACTGTACTTTTAAAAATAATGAAGCAATTTATGGAGGGGCTGTTTATCAGTTGGGTGGTAAAATTACCGGTTGTGAGTTCAGCTCAAACAATGCCAAAATTGATGGTGGGGCTGTTTATCAGTTAAACGGCAATATCACTGATTCAAAATTCTCTTCAAACAGTGCTAGATATGATGGTGGGGCGGTCTATCAGGAAGATAGTTTTATATCATCATCTGAATTTAGAAATAATAAAGTTCAAATTCAGGGTGGAGCGGTCAGCCAGAAAAACAGTGAAATATCTGATTGTGTTTTCACAGGTAATGTTGCAAAATCAGCAGGTGGTGCAGTCCATCAAGAAAAAAGTGTTGTTTTAAACTCTGTTTTTACCAAAAACAAAGTTGATTATAAAATTGATAAATCTAGCTATTGGGGTGGTGCAGTAGACCAAAGAGATAGTGTAATTTATGACTCAACATTTATAGGCAATTCTGCAATGTATGGTGGTGCTGTAAGTTCATACATGGGAAACAAAATTTACAATTCATTATTTATAAACAACAAGGGAATTGATGGGGGTGCTGTATTTCAATTGGAAAGTAGTCTTTATAATTCTACTTTTCAAAATAACAATGCTAAACATGGGGGAGCTGTGTATCAGGTTGAAGGTAATGTATTTTCATCCACTTTTACCAACAACAGCGCACATGAAGGTGGAGCAATAGTGCAGTATTCAAGTACAACAAAAGACTCTACTTTTACAAATAATACTGCCAAATATGGTGGGGCAATATATACATATGAAAGCCATATTATTAACTGTACTTTTAGCGGTAATCATGCTGACTTTGGTGATGATATCTATCATTTAGATGAAGATGTTGATTTTTCAGAGGAAGATAATCCAAAAGTTAAAATTAACACTCATAATCAGAGTGGTAATCCTCTTGGATTGCTTTTTATTTCATTGGTGATTCCTATTATAAGAAAAAAATAATTATTAACTATTCTTTTTCTTCTTTTTCTTTTAATTTTTCTTTTAGGTTTTCTATTCCTATAATCATTTTATTCCTCCCGAATTTTTAAAGTGAAGTTTTTCACTAACTGATTTAATATTGATTTTTAATAATATATAAATATTTAGGTATACCTAAATTTTTTAAAAATTAAAAAAATAACAGTTCACAAATTAGAAACTATCAAATCAAATAACTCTTTAGTCTTATCTGTTGCAGTCATCTCCCAAATATCTTCAGGAATCTCATATACGAAAGTAGGATAACCTGCCTGAGCTATGGGTTTAGATACCAAAACAGCAGAAGTAGACTTGTAGGTTTCATTTCCAGTGACTGGATAATAGTTAAAGTCACTTGTATCTCTGATTTTTTCAGCAATGCTTACAGAAGCATCATCCATTTCGGGTGTTGCAAGGTAGAATCCTTCACCGTAAGTGGGAACATGTGAATGGCTAATAATAACTGCATCAGCATCAGATGATGTAACATGAGGATTTACATAGTCATGAACAAGACTTTCACCGTTTGCACGGCCAATATCATAATCATCTGGATGGTCTGTAACAGTCACCTTGTAATGAATAATCTTAACGTTGTCGTTTCCGTATTGTCTTGCAGCTTCAATTTCAGGATCAATTGACAAGGTTTCCCTTGGATGAATGCCGGTAATGAGTGCAATGGCTGTTGGAGCACTGACATTTCCGGAAACTCCAACCTCAACAGTACCTATACTTGTGTTTGCAAGAGTAGTATATGAAATCTCGTTGTAATTTGTATTTTGAAGATATATAATTGCTCCAATAACTAAAATAATCACAACAATAAGAATTATTAGTTTGTCATGCTTCACATTTTCACCTAAATTAAATATTTGATGAAGTTAATATCTATAATTATCGATGGTGAATATGAAAAGGGAATACATCATAATTGCAATTTTAATAATAATTATCGTTATCTTCAGCGGTTTAATTATTAATGAACTTACATTTAAAAAGGATTCTGACGTTAATGGCATTCAGCGTGAGATAATAGCTAACAACACTGATGAGGAAGGCACAGTTGAAGTCATGAAAAATATTGGAAATCCAAACGGAAAAAAGATAGCATATGTAGTTGGAATTCATCCATTGGAGTATCTGACACACCAGACATTAGTTAATTTGCTTCCTAATATCTCAAATCTCAACAACTCATATGATATCTACATCATCAATGTCACTGAAGATGTGGGATATTATGGTGACGGGTCAACAGACAACAGTCCTGGAAGGCAAAACGGGCAAAACCTGGCCTACAAATATGTATATCCTCAAATTTTGAATGGCAGTTATGATTTGGTCATTGATGTTCACTCAAATGTAGGTGCCTATCCTTACAAAACATTTGTTTTCAGCCCAGTTAAAGAAGGATTAGCCAATCAGTATGCAAGTCAAGTAGCACAAAACAGTGAAAACATATCCTATTACGCACCTGATTCAACAACAAGCGGACCTTACCTGACAATACCATTAAATGAAAACCAAATTCCAGCATTCTACTTTGAAGAATATTCCTTTGCATCACAAGACATTAAAGACATTCATATGTTGGAGCTGATTTTGAATGTTGACAAACTATTTAGTTAATAATTTATCTAAATAATGCAAAAATACCCTAACTTCTATAAGTTAGGGATGAATTGCACAAAAGGAG
>CAZOYH010000155.1:0-3894 GCA_964583995.1 uncultured Methanobrevibacter sp.
TCCGTCATGGATTATGGCTGCTCCTACATTTTCAGCAAAGGATGTATTTGTAATCTTATTGTCTGTGAAATTACATGAAAATAATGAAAGATATCCATGATTGACTATGGCGCCATAATTGGTGTTTCTGTTGTGAAGTCCTCTGAATGTTATACCCCATATATCAACTGCAGCGTTTTCACTGACTATTATGAAATTAGCGTCAGCACCTTGAGCATCAAAGATTGCACCTTCCAATGCAATGATATCCAAAGTCTTATTGGATATTACTATTCCTGTGTTTTTATATATGCCCTTTTTAATATAAATCACATCTTCCCCATTGGAATTGGCTACCGCCTCGTTCAAGGTATCATATTCAACATTTGTACTTAAAACAAGGAAGTTGCTGTAGGTTTTAGAAATTGTAAATGTAGTGAAATTCATTGTCATCTCAAAGTTTTCATCAGCGTCACGCATCCCAACAACAGTATGATTGCCTAAATCAAGGCCGGTCAGTTGCATGCTGGCTTTACCGTTTACAACTTCAACTTGATAATATTTATTTCCAACAAAAATAGTGTAATTATTATCCCAATTAGCCTCAATATTTAAAACAGGTGTTTCAGGTATTAATACATTATTTACAATAAGATTTAATGTGATTTTTGCTTTATCAATCAATATTTTTGCATATGCTGCATCATTTAAATAGAATTCATTTTCATATAAATCAGAATAATAGTGATACCCAAAGAAATGGTCCAAACGGTCCTTTTGATAATCGATTCCAGGCATGAAGAATTCATGTGTTCCACCGGACAGTACTCCCAGATTTATTTTAAATTTATTATCTTCAACGGCAAGTAAATCTCCAAAAACAGTTTCATTATCAGCAACTCCGGCTAAAACAGTATAATTATTATTTAAATTAGATCCCCAATCGAAATCACCATCAAGAATATATTCAAGACCATAGGAACCGTCTTTTTTACTTATATTTAAATTCAAATCATATTCATTATACTCGAAATTAATTTCTCTTGTGATTGATTCAGAGTATATGTTTCTATAATTATCAGCAATATTTGAATCAAAAACACTGCTAGTTATGTTTATGATACTGTTAGCATTTTCTATATAAATTGCCCCTCCAGTTTCAGCGGAGTTTCCTGTAAACTCAGTATCGTAGACCTTAAGATGAGCCGCATATATTGCTCCCCCATATCGTGAAGCAACATTATCTATAAATTTTGAGCCATTTACAGTCAAATTTGAAGTACCAGCACCAATAGCTCCACCATCATATCCTGCTGAATTATTAGTAAAAGTACAATCGATTATATTTAAAGTCGAGTAGGAACACAATATATTACCATTTGATTGAAAAGTACAATCATTCAGCAATACATTTGAATTCCACATATTAATCGGATGCATAGTTTTAGCATCATTGACAATGTTTTCAAATTCACAATTTGAAATGGTACCATACGAACCGCTATCGAAATATAATGCATTATTAAATTGGCCAGTTATAGTTATATCTTCCATAGTAAGATGACAATCTGCATATATCTTTAACATCTGCTGATATAAGTAGGAATTTGCTGAAAAAATGACCGGCTCCAGAGAACCATCTTTAGGCATAATTGTAACCTTTTTATTATTATTTATAATTACATCAAAATTTTCACTTTCCGTGTAAGTACCTCCACTAACTGTAATCACACCGGTTCCACCATTAGGAATAGCATTTACGGCTGCTGATAAACTTTCAAATGGCTGAGTATCATCTAAAATAAAATCATTTGCTACAATCCTAAAAGAAGCATTCTTATAAATATATCTTTTTTGTTCAGAATACATCATGTAAATTGTATATGACCCCAAGTCCAAAGTATTGAAAGTTTTACTAATGTCGTAACTAGCAGTATAACTTTCGCCCCTATAGAACTCACCATAATGATATAAGGCCAAATAATTTACTTCATCTTTACCTTCCACATCAGGAGTTATGGTAACTGATTTATCCACATAATTTACTTCATACTCAATGGAACCCTGCCCAATAAAATCACAATAGGAAAAAGTATGAGCTCCTTTATCTTTATCAAGAACATCGTTTCCATCTACAGCAGTATTGCCCTCAAAATAGCAGTTATAAAATCTGGCTTCAGACCCTTCACCTTCAACGCAGACAGCTCCACCTCCGGATGCTGCATTATTGTTTATGAACCGGCAATTTCTGGCTTCGAGAGTACATTTATCATCATCAATATATATGGCTCCACCCCAACCATAACCTCCAGCAAGGTTTTGAAAAGCTTTATTGCCTTCAAATATACAATTGTTCAAGTTCAATTCCCCTTCATCAATTTCAATGGCACCACCCTGGAATGCTCCTCCATTTCTAAAGGTAATGTTATTGATTGTGACCTTTGCATTGTTATCAGCTATCGCAAAGAACCACTTATCATTTTTACTACCGTCAAAAATAACTGTATGATCTGGGCCATAGGGCTCGATTGTTATAGATACACCCTTACTAATTTTAATTTTTACATCATCAGAATCGGAACCGTATGTACCTCGCCAAATCCTTATTTTTCCTCCGCCATTATCACAAGCTTCATCAATGGCATCATCCAAATCCTCATACCAAGTTCTAGTTTTTTCATAATAAAAAGAATTTGATGATGCTTTAACTAAATCATTATTTGAAGCAGAAAGCACATCATTATTTAAATTGGAGGATGTACTACCCAGTTTCTGATTTGATTTTTCATCATAATTATCGTTTTCATTAATTTTTTCAACATCACTGCTAGCTTCACTCGCAAGCAGACTAGCATTGTTATCTTGTTTTAACACAACAGAAGCTGTTGCAATATCTGTATCGCTAACCTCCTCAAGTAATACATCATTAGTATAGGCCGCTGAAATTGCACCGACACCCATAATCATTACAATGAGCAGTATCAGCAATATTCCTATAGTTTTTTTCGTCATTTTAAAAATACCTCTTATTGTCTAAAAATCAATTAATCAGACAGAACGTTCGTTCTGTTCATTAATACACATATAGGTATCGTAAATGATTACAATACTTAATCTTAAGTTTTATTTTTAATTATTAATAAATATATGGCATTATTTTTTAATTGATAATTCTTATCAACAATAGGTTTAAAAGCAAAATATACAATAAAATTAAAATAACCTCACTTTTAATATTCAAACATAAAAAAACAACTGAAATCAACCACAAAAACATATATCAATATACGAAAATGAAGAAATCTTATTCAATACTACAGCAGATTCAATTAAATCCTTTGCATCGACAAAAAAAAATATACAATTCATATTAAAATATTCAGTTATACGAAAAATAAAAGTTTATAAGTTACGTTTTAGTATTAAAATCCAACTATTCCTCTTTTTGATAGTCAATAATCGCAAATATCCTTTTGATACTTGAATATGCAGTTTCAATGGAAGCCATAGATGTGCTTAGCTTTTTAATAGGTTTAGTCAATAACTGCCCATACATGATAACTGCCAATAGAGTTCCGAGCTGTATTTCACCAACTGATAAAAAGTAAACACCTGTCATATAAACGGTTATATTGCTTACATTTGTTAAAAGGGTTGTAACAGGCTCCATAATATTAGTAACGTTTCTGGATTTGGCGTAATAGTCAATTACGGTTTGGTTTAATTTTTTAAACCCTTTTTCATGGAATGAATCACGATTTGTAAGGCCTCTTTCAAAATAGCTCATCAATCGACCTAAATGCTTTTGATGACCATCATAATAGCCTTTAGATTTATAATCGCATAAAGAAAAGGAAATAATATAAATCGGCACTATCACCAGATAAATCAAGCTCAATCTGAAGTCTGTCATCA
>CAZOYH010000156.1:0-3876 GCA_964583995.1 uncultured Methanobrevibacter sp.
GCACTGTGCAAAATCATTGCCGCATATATATATTCCATGTTATCACCATTAGTTTTATTTTAAAGTGTTAGTTTTTTATAAAAATTTTAAATTATAATTTTAGAAAAGCAACCCTAACGCCATTGTTGCATCTTCTTCTTTATCTTCCTCTTCTTCAACGACTTCTTCTTCAGCTTCTTCTTCAGCTGCTGGAGCTGCTGCTACTGCAACGCTGGAAAGTTTTTCAGCTAATGCTTCGCTTAAAGCACCTTCAACACCAGATACTTCTGATGCGATAGCCATCATTTTAGCTTGTGCTAATCCGATGAGCGGTTCTGAAGTTTCAGCGGTCATTATTGCTCCTGCGACACCGACATTGATTGCTCTGGTGTATGCGAGAGTAATGATAGTTGAAGTAGTTTCTTCAGTAGGAATAGCTGCGTTTACGGATAAGTTGAATGCATTTCTGAATGCATTTTGTACGTCAGCTAATGTTTGTTCTTCGTCGATTGCAAGTACATCGGAAGTATAGACAGATCCTTCTTCGTATACTGCTTTTAAGTCAATTCCTACTTCCATAGGATTGATATCCAATCTTGCTAAGGTAGCTGCCATCTGTTTGGTTACTTCTTCACCGGCAGGTACAACAACAGCCTCTTTAGCGATGAAAATTTTTCCATCTTGAGGTCTAGCTTGGATTCCAACTTGTCCGAGTTCACCCATGAACGCAAGGTTGGTAATTCCGGTGTCCCCTTCAGGTACGACAATATCTGCAGGAGCGATAGCGCCCGCTTTTGCAGGTGCTGAAGTTTTACTTTTCTCCAGGATTTTGTACAGTTTGAAAGGATTCATTTCGGTTGCGATAAGTGCAATCTGACCATCCATATGCTCGGATAAATCCACAATGTTGGTTTTATCAGCATTACAATCTTCAAGAGCTAAATCGATGAGATTTTTCTTGGACATTCTGATTACAGCGTCTTGTTTGAGGCTTTTCCTCATTTCCTGAAGCTGTTTTGCAGGAATGTTCATCAAATCGACAATACCAATGACTTCGTGACCATTGATGATTTCGATTAACTCTTTAACTTCTTCCTTTTTCCATTCAGCAACATGAGCCATTAGATCACCCTCACTACTGGTCCCATAGTTGTTTTAATAAACATGGACTTTATTTGACTTCTTCCTTTTTCTAAATTGCGGTCTAAGACTGTAAGAACAGTTTCCACATTTTCAGCTATATCCTCGTCTGACATGTCTTGGCTTCCAACAACAATTTGAATACTTGCTTGTTGTTTTACACCAACTTTGACAGTACTTTGTAATCTTTCTAAAAGAGGATCTAATTTGATACTTGCAGGCACTGGTTTTGGCATTTTTCCACGAGGACCTAATACAGGACCTAGGAATCTACCAACGAGTGGCATCATATCAGCTTGAGCTATTAAGAAATCAACAGAGTTAGCCATTTTTTTAGCTGCTTTTCTGTCTTTTCCGAACTCTTCTAAATCCGCTTTGTTAATTACAGTGTCAAGACCAGCATCTTTAGCTTGAACAATGAGTTCCCCATCAGCTATGACTCCGATTTTTACATCTTTGCCACGGCCGTTAGGAAGAGTAACTTCCTCATTAAACCTATTTTCTGGCTTTCTGACATCTAAGTCACGGATATTAATAATAATATCAACGGACTCAGTGAAGTTTCTCGGCTTAGATTGTTCTTTTGCCTCCTTCACCGCGTTAATTACATCTTGTGTCATTAATTCATCCCCCATGAACATTTTATGTTCAATGGATTATTTTTTTGGTTTCATGAGATCATTGCAAGAAAAAAATTCTTAAACGATTGCATGAATTAAAAACAGTATATCCGCCGTAATTGAATTACAGCATCATATACACTGTATTTATTAACTTTAATTTTACGTTATTTATTCTGATAATAAAATATCATCATATTTTCCAGCATCTACGTCTTTTTGTGCTTCTCTTGGGTCTTTACCGTCAACAGATAATCCCATACTTACACAGGTTCCCATGACTTCTTTGGTAGCTGCTTTGTAGTCGTTAGATAATAATGAATCGAATTTCATTCTAGCGATTTTTAAAGCAGTTTCAATTGGTAAGTCATTGATAATGTCTAAACCTGGTTCATGAGAAGCTTTTTCGATGCCTAATTCTTCCATGATTAAAGCAGTTGTTGGTGGAGTACCGATTTCAATTTCGAAATCTTTGGTGTCTCTGTCAATGGTAACTTTAACAGGTACTTTCATTCCTGCAAAGTCAGCACTTTTTTTATTGATTTCTTCTACAACTTGCATCATGTTAATACCGAAAGGTCCTAATGCAGGTCCTAATGGTGGTCCAGGAGTTGCAGTACCACCTTCGATAAGTACTTCGACTGTATCTTTAGCCATCAGTCAGCCTCCTTTTGAATTATTCTAATTTGATCAGCTTTAACAGTAACCGGAATCGGTACTGCAGCTTCTATTAACTCAAGAACGACTTCTTCACGTGATTCATCAATACGAACCACTTTTGCTCTTTCTCCTTTGAATGGACCAGAAATAAGCTCAACAATACTTCCTTTTTGAATTGAGGAAATAATAGGTTCTGGTTTTAAGAATCTTTTAACTTCATCAAAAGTAATTCCAACACTACCTTCAACAACCCCTCTTAAATGTTGTACTTTTAAATCAGGGTTTCTTAAATCTATTTTTGTTGAAGATTCAACTAAAATATAACCTTTTAAAGATTCTGGAACAAGAATTGAGGAAATGCCAATACCATCAATGGTTCTAGCTTTACGTGCTAAGAGTCTTGCAACATTTCTTTCTTGACCCGCAGAGGTCTTAAGAGCGTATATGGAACTATTAGTATCTTCCATGAAAAATTCACCTATATTTAAAGTTTTTTATAGTTAATAAAATCATACATTAAGTTAAAAACATTATAAAAGCCATAATTTCCAGAAAAAAATTAGTCTGAAAACAAGAATTCTATAATATCTATATCTTTATAAATGATAGTATATAAAAGTTTTCAAAAAAATATATTTTTGAATAAAATTAAAAATTACAAAAAATTTTATTATAATACCGGATTAAAAAAATAAAGGGAAATTGGTTTATCTATAAACCAATTAAAGATCCAAGTAGAACTATAACAAATCCTATAGCTCCGACAACAAGAACTCCTAAAGCTGAAATTTTAGCTAATTCGAAGTATTCTTGTCTATCTGGTTTTCTGGATACTTTCAATACTCTTTTACTGTCTTTAATAAATTTATCAATATCTTCTTGTACATTCATTTAAATAACCCAAAACAAAAAATTTGTAAATTATAATAAAATAATAGTAATAATAAACTTTATATCTTAAACATTAATAAATGTTTGCATTTTGCCAAAAAAATAAAAAGATAGAATTAGAAGATTCCATCAATGAAATCATCTAATTGATCGCCAGTTGCCTCAGAATCTGTTTTTTCTTCTGCATACTCGATTTCAGGAGTAGCTTCAGTGTTGTAATTGGTTTTAATACCTGAAACAACAACAGTTGTCCTAACAACATTTTGAAGGCTTTCATCAATTTGAGTACCCCAAATAATGTTAGCTTCAGGATCCAATTTGTCAGCAACAACCTGTACGATTTTTTCAGCTTCATGTAATGTTAAATCAGAACTACCAGATATGTTAACTAAAGCACCAGTAGCGTTTGAAATATCAATGTCTAATAATGGGCTGCTTAATGCTTCGTGAACTGATTCTAATGCTCTGTCGCCGGATTCAGATTCACCCATACCAATCATAGCCATTCCGGAGCCACTCATGATACTTCTAATATCAGCGAAGTCTAAACTTACAAGACCTTTCTTGGTAATTAATTCTGTAATTC
>CAZOYH010000157.1:0-3846 GCA_964583995.1 uncultured Methanobrevibacter sp.
ATCTGGCAGGTTTTCACATGTAAACTTAGTGAGATTTGACTAAAAAAATCTGGTGAATGTCCTTTAAAATTGAAATGATTAAATTGGATAATCATTTAGAAAATTATCAAAATACTTACATTATGAATATTGATTAGAATTAAAATATTTACTTTTTCGATTAATTAAATTCATACTTATTCAATAAACTAGTAATTTAATTAATTATATTTTTATTTATTTGCGTCATTATTTTTTTAAATCTTATTTTCATATGTCTTCATAGGGATTATCTTTTCTGGAAAAATAGAAGTTCCAAAATAATAAGCAATTTGAGTGCTATTGTATGCAAAAAATATTTAATGAGGTTAAAAAAGTGGATTTAAAGATTATATCTTATTAAAAAAAGGATTATTCTTCATTAAATAAATCCGTACATTTGACAACTGTGATGGGGTTTTCTTTTTTAATTTCATTCATTTCTTCTATAAATTCCGGATTATAATTTACATCGTCTAGATTGTCAAATATTTCATTAATAGTTTTTTGAGCTTCAATTTTTCCATAATTAAACGGTATGTTTTCAATTGGATAAAAAATCACACGATTAAACCAAGATTTCATATTTTTCATTCCTCCTTTTTTAATATTTTTAATATTAGTGATTCACTTTCTGTATCAAGTATCCACTTTATTTTGTCTCCATTTTTAATATTTAATGCTTTAACATATGTTTTCGGGATTGTTGTAATAAGAGAAATTTCGCCTTGATTTCTCACTTTTGTTGTCTCTTCAATTTTCATGTTTAATTGTTTTATAACTTCTGTTAAATAACATTTTTGAATTGTTTAAGTAGTTAAATAAATAACATTTAAATAACATGAGAAATATATTTTTATACAAGTTTCATTAAAAAACATAATTTTATATGAATTAATCTTGATAAATAAAAGTATATTTGAGGTGAAATAAATGCCATATGCTGTTGATTTATTTTCTGGTGCAGGAGGAATGAGTGAAGGAATTATCCAAGCAGGATTCCACATTCTATTTTCTAGTGATATTAACGAAGCAGTACAGAAAACATATATAAACAGACATAATCAATTATGTTTAAAACAAGGCGTTAATACTCATTTTGAATTAGCCGATATTAAGGATTTAACAGGAGATTTAATTAGAGATTCAATATCAAACCTAGATATTTTTAAAAATAAAGATATACCACATATTGATGCAATATTCGGCGGACCACCTTGCCAAGGTTTCAGTAGAGCCGGCAGAAGAGACCCTAATGATCCTAGAAACAAATTATTTAAAGAATATGTTCGTGTAATCGGAGAAGTCGAACCAGATTATGTTGTATTAGAAAATGTCGCAGGATTCTGTGATATGAAACTATATGATTTTAAGGGTTTACAAGGAAATACTTATGATGACATGGTCATTCCAGATATTCTCAAAGAAGAACTAAATTTAATTGGATATGACATTTTAAAACCTAGAATTCTTAATGCAGCCAATTATGGCGTTCCACAAAGGAGAAATAGAATTATCATAATCGCTTTTAAGAGAGGCATGAAACCTCCAAGCTATCCTAAACCTACACATGATGAAAATAATTTTGTTTCCCTCCAAGACGCTATTGGTGATTTAATTGGCAACCAAAAAATAAAAGATGATGTTAATCCTAATTTAACACAATATCAATTAGATTCAATTAATGGTAGAACCCCGAATGTTAATGGACAGCCACTTACTTCTAAAATGATATTAAACAATGAGTTATCAAGACACTTACAATTGATAAAAGAAAGGTTTTCTTTATTTGAAGAAGGTGAAACTGGTACTAATTTAAGAAATAGGATTTTATCTGAAGGGATTGACTTATCTGATAAACCTACATTGTTAAATCATTTGGCTAATAATTCTCAATTTACAAAAGATGAAATAATTGCTAAATTTAAAAATGCTGATGTTGATGACAAATTAGTTAACAGTTTATTAACTAAAAAGAATATGAGACATAGATTAAACAGAAATGAACCATCAGCTACAATTGTAACCATACCTGATGATTATATTTCACCATTTGAAAATAGAACATTGACTGTTCGTGAATCTGCAAGATTACAATCTTTTGATGACAGTTTTGAATTTTTAGGTAAAAGAACAACTGGTGGAAAAAGAAGACGTGTGGAAGTACCTCAATACTCCCAAGTAGGTAATGCTGTTCCACCATTGCTTGCTAAAGCTGTGGCATGTGAAATTCTAAAAGTTATTGAATAGTTAAATCATATTCTTTAGGTTCTGGGAATAATTTATTCAAATTATCCTTATGTATTTTTAATGCAAATAATCTCCAATAGGGTGAACCGTTTGGTTTAATGTGCATTCCAAAATCTAAAGTTATGATATTGTTCATTATTAATGATGTAATGAAGTTTACATTAGGTTGTCTTGTATGGATTATCTTATTGTACTGGAAATGTTCAACATCATCAATAAATTTAGATTCAGCTTCAACCCAAAATGTTTCCGCATGTTTATTCAATAATAATTCTTTTAAGTATTCTAAATTCCATTCAACAACTTCTCCATCATTAGTATGCATTACTTTTAATGTACTTTCATTATTGTCGATATCTAAATACAACCCTTGTGGATTTGGTTTTAATGCATAAATTGTACAATATAATTGCATTCTTTCTTTTTCTTCAGAATAATAACCATATTTCTCAATTATCTCTCTTGTGGATTTGCAAGGACTATTTTCCCAATCTGGAGCTTTATTGAATAATACATTTTTAGTTTTGTTTTTAATTTTTTTTCTTGATGCTTTTAACTCAATACCTTTATAATCCGGATTGGCATAGGAATTAGGCGGTATGTCAAGTTCATGTTCTAATGTCATACCGACACCAGTGTCTCCGGATACAACAGTAGGTATAAATCCTTTATTATGGATATTTTTGATTTTATTATATAATTCATGTGCTATTGATTGTTTTTCTTTTGATAATTTCAATAATTCTTGATATACATATTCTTTTGAGGATAATGATTTTTTGACTGTTTCATCTGTCAAATTAAGAATGTATAATTGTTTTTTATCAGTTGCTAATGCAATAAAACTGTTTGCATCACAATAATTTTTGATACCTCTAAACCAAATCCTTGGATCACCATTTTTGGTTTTTGGACGATATAGTGAAGTTGTTAATTCAGCAGTTTTATCGTTTAAAATCATTTTAGTTGACAATTCTGCGCCATGTTCTTTTTGTCCTTGCTCTTGTGTTTCATAGTCATGTAAATTATTCTTTCTTAAAAATGTTCTTACAGGTATAGTGGCATCAATAATGCCTTTTGCATATCCAGTTTCTGTAATATATAAAAAGGACATATCTAAGTTAAGCTCAGAAAATAAAGGTAAATATTCTTGTAAATCTGCCCAATTCTCTTTATTCACTTTAATCACAACATCAATTTTTTTCTTATGTTGTAATCTTTCAGTTATCAAAAATAATAATTCATGTACATTAGATACATAAAATATTAAATGTACATTTAAGTATAATTATAAAATATGACAGACAAAATTGTTAAAGTTAGAGGAAGGCATGGAACTAAATCTTTAGATATAACAATACCTGCCGAATTAAGTGAAAAATATAATATAAATGCAGGAGATCTATTCAAAGTTAAAATTAAAAATGATAATGATTTAATAACTATAGAATACCACTTAATCTATAAAAATCAGTGATTTGGGCAGTTCAAGGAAATATGTTATGAAATAGCATAACACACTATTTGATTTAAAAATGAGTAAAAATCAATACTCATTTTTAATCCTTGCAAGTTCAC
>CAZOYH010000158.1:0-3841 GCA_964583995.1 uncultured Methanobrevibacter sp.
CATATTTGTTTAATCCAGGATATCCGTGAGCTGGTAACATTTCAGAGTGAGTGTAGACTTTAATGTCAGTTCCTTCAACTTGTTTTAATAGTTCTTCTAATGCTTTCAAGTCGTGACCTGTTACAATAATAGCTGGTCCTTCCTGTGCTCCTACTTTTACTTCTACAGGTTGTGGTTCACCGTAAGCTGCTATGTGTGCATCTTTGAGTAATCTCATTACTGCTACGCTTTTTTCACCTGCTTCAAGTGCTAATGCAACTAAGTCATTTACATCAAAGTTGACGTTGGTTAATGTTGTGTATAGACCTTTGGTTAAAAATGCATCGATTTCTTTATCATATGCACCTAAAACATTTGCATTGTAGTTGTATGCACTTATTCCTTTCATAGTAAAGATTAGGTTATCCTGTAATCTTGCTACGGTCGGTTTTTTACCACAAACACCACTTACAGTACATCCAGTACCATGAGCGGTCTGGGAACATTGATAACAAAACATATCTAAGCCTTCATCTGCCATAATAATTACCTCTTTTTGAGTTGTTAATATTTATTAAATTAAAGAGAGTATATAAAGATTTTGTCACTTTTTAAGGGTGAAAATTATAAATACTTTTAAAACATACTAAAACACATGAAAAAAGTTCTTTTAATATTTCTAGCATTTATCCTAATCCTGCCAAGTTTCGCTTCAGACAGTGCAGATGACTATCAAGATTGGTTCGATAATTACTACAAACATGAAAAAAATGATGATAAAAGCTTAAAAAATCTTTTTGAAGACATCAGTGAAGATAGTTTAGACAAATCTGATTTTGCAGAACTAGAAAAAATCTACAAAAAAGTGTACGCTGATAAAAACACAAGTGAAATAAAAGAAATAATGAGTGAGGATTTTGAAAATGCTGATACGGATAGCGATGAAAAACTAACCTTTGAAGAATTCAAAACATTTATGAACCCACTATATAAATTTTCAAAAGAAGTTAGGGAATTCGAATACTTTAAAGATGCAGACATCAACAAGGATGGAATAATCACATTTGATGAATTTGAAGAGATAAGTTATATTTTTACAGAAGACAGTTTTTGGGACGGATATTCAATAGAAGAAATATGTCAAGATGAATTCGACCGTTTGGACAATGGAGATGATTATTTAACATTTGATGAATTTAAAAAACTTTGAGGGAAAATATGGATGAGAACATCAAAGTATTAAAGGGAATCGGACTAACATTATACGAAGCACAAGCATATGTAACACTTACTTCACTTATTTCAGCAACTGCCGTTGAAGTGTCTGAAAATTCAGGCATCCCACGAAGCAAAATCTATGACGTGCTAAAAAAACTAAACCAGAAGAATTTTATTGAAATAGAAGATGGAAGACCACTTACCTATAATGTTAAGTCTCCAGTTGAAATATTAACACAGGAAAAAGAAAGAATAAATTCAGAAATTGATGATACAATTACAAGACTAACCAATATCTATGAAAATGGAATGAGTCAGGTTCAAGCACCAATTTGGAGAATATATGGTGTTGAAAAGATTATCTCACAGGAACTTGAAATCATCAAAAGGGCAAAATCATCAATCAACATGAGAATAGGATTTTTATTTGAAGGAGAAGGGCAAGCCCTTATAAAAGCACTTAAAAACAGAAGCGATTTGAAAATAAACATCCTGGCTTCGCCAACATGCTACATTAACGATGAAGAGTTCAACATTATAAAATTATTTAAAGAAAATGACATCAATATCCAAAAGGCTGACATTCCATTTGTTAAACTGATCATTTCAGATTCAAAAGAGATGATGCATACATATACCAAGTTTACAGAAGATAAAAGAAATGTAATTCCTGAAACTGCAATCGGAATCTGGAACAAATATGAAGATATAGCTCAAAATTATGATGACCGTTTCATGAATCAACTGAAAAAAATGAAAAAGAAAAAAGCTACATGAATTTTTCTTCAAATTCTATGAAAACATTTAAAAGCCTATAATCGAGCCTATGAATAGTTTTATATGAAATGTTTTTTGAAACATCCCAATATGCAGATGCAATACTTCCAGCAATAGCTGCCTGAGTATCTGCATCACCCCCTAAAGATACTGCATTTCTGATTGTATCCTCAAAATCTTGGGCTTCTAAAAAACAGATTATGGATTCCGGAACACTACCTTTACATGAAACATCGAACTTGTAATAAGGTCTTATTTCATCCAAAGATCTGCTTAAATCGTATTCATATCTAACTTCAACATGATTTTTGATTTCTTCTTTACTTGCGCCGATACGTGCAAGATAGATTGCATCCACAGTAGCTAATGCACCTTTAATACCCTCCGAGTGATTATGAGTAACAACAGCAGATTTATAAGCTAAATCCTGTGCTTCTTCAAGAGAATCTGCTACCCATGCGCATGGTGAAACCCTCATTGCAGAGCCATTTGCCCAGCTTCCATAGGCTTCAGGAGAATCTTGCTTTAACCATTGTCTGAATCTTCCACCATAACCAGCATTAGGATACTTGTTTCCAAAATATTTTAAATTTTTAATTAACACATCCTCAGATTCCCTATCTTCCCATAACCATTTGGCTATTGCCAGTGTCATTACAGTATCATCTGTAAATGTAGATATTTTTGAAAACAAATGAAAATCCTTGCTTTTAATGCCGTTGAATTCATAAGGAGAACCTATAATGTCTCCTGCAATTGCACCTATTATACCTTTCATGAAAATATCTTTGTGTTAATATTGTTAATAAAATTATTGCTCTGACTTTGAAAAATTGCTCTGACTTCGTAAAATTGACCTTGATTAAAACAAAAAAGCTTAAATAAAGCTTTAAATATACTAAAATATGATAATATTTGATATTATCATGAAACACGGGAATTTCTATAACCAAAAGTAGAAATCAATCACAATATATACCTTCTCTAAATTCAACCATAATACTTAGTTATAGAAATTCGAAAAAAATTACTTCACAAAAAAAACTACATAAAAATATCGGTTCCGGGACTCTTCTCGGAACCCCACTTTTGAAAAAAAATTAAAAAAATTGAGAGAACTTAAGCACTTCTCTCAAGTACAAAATCTGCAATGTTTGCAAGTACCTGTTTAGATGAAGAATCAGGTAATATTTCAAGTACTTCTTTAGCTTGGTCAACAGATTCTAGTGCCAAATTGCGAGCATATTCAATTGCACCACAATTTGTTAAAATTTCAATTGCCTCATCTATCTCATCTTGAGAATTTTCTTCAGCTTTTAAGATTTCCAATAATCTATCATCTTCGACACTATCCAAACCTTTAATTGCAATAATTGTCATTTTACCCTTACCTATATCAGAACCAATCGGTTTACCTAATGTTTCTTCATCAGAAGCCAAATCAAGGTAATCATCCTGAATCTGGAAAGCAAGACCAATTAAACGACCGTATTCATACATTGCATCAATGATTTCATCTGATGCCCCACCCATTATAGCTCCAGCTTTAGTTGCAGCAGCTATTAAAGCACCTGTTTTTTTGAAAATCATTTCCATGTATTCATCTTCTGTTACATCAAATCTGTCTTCAAATCCCATATCTGATGCCTGACCTTCACAAATCTTTACACATGCATCGGCAACAGTAGCTAATGCCTTATTATTTTGATCGGAAGTTGTTCCTTCAGTACCAATGATTATTTCAAATGCTTTAGAAAACAAGGTATCTCCTGCAAGAATCGCCACATCATCACCCCAAACTTTATGAACAGCAGGCATTCCTCTTCTCATATCGTCCTGATCCATGATATCATCATGAATAAGTGAA
>CAZOYH010000159.1:0-3821 GCA_964583995.1 uncultured Methanobrevibacter sp.
TGATTATTAATGGAAGGTTAAATAAATTCTTTGAAGAAGTATGCCTAGTTGATCAAGGATTTGTTAAGGAAAACAAGATGAAAGTATCTAAATATGTTGAAGGTAAGAAGATGAAAATTTTATCTTTTGTCCGTTATGAAGTTGGTGAAGGAATGGAAAAAAGAGAAGAAAACTTTGCTGACGAAGTAGCTAAACAAATTAAAGGTGAATAAATATTTAAGACTAAAATGAAATTTTTAGTCTTTTTTTATTTACATATTTATTGTTTAATGGTATAATTTATTTGAAAATAAAATAATATCTATATAGATAGAGTAAGAAGGAGAAGTTTTTATGTACAATTATGATTATAGTGATGCTTATGATTATAACAATTATGGGGATGGTTATTATACGACAGTAGGAGATACGAATGATTATGTAACATCAATAAATAATCCTTATCTTGATAATTATATGGCAATTTTACCAATTATTTCGGTTATTTCTTTTATACTTGGTCTTTTTATGATTATAAGTTTATGGAAGATATTTAAAAAGGCTGGAAAACCAGGATGGGCTTCAATTGTTCCAATATACAATGTAATAGTTCTAATAGAGTCAGCTGGTCTATCACTTTGGTATTTGTTGTTGTTATTTATACCAATAGTTCAAATCTATGCTATCTTCAAAATATATATTGAACTTGCTCATAAATTTGGTAAAAGTACTGGTTTTGGTGTTGCAAGTATATTTTTCCCAATTATATGTATGCCAATATTAGCCTTTGGTAAATGTACTTATGAAGATAAAAAAGAAACTAATGAACCACTAAATAATAATACTGGAATTAATACAGAGAATTTTCAAAATATGGTAAATAATAATGAAAATAGTACTATTAGTAATAATGCTAATGAAACTGTTGCTCCAGTTATTCCGGCATTTGTTCCAAATCCTGATATTAGTAATAATATTAGTGATGTAAATAATTTGAATAGTGTAGAAGTACCTACCGATGTAAATAATGCTGCTCCACCAGTTCAAGAGCCTAATGTAGCAGAGCAAACTCCAGAAGTGAATATAAATCCTCTACCGGAAGTTATGCCTGTAGCACCTACTCCTGAAGTGGTAGAAGAACCTAATGTTAATATGGTAAACAATAATGTGAAAGTTGAAGTTCCTATAGAATCTCAACCAGTTGTTAACAATGAAGTGATTACTCCGGTAGAAGTTCCAGTCCAAAATATTCCCGTAGTAGAAGAACCTTCAATTAATATAATGGATAGTGTTCCTACTGAGATGCCTACTCCTGAAGTTAGTCAACCTGTTAATGTACCAGTAGAAGAAGTGGCAGTTCCTAATCAAATCCCAGAAATTCAAAGTATTCCTAATATAGAAACTCCACAGACTAATCCAATAATTCCAGAAGTAAACAATGCTAATCAAGCAGAAATGCCGGAAATACCAGTAGAGCAAAATATAACTGATACGATGAGTTTAAATGAACTTCTAGCGGGTATCGATAAAGAAAGTAATTAAACTACCTTAGTGAACTAGTCAAGTAAAAGTAGACACTTAAAAAAGACACATTAAAATCCTGATTCAATTTTGTATTGAATTGGGGTTTTATAATTTAAAGCATAACTAGGTCTTTCATTATTGTAATAATTGATATATAATTTAATTAGATTTGGTACATCTTCGCAATGTTTCAAATCGAAGTCTATAATTAATTCTTCTTTTATCCAACCATTTAATGATTCGTTCACTGGATTATCTGTTGGTGTGCCAGCGCGACTCATTGAACGTTGAATATTGAATTCATTTAGAAGATTATTATAGTTTTTAGAAGAATAAACAGAGCCTTGATCAGTGTGTAAAATAATAGGCTCTTGAGTTTGTTCTTCTTTTATTTTATCTAAAACTTGGTTTAATCCATCATAATAAGAACATATTGAACCCTTTCTAGAAGCTAGTCCATATCCAACTATTTCCTTATTCCATGCATCAAAATACATAGTTAGTTCATAATAAGTAGAATTTACCCTAAATGCTGTCATATCAGAAATAATAACTTCAAATGGTCTCGTTAAATATTTCCAGCCATTCCATACTAAATTACTAAAGATTTCATGTTCTTCATCAGGTTTCTTCCATTGATAATGTTTACCCGTCGACCTTATACCCTCATATTTACAGCACAAATGAACATGATTATCAGACCAAACTATACCATAATGTAATCTTGCATAAGCATTAATCCATCTATAGCCATGCGATGGATGTTTTTCATGTATTTCTTTTATTAATTTTATATCAGATTGTCTTGATACCATTTTATCTGTTGGATGTTCTTGTCTATACTTCCATTTGTAATATCCCGATCTACTTACTGACATGTATTCACACAACAATTTAACCCCATATTTGTCTTTGTATTCGTCTATTATTTTGTATTCTTGTCGAATGTAGTAACGTATTCCTTTTGAACCCCACCTCCTTTCACCACATAACCTTTTTTTAATCTTGCAATCTCAATGTCTTTCTTCATTATTTCTAATTCATGTTCTTCAATTTTATTTTTTGGCTTTCTTAAATATAATCCCATATTCTTATGATGAGCACTTGTTTTACCAATTTTTGATTTTAATCCTTCATATCCATCTCTATTATACTTATCAATCCACCTATATATTAATTTGCTTGACAAATTAAATTCTCGTGTTAAACTAATTGCACTTTCTCCATTTAAATATCTTTTAACAATTTTTTCTTTTTCTTCCGGCGTTCTCATTATATTTTTTGTTCCAATTGGTCTTCCCACATTTATCATCTCCTTTATTAGATTTTAGCACATAAAAAGTAGACTGTGTGTTTTTTTACACTGTCTACTTTTATTATATCACTTCACATATGGTGTTTCTTTAGAACCATTACCAGACTCTGCAAGTGCTGATGCATCTAATAGTAAGGTTGGCCATCCACCATAAGGAGTTCCTAAGAATTCATAAGTGGTAGAGAAAAAAATACCATTATAAACCATCATTTCTATATGAGGCTGACCAGCCCAAGGGCTTATCGTAAAAGAAACCCCTCGTGACATCCAGTTTGCTGTGCATCCATTATTAGAAATTGTTCTTAAATTGCCTTGACAATTACTATTGCTAAAATCTGTTGCATATCCAAAGTCACTTGGATATATTAGTCCAACTTTTCCCGTCCATGAAAGTGTTCTTTCAACTGTATCAGTACAATAGGTTTGATTGTCGCTTCCACATGGTTTTGTACTATTCCATACATCGTTTCCTCTTTCTATTGTATAGGCTTCATTTGCATATACATTTTCCGTATCAAAGCCCCCTAAGTATAGTGTTTGGTCTACTACATATTCTTTTGCTTCATTTGATAATCCTGAAGAAGTAAAATCACAAGGCAAAGGTTTTAAGGAATTTGAACTAAAATTTCCGGTGTTTTCAGCTTGATAACAATAACCACTTCCACTATTCCAATATAAACTATTATTTACCGTTACTGTGTTTCCTTCTCTATCTAAATCTTGATTATTATCATATCCAGGATTTAATAGTTTCATTAAATCGGCTTGACTCCATTCATTAATACCCCAGCCTTGATTTATATCTGATGATGATACATCATATGAATATCCATTTATGATTTCATCTCTCCTTATTCTTAGTTTTCCGTCAAATACTCCAATTATTCTCCATAATATTGGTGTTCCTGCCGGAATTGTAGTAATAGAACAAAATTCTTCAACCGTAGTATAATTACATCCATAATGTTGACACGCCGTAGCAATATCTTCATCCATTTCTGCA
>CAZOYH010000160.1:0-3803 GCA_964583995.1 uncultured Methanobrevibacter sp.
GAACACTTGGAATTGTGGCTTGTGAAGCTTCATCAATTATTGCAACATCAAATTTAACTCGTGAAATTGCTTCAAGAGCTGAAGAGGAATTGGTAGCTAAAATAACATCACTTTCATCAATAATATTTCTAATCATTCTGTTTTCAATTCTTTTGATTTCACTGTGTGCTTCATCAATTTCCTGATTAATTTCAATCCATCTTGCCATTGATTTCATTTTATCTGGGCTGATTCCACGGCCGCCTTTTCCTTTTGAAGCATTGTATAAGATATCATAATCTCCATAACCTCTCCTGTATTGGGGTGTTGGTTTTGTGTGAACATTCCTTTTTTCAATTAATTTATCAATATTTTTATGGATTTTTGTTATTTTTTTGTTTAACTCATGCTTTTCAACTTTATAAGCTAAAGTCTGTGTAATGTTATGTTTTGATACTCTTTGAGGATGTCCAAGACGTGTGAGTTTTAGTTTTTTATTTTCCATTAAACGCTCCAGGATATTGTCAACTGCAGCATTGCTTTCTGCTGTTGCTAAAACCTTATGGTTTTGGCGTGTTTCCTGTGATATCAACTCAACTAAGGTTCTTGTTTTACCTGTTCCAAAAGGACCATGTATCAAATAGAAATTTTCACAGGACAATGCATTTTCAATTGCAGATTTTTGTGAATCATTAAGGGACTGGTCAATATAGTTAATGTAGGGTGTTGGCCGGTTCTTTTTAGGATTTCTATCATTTAAAATATATTCTAAGGCATTTTTACCTTTCAGACTTAAATGTTTAAGATTATCTTCCATTCGTCTGAAAGTTATGTCATTTGCATATAAGTCAAGGCGAACTTTCTTTTTTAAAGCCCATTTTGGAATGCTTCTGTCAAATGCCACTTTAATAAATCTGGCGCCTTTTTCTGTAACTGTACCGGTCAGGTCACTTCGCAAAGGATTATCTGTACTTACTAAAACCATATCTCCGACTGAAATTTCAGTTTCAATTCTATCTGATCTTCCAAATTGAACAATCTGTAAGCCCAATTCCTTTCCTAAGTATTTTCCTTTAACTTTATTTATGGCCCTGCCTAACTCTTCTCTTTTTGCTCCGGACATGCTGCTTATTTCACGTGTCATCAAATCAATTTCAGCATCCCTTTCATAATTGATAAGCCTGATTAAGTTTTTAATATATTTTTTCAATTCAATCCCTAATTTTAAATAAGAGCTTTAATGTATAATTAATTATGCATTTTGAAAAAATTGAGGGTTTCGGCAATCTTGAAATGGATTATATTTCTGATTTTTCTGGAGGTTTTATTTCAAAAAACACTAAACTCCTTGAGAAATTGGAACTAAACAGCTTGACTCAATTTATTTTAGAAAAATCTGTTTATGGAACTCCCATATTTAAATTAGGAAATAAGGGAAATAAAATATTAATTTTATCCGGAATTCATGGAAATGAATTACCTCCTCAAATTGCCAATATCTATCTGTTAAATGAGTTGGCAGGTAAAAATTTAAACCATACCTTATTTTTTATTCCCTTCGCATCACCCAAATCAACAATGAACAATGAACGGACATTCAATGCACGGGATTTAAATCGTTCCGCTCACATTAATGACTCTTTAAGCAATTTAATAATTCAAAAAATCGATGAATTGGGAATTAATTTTGTAGGGGATTTTCATTCAACTGCATATAATTCAAATCCTGGCTTTGAAGCTGTTTTTTCATCAAAATCTCCAAGTCCTGAAAGTTTTTTGATGGCTAATTATATTTCTCTGGATGTTGGTTGTGAGACAATTGCCTTTGATTTTGCAGGTTCATCTTATAAAGGTGCTGTTGAAGATGTATCTAATTTAAAAGGAATTCCCGCAATAACTGGTGAAGTCGTATCTCCATTTGCCAATGTTGCAACTGGAAGTGTTGAAAGGTCTTATGCTCAAATGAAAAGTTTTTTATCATATTTTGGATTGTGATTAATAATTATGTTTTTAAAGCAGATGAGTGTTGTTAATCAAGTTTATCTCAAAATCACTTTGGTGTTTTCACACAATATATCACTTTCAAAAGTTTTTAATATTTAATCAAATAAACTATTATTAATTAAGTATTTTTGGAGGGCAAAAGTTGACATTTGATTTAAGCATTGATCGTGAAAGTCCTTTTCAACCAGGTAAGCCTGTTTCACCATATTATTTTAAAGGAAGGCATTCCAGTATAAATAAGATTGTAAGATATTATAATAATGCTTGCCATTGTGATGTTCAACATTTCTTTTTAACAGGTAAAAAGGGAATGGGTAAAACATCTCTTGCAGATTTCGTTAAACAATTCTTACAAGATAATCATAATGCATTAGGGGTTTATGTTTCAAATAAGGGTATACATTCTCTTGAAGATTTGATAACCTCTATTTTTGAAGCTTTTTTAAACAAAGTTGATAAGAGCTTTTTTCAAAGAGGTTTTGAAACTTTATTTGGAAGTATTGAAAGTGTTGAATTTAAAAGTACAAAAATCCGATTTAAACCGGATGATGAAACTTCAAAAGATTTGGTGTCAAGTTTCCACTTCATATTAAATGATTTAATTAAAGAATTCGATGATTATGACTGTATTTTTTTAATCATTGATGACATTAATGGGCTTTCCGAACAAGAAGAATTTGTTAATTGGTATAAACGTTTTGCGGATACTATTGAAGTGGATGATTCTTTTGATTTGCCGTTATATATTTTGTTTGCAGGTTATCCTGAAAAATTTGATAATCTAATATTGCAGGACAGGTCTTTTGGAAGAATTTTTCATCATGAGGAAATAAGTAATTTGGATGATAATGATGTGGCCGAATTTTTTAAAAATGCATTCAGTAGTGTGGATATGAGATGTGAGGATGATGCACTCAACATTCTTGTTTTATTCTCCCAAGGTTCTCCATTAATGATGCAGCATATTGGGGATGCTGTTTTTTGGCAAGCTGATGGTGAAATCATTACAAAAAAAGATGCAACAATTGGTGTTTTAAATGCAGCCAACGAACTTGGAAGCAAACAGATTAGGCCTGATTTAAATCGCATAGGATCTGAACACTATTTAAATATTCTTTTGAAATTGGGAAAACATCAGGTATATCATTTTCAAAAATCCGAACTGGAACAATATTTGTCAGATGAGGAAAGTAATGTTTTAAGTAATTTCCTATCAAAAATGCTTAAAATCGGAATTCTAAATTCAGTTGGCATCAAAAACAGTGGTGAATATGAATTTAGCAATATTCTGTATTTCACATACTTCATGATTAAAGCAAATGAAGGCAGTATTTTAAATTGATTTCAGTTAAAGGAGATTTACGAGATGATATCAAAAAATAAGGTTTTTGAATTGAATAATAATAATTTAAATGAAATATTGGATAAATATTTTCCAGATATCTTAAAAGCAATTGAAACTGAGAGTTATGAAATAGAATATCCTAATCATTTCTTATTCAGGAAAATAACCTTCGAGGATGCTGTTGTCGGATTCATGACATTTGAATTATTGCAGTACTATGGTACTGAAATTGCATTAAATGAATGTTATATCCTGCCGGAATATCGAGGTAATAATCTGCTTGCTAGGGAATTAATTAATTTGATTGAAACACCAAATATCTCCTTGCATATACGACGTCCATCAAAAAGCATAATGAAATCATTGTTGAATAATGACTTGGCAATTTCAACAGAAAAAGGTACTGTTATAAGTTTTATTCCTTTAATAGTTGAAAAAGAGGATATCTACAAAAATAAACGAATCAGAAAATATG
>CAZOYH010000161.1:0-3785 GCA_964583995.1 uncultured Methanobrevibacter sp.
GGTCTTGGAGTAACAGTCCAAGGACCGTAATTGTCAATTTGTATTAATGTCATTTGTATCATTGATTAACCGCCCCTTAATACTTAAGGAATACTATTAATAATTAGTTCAGCCAAATTTTTTTTAGCATCTAAATTATTCATTATTGTATTTGTAATTATTACCTTATTAACTATTTGATTTACCTCAATTTTTTTATCATCATCTTGCATATCAATAACAATAGCATCTAAAAAATCTTTATAAAATGATGCAACACCAACTGATGAAACATCTATTCCCAATGCTTTCATAAATTTACTTGCAGGGCCACTAACACTATCATTACCTATAATCGGAGAAACTGCAATTACATAAGTTTCTTTTAGCGCGTCCCAAACACCATCAAGAGACAATATTGGTGAAATGGAAGTAATTGGATTAGATGGTCCGATAATCACGGCATTAGAGTTTTCAATAGCATCAATAATGCCATCTGCAGGTTTTACCTTAGAAAATTTAACATCCAAAACTTCAGGTTGGGATTGATGTTTGATTAAAAAATCATGGAACTCCAACTCTCCAATATCTGTGATAATTTTGATATCCGAATTTTCATTGCTCATAGGAATAATTTTAGATTTTATTCCCATTTTTTCAGCTTGAATCTCAACAGCTTTTGTAAGACCATGTTTTTTCATCAGTTGAGTTTTTTGGATTTTTGTCGCCCTATCAATATCACCAATTCTAAGCAATTCCTGACATCCTATCTCTTCAAGCCGTTCATGAGTGATAAAAGTATCATTTTTAACACCATACCACAATTCATCGTTTATCATATCAGACATAGTATATAATACAGTATCAATATCTGCTGATACATAAACACCTGAAAAATAATCATTTTCTAAAGTATTTACTATTATTGTTAATTCAGAAGGATTGATAATTTCTTTTAATCCTTGCAATAATTTTGGAGTGCCAGTACCTCCAGATAAAACAGTAATCATAAAAACAACTCATTTTCTAAATACATCTGCTTCTTTTGGCATTAATAAAGGTTTAATATTGGAGTTCACATCCCTAATTGTATCAAAATTACTAAATCCACGAATCAACACTACTGGGAGGCCTTCATCAGCTTGCCCCATGATTAATGATGCTGCAGCAGATAATTCATCGGCTGTTGCAATTTCAGTAGTTTCTAATTCACGACCATATAAATCCTTTTCACCAACCCTTCTCCAGATAGGAGTAATTCCAGAACATCCTATTGCAGTTCCAATAGCTCCAAATCTAAATGCTCTTCCCTGAGTATCAGTGATAATAACTGCAATTTCTTCACCGAATTCCTCTTCTAAAAACTCACGAATTTCACGTGCTGATTCATCAGCATTAACCGGCATTGGTGTAGCAAGTCCTTCCCCCACATTTGATTCATCAATACCTGCATTAGCACACACAAATCCGTGTTTAGTTTCAGTTATGATAAATTTAGGACCGACCCTTACAACTTCAACAGATTCATCCAAAATAGCTTGAACCAAATTCGGGTCTTTTTTAGATTTTTCAGCAAGTTCAATTGCTTCTTTAGATGGAGTTAAATCATCCAATTTAATAAAATTATCTTCAGCTTTTGAAATCAGAGTTTCAGCTATTAAAATTATGTCACCATGTTTAATTTCACAGCCTTGTTTTATTACGGATTCTTTTATAATCTGTGAAATGTCACTAGAACTGTCCACAATGGGAATATCCTCTAAACCAATTAATTCAATTGTCATAATATCATCAATATAACTTAAAAAAAATAAAAATTATGGATTATAGACATCAATTGTCCATTCTCCATCAAAAACAGCAGCACATGAAGTTACCGGCTTTTTATAGTTTGCAAAAGTACCTTCATCGAAAATAAATTTAGCAGCATCAGCTGAAGTCTTCGCTTCAAAATCAACAAGATCCGGCACCTGACTACCATATGTTGAAATAAATACCGCATCACCGTATGGAACTTCTTCAACTAACAATTTTTTATCATTAGCAATTCCAACATAACACCCATATTCATCCTTTTTATTAGTAGATGTTACAACAGCAGCAATTCTTGGAGTATTGTAATCATCTTTTTCATAGTCCATAGTAAGTAATGAATAAGCAATTGCATCTTTAATATTCATACCTAATGCTATTTTATCTGCTATAACATCTGTATGGGCACCATTAGATACAATAGCCATATCTCTTACAATACGGATACTATTATATGTAATATAAGTGTTTTCATAAATGTCCTTTTCAAAACCTTCCTTTGGAACAATAGCTGCGCGATTTTCAAATTTTAAACATCTCCTATTTGGAAATGACCTGCTTGAAACACGATATGCTACAAAAGGTTTACCATCACAATTCATCCCTGTTGATAAAATTCTCCCCGTATACATTTTCATTCCTCAATTTTTAAAGTTCCGGACGTTGAACAGCCTGTTCCACAGATATTCCCGGAGGAGTTGTGATTACTATTTCACCAGGTTTAATGGTGACTTGACCTTCGTCAATAACTCTTGCCTGAACACCCACAGCACTTCCCGCTATTGCATCCGAGCGGTCTTGACCATTTACTGTAACTTTATGCAAATTAGCTACAGGCATCACATAGTATTCTGCATCACCAGAAACATCAGTGACATTAGGTTTTCCACTTGCATCGTCTACAACACTAGCATCATCCGTTTGAACATCAGTAGCTGAAAAATTACTTGTTACAACTAAAAAAATCATTATTGTGAATAAAATATCAATAAATGGAACTAGATTGATACTTGGTTTGTTATCTAAAACTTTCTTTTTATATCTCCCAACATCAATAGCCATCTAATCACCTATTGTTTTAGTTTACTTTCAGTAATTTCAGCATTAACGTTACATTTCTCCAATATAATATTTGAAATACTTTTATCCAGCATGCTTGGTTTAAAAGAAACTTTAATATTAGCATAAGGATCTGATATCAATCTTGTGTTAACAACACCTTCAGCTTCCTGTAATGCTTCAAGTGCGCATTCAACATTAGAATCCACTCTAACTTTAACAACAGCATATCCCCAATTTGTCATTTTTGTAGCAAGTTCAATTTTATCCATTTCAACTTCAATAAGTCCTTGGATATATGTGTGTAAAGGCAATAAGACAATCGCTACTAAAAGACCCATAATTGTGGTGGTCAAGGCCACATAGATACCTTCAGCCATTGCAGCAGAATCTGGATGAACACCTAATGATTTGAAAGTCATCCAAATACCAATAACAGTACCAATCAAACCTAAAAAAGGAGCTAATTCCGTGAGAGTTTTAATTGTATTTAACCCTTTAGTCATTTTCCCAACTTCAACGATGAAAATTTGCTCCATACTTTCTTCAACTTCAGTTTTATTTTTATAACCAATTTTTAAAGTTTCAGAAATAATTCTTGAAACCGGATTTTTAAAACCATTAATTTGTTTTAAAGCTTCAACAGCTCCACCCCTTTCCATAGAGGCAGTTACAACACCAAAAATTTCTGTTGTATCCACTTTACTAATTCTTCTAAGATATGCTATTTTTCTCAAAGCAATGACAAGACCATAAATACCTACAAAGAGAATTATATAAGTAATAATTCCCCCTTGAGTAAAAATGTCCATCATCCCATCAAAAAAAGGCATAATATACTCAATAATCATTTTCATCATCCATATAATATTATATCGGTTTTTTATGAGAATAGATTTATAAATTCATATACTTAAATATTATTTAAAAAATAA
>CAZOYH010000162.1:0-3780 GCA_964583995.1 uncultured Methanobrevibacter sp.
CCTTTAATAGTTGAAAAAGAGGATATCTACAAAAATAAACGAATCAGAAAATATGTTAAATCAATTCCGATTAATAATCAATTGATTTATTTTTCATTGGCATATGATTTCGAAATCGGAAGTGTTGTGTTTAAACACGCTCAGTATTATTATCCTTTTGGTGATGATGAAATTCTAATTTCCAAGCCAAGAAAAATTGATGCCAATAAAAAAATAGAAAAAATAAGTCCAAATTATCTTAAAAATCTTTCAGATGATATCTATTCAAATAGAATACTGATTTCTCAACTGAAGGATAGTGTCTATTCAAGAATACGAAAGGATTTATCTGTTGAAAATTTAATCGGGTTGGAAAATAATTTAAACCACGATTTCACTGATGCACTATATAAAAACAACTTAACCGTTGATGAGGGATTAAAAATTCGTGAAAACATTATAATGTCATTGGATAATAATGAAATCAGACACAAAGGAATAAAAAATAGAATCAATTATCTTATGGGAGTTAATGTGAAAAAACAAGCAGATAGTATGGATTTAAAATGCCCTTATTGTGAAAATAGAGTTCAGTTCTATTTTAAGACTTGCAGTATATGTGGTCATGACTTGACAGTTGAAAACACATTCAATACAGTGAAAAATATCATTCATGAATACTCAAGTGATATCAATTACATCGCTGCAAGAGAGGATAATATTGTTGATGGAAGCAATATGTATCAAAAATTAATTGATTGGGCGTGTGAAAATGATTATGATTTGGATGAGGTTTATGAAGCACAATGTGAGTATTCATGCTTTGAAATACTGCAAAATCTTGGAACTCCTGGAAATTTCTCTATTGGTGTTGGATGGGATACTTGGAATAAGATTCGTGAGGGAAGTGCTTTAATTTATGCAATAAATCATGAGTATATTGAAAATCTAACTGAAGAGCGATATAAATATGAACTTGAAAATACATATTCAATTTCTAACATTCAAAGGGAATTATATGATTATGGGATAGATTACCAAAGCAATGACCGTGATGAGCTGATATCCCAAATTTTTGAAGATGAATTTTTTAACAGATTTCTTGATGAACATTTTGTTTTAACCCAAAAAGGAGAAACATTCCTTAAAAACGAATTACTGGAATATTTCTACAAATATCTCTCGGAAGATAATCATTATTATTGTGAATTTAAAAAGTTGTATCTAGAAAACAAGGATGATTTAACTTTAGATGAAATAGCAATTAAATTAAAAAATGGGGAAATTTAATTCTGTTTGGTAAACTAATTTTTAATTAAACATTTTTAATTTATTTCTCATTAGTTCAATACATTTATTTGTTAGCAAAATCATAAAACAGAATATGATTAAAAATCCTGATAATTATGACCTTGAAAAGTTCCTTGCCACTTACTATGATGAAATACTAAAATCAACCAACAAAGAGAAATATATTTTTGATTACACTAAATTTGATTTATTTTATGAAATTAACTATAATGATGAGATTGTTGGTTTTATAACCTTAGAAAATAATGATTCGGATGAAAATTTAATGGTTAATGAATGTTATGTCAAACCTGAAGCGAGAGGTGAAAATTTATTTTTTAAAACTTACTCAAATATAGCTAATAATACCGAAAAACAGCTGTTTATCAGAAAACCGAATAAAAATTTAATAAATGTCTTATTGCATAACGGTTTAGCATTTAAAATGCAGGGTGATGTAGTAATATCTTATGTTGATTTCATTGTTGAATTGAAAGACACATATAAAAATTCAAAAATCAAGCATCATTATAAAAAAGTTAATAACGAAAATTCATGTTTCACCACTAATTTATTTGATTTAAATTTATCCGCCACATTATTTTTTGATAATAATCATGTTTATTCAAGAAAATATGATGTTTTATGTGTTTGTGAAGCTAGAAAATATGATTTAAAGAAATATTCAATTAGAAAAAAACTTAAAAAAATCCAACCTAAATACCTTGATGAAACATTTGAATCTATTTCCAATAATCTTACTGATGCATTCGATTTTTTTAAAAATCTGGATGAAAATTTTTCCAATTCAAATAAAACAAAAAACAGATTTTTAAATGAACATCCTGAGTTTAAAGATGAAAATTTTGATAGATTATCTATTAATCATGATTTTATAATTAATTGTCCGTTATGTGGTGAATTAACTCAAAAATCAGCTATTTATTGTCATAATTGTGGATTTAATCTTGAAAAAACCATTATAAAAAGTCGAAAAAAATATGATTTGGCACCTGTTGGGGATGTTGATGATTTTGAAGAGTATTATATTGAAAAATCTAATGAATTTGCCCACGACAATCAAATTCAACAAGATTTCAATGAATTAATGAATATATTTGATGATGAGGAAGAAATGAAAGATGCATTTCAAAGCATGCTTGAAGCAACCGGTGAACTTGCTTTAGTATCTCGGGAACTTCATAAAGAACCATCTGACTCCTTAAAAATTATTGATTATAATTTGTTAGGGATAAATCGCAACAATTATGATAGTAATGAAGAAAAAAAATTAAATATTGAAAAATCATCCTATGCATTAGTTAAATATACTAATGAACATCCAACACCCTGGAAGTTTGATTATTACTTAAAATCTATTGATGATAATGCATTTGACCGGATTATTGAAAAGGAATACATTACAAAAGTAATGCCTGATAAGTACTCTGAATTATTTGAAAACTACTCCGTTGAAGAATTAATCCGTGAATCAGAATCATATCATGATCCAGACACTACAAAAGAGGATATGATAGAATATTTTAAGGAGTGGTCTGATTACTCATGGATTGTGTCTAGAAAAGGATTAGAATATCTTAAAATGAATCCATTTTTAGATTTCTTCACAAATAATCTGATGGAATTTAATATTTATGAATTCAAATTATTTGCAGATAAATTCAATGATACATTGTCTCTTGAAGAAATAGGGGATAAATATGTTAATGCTAAACTCACAAAAGCACTATCAAATGATGATTTGGATTTATATCTGGATTATGTTGATTATTACTTTAATTTAAATTTATCTAAAAAGGAATATGATGTGGCATTAATATATTTGATTCAAAGAATACTTTATGAAATTAACATCTGGCATTTAAAAGAATATCATTTTGCATTTGATGAGGCATTATCCATTAGAACAGATTATCTGCTCTTTAAAATCACTAAATTAAGCATTGATTTTGATTTGGAAAGCATTTATGATGAAGCATATAATTCACTGAAAATTGAAGAAATTAAATTCAAATACGATGACAATTACGATCATATAAAACGGCTGATGGATGGTGAAAGTGTATATGATATTAGTGATGAGTTATTGGATAAATCAAAAGAAGAAGGAACTTTCAAATCACTTTTTAATGATTAATTTTTAGGATTTTTTAATAAATGAATTTGATGTAATTGCAACATGTTGATTTGGACGATATTTATTGTTAATTTAATTTTAATTTAAAAATATGGGTGGGTGAATACTGAACAAATGCTCTCGGGTTACTTATTTTTAATATTATTTTAATATCATATGTTAGAGGTGATTTAATTGTCAACTTACAAAGGACATTCGATATTTGCATTCATACTATCCTTGATGTTTTTTCATAGTCCTCTGTTAATTGCTTTAACCCTTATTGGTGCAAATATTCCTGATTTTGATCATAAATTCAAAAAGGAAAATGTCTATAAGTTGATTATTTTAGGATTAATAGTGTTCATTTCACT
>CAZOYH010000163.1:0-3732 GCA_964583995.1 uncultured Methanobrevibacter sp.
TGAACCCTATGAGCTCTGATATGTGATGAATGATGGGCGAGCTGAGGCTTATTTTTCAATCTTTTTTTATAGGTAAAACTTTATTTAAAAGTTATTTCATAGTATAATTATGTTGTTTGATAAAAATGATAATAGAGTTAATGAAATAATTCTATATAAAACAAAACCTAACATGATTTTAGGTTGTAAGAAAGCCATTTATGGAGTTATTTTATTGGGCATTGTCTTGTATGTTTCTCCGCTCATGATTAGATTTATAGGAGAAATGCAAGTTTACATGATTTCTCAAATTCAAATGCCTCTTACAAGATATACTGCTATTGGCTTTTTTGTTGTCATTCTTATTATTGCAATTTATATTATCTGGCAGCTTGTTGGATGGTATTCCATGGAATACACATTATCCGATTCAAGAATCATTATCAAATCAGGTGTATTGTCCACTAAAAAGAATTACATGCCTTATGCAACAATTCAGGATATAAATACATCTCAAAGCATACTTGCCAGACTGTTCAATGTGGGATCTGTTTCTGTTTTTAGTGCATATGACAATAATCAGATGGTTTTAAAAAACATTTCAAATCCTTCAAAAGTAGAAGAGATTATATTTTCTCACATGGTTGGTCCTAGAAGTTTTCAGGAACCTCCTCAAAGATTTCCTCATCCTCAACGTTACTCTGAAAGACAATATTTTGATGAAGAGGATTATTATGATGAATTTGAACCGATAACTCCGATTACTCATGAAAGCAATTCATATCAAAGACGTAATTATGAATACTATCCGGAAGACTTGATGTATGAGGATGCCGGACATACTTATGAGTATGAACCTTATGGTAACAGATATGAAAGGCAATCTCCTGACAGGTATTCCCAAGGTAATTATTATAATGAAATAAGGGATGAGTATTCTAGTAGCAGAAATAATAGTTATCAAAATAATGAGTCTGAAAGTTATTATAAAGAAGACTTTAATGAAACCGGGCAAAATGACTTAAGTGATGTGGACTCACAGGAGAAAGCTATTAGAAGACATTTCGACAAGTTTAAAAAATAAGGTTTTATAATGAATTTCGATTATGATGTAACAGTTATTGGGGCAGGTCCGGTTGGATCTACAATTGCCTTTTATCTTGCTCAAAAAGATTTATCAGTTTGTCTGATTGATAAAAAAAGGCAAATCGGATACCCTCTTCAATGTGCAGGAATCTTAAGCCATCATATATTCGAATTAAATGAACTGCCTGAAAGCCTAATATTAAATAAGGTTAAAGGAGCATTTCTGCACACGGATAATCATACATTAAATGTTCAAAAAGACTATGAAGTAGCATATATCATTGATAGAATCGCTTATGATGAATATTTATTTAATAGAGCCATCGAAAATGGTGCAGAATTCATAACCCAGAAAGCCATTGATTATGATTTGGATGACGGAACAGTTCATCTTCAAAATGGTGAAGTTATAAAATCAAAAGTCATTGTCGGATGTGAAGGGTATAATTCAGGATTATCCAATCATATGGGTAACGAACAATCTAATTTTAACGCATCACAACTCCTTGTTGAGATTTCAAAAGAAAATATCAATAAATTTAGAAAATCATCAAAAAACAGTGAGGATTATGTTGACACATATCTGCGAGAAGACATACTTCCGGGATTTTTATGGATTATCCCTATAAAAAATGACTGTTACAGAATAGGATTATTTTCAAATGATTGTCATAAAAAACAAAGCGAAATATTAAATGATTTTTTAAATGAGAATTTTGAATATGAAATTATAGAAAAATACAAAGGTTTCATTCCAATTTTTGATGAAAAAAATAAATTAGTCAAAGGTAGGGGAGTTTTAATAGGCGATTCGGCAGCACAGGTAAAACCAACCTCCGGAGGAGGATTGTTAATAGCATTTGATGCATGCAAAATCGCTTGTGAATATATTTATAAAGCCATCCGTGAAGATGATATTAAATATTTAAACGGATACCAGGAGAAATTTTTGGAAAAATACCTTAAGGAATTCAAATATCAATTCAAAGTTCACAAAACTCTTAACATGCTTTCAAATGATGATTTTGATTACTTATTTACTAAACTTAAGGAGAATGACTGTGAAAATCTCATATCAACTTATGGGGATATGGACAATCAATCAGTACTTATTAAAGAATTCATTAAAAGAGGTTTAATACTAAAGATTATTCCTAAATTTTTATTTAAAAAAGTGGCAAAAATATTCGGATTTTAGGTGAATTAAATGGAACTTTTATTAATTCAATCACAGGAACACCCGTTACTTCCACAAGCAGAACTGAAGGCAGTAATGGAATGTGAAAACATTGATGCAAATCTTGAAGTGATTACTGAAGGTTTGGTATTACTAAGGGATATTTCAAAAGAAAATATTTGCAATTATTACAAAATCCTTACAGAAAGACTTGGTTACACTCATGAAATACATGAACTTATCTTAAAAACTAATGTGAATAATTTTGATAGGGATATGAGGTCTGTTAACTGGTCAGACTATATTGATAATAGCTTTGCAGTACGTGTTAAAAGATTCCGTTCAGAAATTGACACTGTAGGCTATGAAAGGCAGGCAGGAACATTAATATTGGAAAATTGTGAAGGAATAAAAGTCAATTTAACTAAACCGAAAACATTAATAAGAATTGCCGCTTATGAAAATGAGTTTTATGTAGCTATTGAAAGAATTAAATTAAATAAAAAACATTTTGAAGATAGTAAACCTCACAAAAGGCCATTTTTCTATCCTGGTTCCATGAGTCCTAAACTGGCAAGATGTATGGTTAACCTATCTCGAGTGAAAAAAGGAGATTTGCTTTTAGATCCTTTTTGTGGAACTGGAGGAATTTTAATTGAGGCCGGACTGATAGGCTGTAAGGTATTGGGTTCAGATATTTTTTGGAAAATGAAGAATGGAACAGCCATTAATCTTGAGTATTATGGAATAACCGACTATAGAACATTTAATTTAGATGTTCGTGAACTTAAAATGTATGAAAAAGTAGCGGCAGTAGTTACAGACCCTCCATATGGAATTTCAACCACAACCGGTGATGTTGATGGTGATGAAATTATTAAAGAATTCCTGGAATCCATTTATGACAATATGAAGGATGATGCTTACTTGTGTATGGCATCACCACACTTTATTGATTTAAAACCGATGGTTGATGATGTTGGATTTGAAATTGTGGAACAATATGGAATTAAAATGCATAGGAGTTTGACAAGAATAATATCAGTTATTCGAAAAAAATAGTTAAGTTTATATACTACCTATTTATTTTCTTGTTATTTTCCTTTTAAAACAACTCACTTCTCTTTATTTTTATTATTTTCTTGAATAATTTTTTTAATTTTAATTTTTTGGCATTTTTAAAATTATTTTAAATATTTTTAATTAAACTCTTAATTTAGATAAAATAACTATTTTAATTTCTATTTATTGTTAATTAAAAGTAATAATTGATTTTATTTTATATTAATAAAATTTTGCAATATTTTTTAATTAATTTTGTTAATAAAATTTCTCTGTCTATAAGATGTGCTATGTGTTTTATGGCGATGACCTAAGTATTATTGTATGGAACAATTTTTACTATGATGGTTGCTTTTCCGCATATAGCTATACATTTGTGAGTACTTGAATTTTCTCAAGTATGATGTTGGTTTTGTAGATGTGGTGAA
>CAZOYH010000164.1:0-3720 GCA_964583995.1 uncultured Methanobrevibacter sp.
ATACATAGTTTCCAACGATTAAAATCGGGTCGATTTTTATTAATTTACCATGAGTGGTTGTGGATTCTGCAATAGTTTTTAATTCATTGAAATTATCAATAAACCATTGTTTGATTTTTAAAGCATCATTAACTCCTTCACATTTACTTGCTGGTGCTCTTGTCATGAGATCAGATATTACTCTTGCATTAGCCCCTCCGGATGCTGTGATTGTGGATGCTCCTCTGTTGATTGATGCAACCAATGCTCCTTCAGAAGTAGCTAACGGAACAAATACTTCTTTTTTACAGTATTCTCCATTGATTTTTAAAGGTCCTGCAATTCCCATAGGAAGTTGTAGAACTCCAATAGAGTTTTCAATGTTTCTTGCTGAAGCCCTTTCCATGTCCAAAGTGTAATTTGAAATGTTATCCAGTTTAATATCATATTTCTTTTCTAAAAATTCTCTTCTGATATCGGTTGCCTCTTTGGCTGAAACTTCCTTATCCACCTGGTAAAGTTTCATTTCACCATTTAATAATTTATCGATAATTTCTTGATTTAACATCTACATTACCTTTTTAAGTAATTCTACAATTTCAGACGGTTTAACTGCCACTTCAACACCAGCTTCGTTTAAAGCTTGGGTTTTACTTGCAACAGTACCTGAATTTCCTTGAATAATAGCTCCCGCATGTCCCATTCTTTTACCTGGTGGTGCAGTTCTTCCTGCAATATAAGATACGACAGGTTTTGAAAATTCCTCTGCAATGTATTTACCCGCTCTTTCTTCTGCAGTTCCACCAATCTCACCAATTAATACAACTGCATCAGTATCTGGGTCTTCATCAAACCTTCTTAGGATATCAACGTAATTATCACCAGTAACAGGGTCTCCACCAATTCCAACAGCAGTACTTTGACCAATTCCTGCATTGGTAAGTTCACTTGCAATTTCATAGGTTAGAGTACCACTTCTTGAAATTACACCTACATTACCTTCTTTAAAAATGTGAGTAGGCATGATACCTAATTTACCAACACCCGGAGAGATGATTCCTGGAGTATTCGGACCAATAATGGTTGTTCCCATCTCTTTAGCATAAGCCATGATTTTCATACTGTCATGAACAGGAATGTGCTCTGAGATAATAACAACCAAATCCAAGTGTCTTATTGCTTCAAAAGCAGCATCTTTTGCAAATCTTGCAGGTACAAATATGATTGAAGAGTTAATGTCAACTTCCTCTTTTGCCTCTTCAATTGAATTGAAAATCGGAACGGTATCCAAGAACTTTTGGCCTCCTTTTCCAGGAGTGATACCTGCCACAATATTTGTATTGTATTTTAACATTTGTTCTGTGTGAAATGAACCTTGTTTACCTGTTATTCCCTGAACTAAACATTTTGTATCTTCATTTAACAAAATCATAATAAATCTCCTATCTTAATATTCTTGTTTTATTTTCAAACGGAACAGCTAAATCTATTACGTTTCCATTCATGAATGCAGTAGCGGAAAATATTACGCTACCAGGCAATACATTACAAGTTGTTCCTCTTTTAACTAAATAAGTATTCTTATTTCCAAGTGCAGCACCAATCATTGCACCGGCTATTACTCCAACAGATTCAATGTTTTCAACTGTTGCAACAACTACCGGATCATCGGTTTCTGGTGAAACATAACCGACACCAGGTATCTTTCTTACTTTCGGTTTTATATAATCTGATACATCAGTCATGTTTTTCATGCCTTTTGCTGCTTCAATTGCTGAGTTTGCAACATCGGCTACAAATGGTTCTCCCCCATATGTATCAAAACCCAAAACAATTGCATCCGGAAATCTGTCAGGTCTGATACTTGCTTCAGCATATGAAATTCCCTCACCGGCATTTTCCGGATCTTGTGAAATTCCAGACAAATCACCTAAGTTTTCTGCACTTTCTTTTAAAATATTGACAATACCTTCATTGATAGGCTCAAGCAAATCGTCTTCGACAAATGCACTTATGACAACGTCATCACCTGTGACATTGGTTAAAGCTGCATCTCTTGCACCCAATTCCTTAAGTTTATGAAGATTTTTTTCAATAGTTTCTACTAGCATAGGACTGCAGGAGACATCATTTTTAGATATATCTGCACCTATGGCTGTAATTTTCAAATTAACACCTTGTATAATTGATTTTTAAATTAATAAAATATACTATTTTATTGGTATATAATTTGTTTTTCAATTTATATAAGTTTACAGTTTATATTCCATTTTGTATGTAATTGTTAGATAATCTTGATATACTTAAAAAATAAGCTAACATTATATTTCACTTCATTTATTTGAAGTTATAATTATCACTTCATTTTATTATACTACTTCATTTGTTTGAAGTAATTTTTTTAACTATATCAAAATGAAGTACTTCAAATTGTTAAAGTATATATTTTATAAAATACATAATAAATAGCAGGTGTTTTAAATGAGTATTGTGCCATTACATATTCCAATCAATGAAATTGATAAATATTTTTACAACAGAAAAGAAGACATTAAAAAAATAGAATACTATTTGAATTCATTAAAATTGGGAATCCCCCAATCATTACTTATCCGAGGAGTAAGGGGAGTGGGAAAAACTTTTTTACTTCAAAAACTAAAACAGGACTCAAAAGAAAATTTCATTGTTTCTTACGTTGATGTTTCAAGAATTGTTGGTAAGGACGATACTCAATTAGAAGCACAATCCGTATTATTGGAATTATTAGATGAAATGAACAATTCAATTTACGAAAAATTAAATGACAATGCCAAAATAACTTTTCTATTGAAAAATTTAATTGACAAATTAAAACTTAAAGATTTTAGTTTTTCAAAAGGAACACATATCGCGGAAATACCTATACCTGCAACAGAAGACAACTATAAAAAAATAAGCAAATTTGTAATGGAATATCCGCAAAAAGTTGTAGAAAGCATTGATAGCATTGATGGATTTATAATAATCCTAGATGAATTTCAAATGCTTAAAAAATTAAGAAAACCTGACGATTTCTTCTGGATGTTAAGAAGCTATAGCCAATTCCAATCAAATGTAAGTTATGTAATGACCGGATCAATTTCTCAAACATCAGATATGATTGAAATGTTAAACGGAGCTACTGGCGCCTTTGGAGGAAGGATGATACAAATAAATATAGATCCATTTACAAAACAAGAAACAGAATCCTATTTTGAAGAAAGATTTCCAGAAATAAAATTCACACAAAAAGGATTTAATCGTTTTTATGAATACACAAAAGGAATTCCAATGTACATAAACAGTTTTTATAATGCATTATCATCTCATGAAACATATGATGAAGACCTAATAGACTATATATTCCTCAATAATATGGATCAAATTCTTGTAATGTGGATTAGAATATGGGGAACATTAAATAACTATGAAAAAAATATAATCTGCACAATGTTAAATCAAAAAGGGATTTCCTGGTCTGAGTTAGAAAAGAGTTTGGATATGGCTCCAGCCACATTAAATAAGTATATTAAAATATTACAAGATAAGGGGATAATAAACTATTATAATGGAAGATATGCTCTTGAAGACTTAATGCTTGAAACCTGGTTGAAACATGAAAAAGAGCGTACAGGAGTTTATCCTTATTAAATTAATAAAACATCCCCAATATTATTTTTTCTTTTCATTCATCTTTTTAAATTGCCTGTAAAATAATATCAC
>CAZOYH010000165.1:0-3701 GCA_964583995.1 uncultured Methanobrevibacter sp.
TAACTTGTAAGTCACTTTGATTAGAAATTTGAGATAGTTGTTACTTGTAAGTTTATTTAAAATTTTTTTGTTTAATTTTAATTTTATTCCTCTTTTTTAAACACATCAATCAACTCACAAATCAAATGAAACTTATCCTGTTCGGAAATATTCCATTCCAATAATAGTCTGTCTTCATAATCATCAAAGACCTCTTTCACCGAATAAAAAAATTCATAATGGTATAACTCTTTATTTCTAAACAGTTCCTCATGCAATTTCCAGATTTTATAATCCAAATTCTGTTTTCCACGATCTCTTTCATACTCTTCTTCTAGAAAATCAACAAGATGAACTAACTCACATATATCATCGAAATCTTCAGCATGAGTTGCAGCTTTCTCCACTGCATCACACAAATTTGAATAAGTTATATAAGACATTTCTAAAGTAACCTGTTGTGACATTTTAATCTCACCCATTTTCTCAATTTGAACATACCTTGCATAATTTTAATAATCATGATTTAGATTGTGCATTTCATATTTTTCAGTGCATCTAATTTTACGCAATTCACATCTGTCGCCATTAAATACATGAATCCAACGTTTAACCGCATACCACCATTGTATATGTTTCAGTTTATAATATTCCAGAGGATTATATGGTCCTTTCAATGTATATTCATACATTACATGCCAGCCGGCTTTATCATGACTAACCAAACAATCAGCAGCATGATGTTTTTTATATCTTCTGCTACGCAATTTATCACCTATTTAAAGACATAATGTTTTGCTTGGCGATGAAATTCATCTTTAAACCAATAGTAACATCTATCCCATGACGTATGATAATCTTTCCAGATTAGAATGGGGATTGGGGATTTTTTGATATCTGGGTCAAGTCCCCATCCAAATTTCCAATACAATAGATATCCTGAGTTTCTCATAATTTACAATTCTCGCTAATTTTTAGTTAATAATTATGTTTCAATGATTTCTGATTCACCAACACCATCAACTTCAAATATTGTCATGTCTTTTTTGTCAATAATTTGAGAAATATCGTAATATTGTCCATTTATGCAAACTTTGATTATCTTACTTGATTTAATCAAACCAATAATTTTCCTAAATCTTGATAATCTTAAAACCTCATCCAAATCAATAATCATTTAATCACCCACCTTTTTAACGAGACCAAAGTTTCCTAATTCTAAAATTGTGTATTTTTCATTATCAGTGATTTTTGAGATATCATATAGCTTTCCATTTACTGATATTTTTACAACTTTCTTTTGTGTTTTATTGAGTAATTTGATAATTTTTCTCAATTTTGAAATTTTTAATTCTGCATCTAATTTAAAATTCATCATCCCACCTTTATTGGGGTTTTTTAAGTGATTTTTCTTTAAAAATTCACTAAATGTTTTGGCATTAACATTAGAAAACTGTTTATGGTATTGATGGTGATGTTCATCGCACAGCAATACAATATTATTTTCGCTGTAATACTCATCACTGGTCTGTTTAACCTGTTTGATATGATGAGGGACAATGTTTTCTTTTGATCCACAAATAAAACACATGTTTTCTTTTTCTTTTAGTTTTCTAACTGTTCCTAGAAATTTCCAATAATTTGGATTATCTGCCATGTTCTCACCATTTATTCATCATCATAATTTTTTAATAGATTATCCAAGTTCAAAGTAGCTGTAATGTCCAACAATGAATAAGTACCCCTTACATTAGAAATACTGTCATATTCTCTTGAAAGTCTCTCCATCATTGAAATATAACAGTAATACTGTCTGGAAGTTCGATCAACGCTTTTTGGAAGGAAGAACTTATATTCCAAACTTATCAGTGATGGAACCAATCTGAATGAATTGATTTTTAGCTTTTTTGTAATTGGATTTTGTTTTAATTCAAAAAACTCATTCATTGATTTTTCCAATGATTCAATTAAGTCTTTTTTATTTGTGCATAACTCTTTAAGTTTATCTAATGTGGCTTCATAATCCGAGCACAATAACTGTGAATCACAAGCAGAAACGATTTTCTCATCTGTTCGAATAATCTCTCTGATGATTGATTCAATATCTTTAATGTTAGGCATTAATTCCATTTTTATTCCTCAATTTGAATTATCTGACCAATAATTCATTTTTAATTACTAAATAGTATTATTTTCATCTTATTTAAGCTTAATCTAATTGTAATCACTTTGAAATATTGATACGGCTTTGTAAAATTGCTCTGGTTGAAACATAGTATTTAAAGTTAACTATTTTAAAAATAAATGAAAATAAATTAATTCATGTACATGATAGCTAGTTTAGACTCTAAGTTTAAAACAAACCGTGAAAATATTGAAAGCATCTTCCAGCATTATGGGCTTCGAAAGATTCAAAGCTCATTATATGCAGGGGATTTAAGCACAACTGAAAGAGAAGAATTGGGTGAAAATATCTCAAAAATCATAAAAGACACTGACAATGTATTGATCATTCCAATCTGTCAGAGCTGCTATTTAAAAAAGAAAAACTGCGGTCGAAAAATCAAATTCAAAGATGAACTCTACAGGGTGTTTTAGATGAAAATAGTAATAGACGGATACAACAAGTCCATACACAAGAAAGATAACCAACTGGTTATACATGAAAAGGATGAAATAATAGATTCAATCAAGGCCTCAAACATTAATGACATAACTATTGTTGGAAAAGGTTATGTTACCTTTGATGCACTGGATTTGATGGCTCAAAATAACATTAAACTGATATCAGTCAATCCTCGAGGTGAGCTGACATACACTTTAGAATCACCTGACTGGGCAAATGTCAATTTAAAAAAGCAGCAATACAAGCTAAGTGAGAATAATATTGGGCTAAACATAAGTCGTGAGCTTATAAAATCCAAAATCAAAAACCAGAAAGGAACCCTAAAAACATTAAATAAAACAAAACAGCTAAAACGGGTTTCTAATGTCCGTTTGAAAATGGACGAATACATTAGACAATTGGATGGATTGAATGACAAAATGCAGATAATGGGCATTGAGGGAAAAGCATCAAATGACTATTGGAATTGTGTAAAATACTTCATTCCAAAAGACATTGGATTTGTCTCTAGAACCAAAAAACCAACTGATTTGCTAAATTCAATGCTGAACTACGGATATGCAATACTTGCATCCGAAATAACAAAAAGTATAATGTTGAACGGATTGGATCCATACTGCGGATTTCTCCACTATGACATGATGAATCGTACAAGTCTGACTTTTGATTTGATAGAACCATTCCGCCAGCAGATAGTAGATAAGACAGTAATCAGTCTTGTTAACAGAAAGCAGGTGAAACTTGATGATTTGGATGGGCGAAATAATCTTATAAAATTGGAAGCTCGAAAACTGATTGTAAGTAAAATCCTGGATAAAATGTATTCTACAATTACATATGAAGGTAAAACAATGAGTTATGCTGAAATAATTGATTTACAGACTAAAAATCTGGTAAAAAGTTTAATTGACGGTGATGAATTTAGAGGGTTTTACCTTACTTGGTAGGGGAATGAAGCTGAAATTTTAGGCAAAAAATCATGTCCCTGAAACTAGTGCAAAAAAACATTGAAAGATGTGTTAGTTTATATTGGTTTTGGGGAAACCTACCCTAAAAATTAGGGTGAAAAATCATGTCCCTGTAAAAATTTTTAAAG
>CAZOYH010000166.1:0-2322 GCA_964583995.1 uncultured Methanobrevibacter sp.
CATTCACATAAAAACACGCCAACTTTTAAATCATCCCTCATTTTTTAACCTCCTTTAACTCCTTAATTACAGAATCAATAGGAACTGTATGTGCTTTAACACCTATTACCTTATCAAAGTCACCGCCCATCGCAAGGGCAATGAACTGTGCTACATTTAAATGAATAGCCCTGAATTTTCTGCCTTCCCTTTCGCCAATGAGATGCTGATACCTGTCAAACTGAATATGACAATTCGGACATAAGTGAACCAGAATGTCAACATCTTCATCAGCTATCGCATTCATCTTATCTGCAGTAGCTGTAAATGACAAATCAGGATTGGAATATCTTTGCCTGAAACCGGTTCCGCAGGTTGCTCTTTTGTGGTCATACCATCCGATTGTTTTGCATCCGCACTCTTCTATCAGCTCATCAATGATATTAGGATCCCTCACACCACCAATGGTATCCTCATAGTGCACTTTACAGTAATGGCATCCGTGATGGGTTGCTATTGTATAATCGCTTAAGTCATACTTGATGTGGTCTTTGATTTGGTCTTTTTTACCGTAAAGAATATCAACTACATGAAAAATGTTTTCAGTAGGTTTTAGGTCATCCTTTTCATATTTTAAGTGTGACAGCCCATTTTCATCAAACAATTGATTGATATGTTCTCTTAAATCATCCTTTTTGTTGAGTAATTTGACTGATTTCTTGTTAATTGCATAACATGTTGCACACATCATAACAAGATTAGGCCTTCCGATTTCACGGGCAATCTTAAAATTCCTTGCGCCAATTGCTGTTGTGTCAATTTGGCTGAACACATCTGAATAATGTCCCAACCCCGTACAGCAGGTTTGTTTTTCAGATATCGCATAGTCAATTCCCAGTTTATCAAAGACAAATTTAGTTGAAGCTTCCACACCAGGATATTCCACACTTACAAGACAACTTCTAAACAACAATATATCTTTATCTGGAACATTTTTCATTTGCCTTCCTCCTGAGAAGATCTTATTCTTTCAATTTTCTCTTTAAAACCAGTTATTGTTAGAATTGTACTTACTTCATCAATAACATCACTTGGAGGCATTAATGGTGGATCCAATTCCAATTCACTTCTTATTTCATCCAAGTGTTGTCTGAAATCCCACCATCCGGGCACATCACGGTCAATGTCTTCAAAAAATATTTCAGGAATTGCACCTATTGCAGCTGTAAAGTATGAATCTGCGAATCCCATATATTCATATAATTTATCATAGCTTATTCCTTTAGCCACAGCAAATTGCTTTAAAATTTGATTTACTTCACATACGCTGTTTCCAACGGGACATACACTGTGACATGTATAGCAGTAAAAGCAATTCCATATGTTATCATCTTCAATTATGGAAACATCCCCATCCAAAACCCTTTCGATTATTTCACGAGGATTATAATCAGAATGCCTTGCTGCAGGACATGTTGATGTGCACATTCCACACTGAACACATTTTAAAACCCCATCATCTTTTGAGTTTTTTACATCCTCTATGATTTGCTCTGCAAAATCTATTGGAGAATCTGTAATCTTTTGTTGAGCAGTCACATTAACCACCTATAGTCTAAACTCACTGTTTTCAATTAATTGTTTAAGTTTTAAGGATAATTTATTTCCTCTAAGTCGATCAGATTGTCTGCAAATAATTGGTATGTTTACCTGATTGCCTTCTATTTCCAAATCAACATTTCCAGTGTTCATATCAAATGCATTGTTTTTACAGAAGTTGGCACACATTCCACAGCCGAAACATTGGGCAATATTCAATTTTTTATTTTTAAATGCGTTTGTTGGACATATCTCTTCAACAGTACAATTGTCACAACTGGAACATTGTGAATCATCATATTTTGGTCTTAAGTCATAATCTTGCCACATTTCCTTGTAGTTGGTTTCACCTAATGGCAAATGACGGCCTTTAATGTCTGCAACCGGTAATTTCACTTCTTCATCAGTGATAAGTAAGTTATTGTAAATTTCTTCAGACAGTACTGGTATCGGTATTGCCACAGTATCATAAACCTCTCCACCTTGACCTGTCTTAAATCCTCCAATATAATATGGATCCATCTGTTTGAAATCAGCAGTTAGCATTAAATTTGGTTTTTCAGCTGAAGAACGAGTACCGTCACCCAAGACATAACCTTGAGCACCATTTAAAAGAATTTTTACACCTTCTTTTATAACATTGTGAGGAACATCATTTTGAAGTGGATTTAAATCCCCACATCCTGAAAAGGTTAAACCACTGCAGTTGCCTTCAAGAGGTGTTGCTGCAAATATTGAGGAAAT
>CAZOYH010000166.1:2422-3644 GCA_964583995.1 uncultured Methanobrevibacter sp.
ATTGAACCTAACCATTCATTTGGACAAGGTCCTGCATAAGCCGGAATTCCATTTAAATAAACTTCACGAGCCCGTATGAATTCACCTGGAGCAGAAACAATGAAGTTTAGAATAGCTGCTGTTCCGCTCATGACACCACATGTTCCGCATGTCACAACATCTACTTCATCGAAACTTGGTGCGTCACCTTTCTTAATGAGCTTTTTAAACTCTTCTGCTGTGTATATATTAGCTTCGCCATTTTCAATTTTTTCATTGATTTGGCCAATACTTCTTGTTTTCAATTTACTACCTTCTTTTTAAATTTTTATTTAAATAAAACCAAGCCCGAGTTTAATTAAATAAAATATTCATATTATTAAATTTTACCTACTGTATCTCCCCTTAAACCCTGTCTTAAGGTTTCAAGAGATGTGATGTCATCACTTGATATGTTACCTAGGTTAACTGTATTTCCCAATTTCAGTATGAAAAAGACTTGCTGGTCCTTGTTTGGTGCTTCCCAAAGAATTTTATCTGCATCAATTTTATCTAAAATTGCATCTATTTCATCTTCTTTTGCATTTCCAGATTTATCGAATATTCCAATGTTTTTTCCACCTTCCCTGGCTTCTACAATAACCAGTGATGAACCTGCATCCAGTTCTTCCTGCATGTTTTCAATTCTCTCTTCCAATGTGAGTTCCCTGTCAAGATTAGGGTCTTTTTTGCCGACTTCAGAGAGCACTTCAAAGCCTTCTTCTTTTGCACGTCTGATGCATTCTAGTTTATCTTCATGGGAAATGGTTGTAGATCCGTCTGAAATTTCTATTGCTGGAAAACCTAATTCATGAGCTTCTGTGAAAAATTCATCAAGCTTATCTGCCATATAAGCTAGTTCGAACAATGTTCCTCCAGTATATGGAGTTATATCATGATTTTTATACATTTCAACTTTTGCTTTAATTATTTCCTGTTCATGAACGATTGATGTTCCCCAACCGAATTTGAGGTAATCAACGTATTCTCCTGAAATGTTCATTAGGCTTTCTGCGGTTTCAAGGCCTAAACCTTTGTCTAAAACCATTGTTATTCCACAATTTCTTGGTTTTTCCTCTCTTTTTTTGGATAAAAATTCAAATGATTTCAAAATATCACGCTTGTTAATTTTAATTTTTCATTAATAAATATTAATTTATTGTATTTAAATATTATAGTACATTACTAAATGTTTTACCCTTTT
>CAZOYH010000167.1:0-3628 GCA_964583995.1 uncultured Methanobrevibacter sp.
TTCGACAAAAATCAAAAAATTAATTACTAACTTACAACAATAAAATATTGAGGATGTGTATTTTCGTGTCATAATATAATATATGTCCTCAATTACTATATAATACTACCTATGAACTGCAAATCAAAAATGAAACGTACATATAATTTAGTTTCGTTATGATTTTGATAAATATCAAAATAAGTAAAATTTAAAAGTAGAGAACTATCTATTGAATAATTAGAGGAAGCATAAAAGAAATAGACACTTTAATTAAATAATATTAATTTAATTAACGCATATTTGATTAAAAATTTGATTTTCAGTGAATGGATTGGTAAAATCTTTTTAAATTAAAATATAGTAATAATTTAATAACTAGATTAACATATGAAGAATTTTAACAAAGAATAAATTTTCTTAACCTGGTGGCATTGGATTTAATCGTGTTTTATCCATATTATCACGTCATTGATTTCACTTCGAAAAATTGCTTTTACTTTGTAAAATTGTTCTACTATTGTTATAAAAGACTTATTTTTTAATTAAAGACTAGTATGTTGTTTCCTATATAAATACTTATTCTTTATATTAGTTTTACATCAATTTTGCTTTTATAATATAAGAAAAATATTAAAAAACTAAATACATGTCTTATTTTTATATTTAAAGGATTTTTGGGATGATTAGCAATGATTTTAAATTATTTTTATAAATTTTTAGGCATACCAAAATATTTATATCAAAACTACTAAACTAATATCTATAAAATTTTTAGAGTGATATTTTTGAGATATCGTGGCGGAAGATCATCAATCGGATTTGAATTAGGTAAGTTTGTTTTCTCTGAACTGTTAAGTGCATCTCACAAATCAAGGTGGCGTATTGGAAATAACATAAAAATCTGTACTTTATGCGGTAAATGTGAGGCTGTTTGTCCGCAGAGCGCTATTTCTGTAAGTGTGCACAATAAAACATGGACTTTAAACAATATGCGATGCAATCAGTGTCTGAGCTGTGTTGTAAAATGTCCTAAACGTTGTCTTACTCAAGCGCCATTATAATTTTTAGGTAATCCTAAACTTTAAATATTAGGTAAACCTAAATATTATTGCTGAGCTTTTTATTTTTATAAACAATAAGGAGAGTAGAAAAATGGTAAACAGAGAATTTTTTGATAAATGTATGGAACATAAGCACGCATTAATTTTTGCAGCAGGAATTGCAACTGCAATAGTGGGTAAAAAAGTAATAGAATCCAAAACAGTCAAAGATGCAGCAACAAAAGGCATGGCTAACGTCATGGCTGTTAAAAGAGATGCAGAAGAAACATTTCAGGATATGAAAGAAAACGCTGAAGAAATTGTTTTAGACGCTCACGAAGAAGACAAAAAAGAAATCTACGTAGAATCTAAAGATTAAATTTATTTTTCAAGGTTTAAAAAATGAAATACAAAGTGATGTATGATAACGGATCTCGTTTAAGGGTCCGTTCAGGCCAATGGGCTTTCACAATGCGTGAAGGCTACGGTTTGGCGTCATTACTTTTAGAACATGATTTTATCTATGAAGTTTTAACATCCCATAGAAACGGAAGTATTTTGATATATTACAAAGAAGGTAATGTAAATAAAATATTTGATATTCTTGATAATATCACACTGGATGACTTGTTTGAAGCAGAACCGACACAAACTCAGGTTTCAAAAGAAATCAGTGAAGATTTCTATCTGAAATTATCTAAAATGATATTTAATAGAATAGGTTATAGGATATTCCTGCCGATACCAATCAGAAATGCTTTGACTATTTATCATGCAATGGAATACATATGGAATGGACTTGACAGCTTAACCAGCTTTAATGTTGATGTGGCACTGCTTGACGGAGCAGCCGTTGCAGGTGCATTAATGCAAAGACAATATCAACCTGCAAGTTCAATGATGTTCTTGTTGTCAATCTCCGATGCACTTGAAGACTACACAGTACAGAAAGCCAAAAGCACACTAAAAGACAGTTTGGCTTTAAACATCGATACTGTCTGGGTAGTAGGAGAAGACGGTGAGGAAAGACAATGTCCTGCCATTGATATAAATAAAGGAGATAAGGTCAAAATCCACATGGGTGATGTAATACCGGTGGACGGAAAAGTAATTGAAGGTGATGGGATGGTTAATGAAGCATCAATGACTGGTGAGCCATTGGATGTTCATAAAAGTCCTGGAAAAACCGTCCATGCAGGAACTGTCGTTGAAGAAGGAAATCTTATAGTCGAAGTCTATTCAATGGATAAGGGAACAAGGTTAAATAAAATCATTGACTTGATTGAAAACTCAGAAGACCTAAAGGCTGAAACTCAAAGTAAAGCAGAAAAACTCGCTGATTCAATTGTTCCCTACAGTTTCCTTGCAACTGCACTGACCTATCTTATTACAAGAAACCCAACTAAGGCTTTATCCGTTTTGATGGTTGATTTTTCATGTGCAATCAAGCTGACTACACCTCTTTCAATCATATCTGCAATGCGTGAAGCATCAGATAACAGAATGATGATTAAAGGTGGAAAGTTCCTTGAAAGCTATGCAAATGCAGACACTATCGTATTTGATAAAACTGGAACTTTAACCAATGCAACACCTCAGGTTGTTGAAGTTATTCCGATGTCTAAAAGATACAGTCGTGATGAAATCTTAAGGATGGCAGCATGTATTGAAGAGCATTTCGCACACAGTATTGCAACTGCTATTGTAAAGCAGGCTGAAAAAGAAGGTCTAAAACACGAAGAGGACCACAGTGAAGTTGAATATATTGTAGCACATGGTATTGTCACTGAATATGATGGTAAACGTGCTGTAATCGGTTCAAAACACTTCCTGTTTGATGATGAAAAGGTTAAGGTAACCAAAACTCAAGAGAAAAAACTCAAAAAAGAGGAAAAGGAGCATTCTGTTGTTTACCTTGCCATTGACGGCAAACTTGAAGGAATTATTTGCATTGATGATCCTGTACGTGAGGAAGCAAAATATGTCATTGAAGAGCTAAAATCATTAGGCATTGAAAACGTCATAATGCTTACAGGTGACAGTGAAAGCGGTGCCCGTGCAGGCGCTAAAGCATTGGGAATCACAGATTACCGTTCACAAGTGCTTCCTGAAGACAAATCAAGAATCATCGAAGAATTAAAACAAGATGGAAAAACTGTAATTATGGTTGGAGATGGAATTAATGATTCTCCAGCTCTTGCAGCTGCAGATGTTTCAGTTTCAATGAAACATTCCTCAGATATCGCACGTGAAGTTGCAGATATTTCATTGCTGTCAGATGATTTGTATGACCTTGTAACGCTTCGCAAATTAAGCACAGGAATGCTTGATAAAATCAACGACAATTACAGAAACATTGTTGCAGTAAACGGTTCACTTTTAGTTTTAGGAGTTTTAGGTGTTATTCCACCGTCAACATCCTCAATGATACATAATCTTTCAACAATGCTTTTTGGTGCAATGAGCACAAGGTCTGTTCTAAAAGATGAAGATTTTATTGAACCTCCCCATCGTGTAGACGATGGGGATTCGCAAACCTAAAAAAACAATATTTGTTTTTTAGGGAATTTTTTACTGCACCGGCGTTCCGACGATTTGTTGTAATC
>CAZOYH010000168.1:0-3625 GCA_964583995.1 uncultured Methanobrevibacter sp.
GCTCCTCATGAGATTCTCCAGTACGGTCAGTATGACGTTATGACCATAAGGTTTCCGTCTACAAGCGAAGGTTATATTGACGTATACATTGATGACAAGTTCGCCTACTCTCTTAACGCATCAAGATGGACATTCCTTGAAGGTTTTGGTAATCTGGCACTTGGAAATCACACGTTAAGGATTGAATACTCCGGTGATGACTATTTCCTGGCGTCAAACAAGACATATGTCTTTAATGTAACTAACGTTTTAATCAACATTCCGGATGAGATTGTAATCAACCATGATGACTGTATAAGCGTAGACGTTCTTCCTCAGGCAAAATGCACAGTTTCAGTTTACGTTGACGGCATGCTATTTAAGAAAGGCACAACCGAAGATGGGGAATACCTCCAGTCCCTGTTTGACTTAAGCTGCAGAACACATGAAATTGAAGTTAAAGTCACAGGAAAATATTCAAGAACAATTAAAAAAACAGTTAATGTCACATACTACATTGACGCTGACTCACAGACTTACATTTACGGACCTGACAACTCATACTTCCTGTATCTTCCGGAAGATTTAAACCCTGAACTTTTAAACGTTACAATCGGCGGTGTAAGATACACTGATTTTGACCTTGAACTTGGAGGTGCAGACATTGACATATCACACCTTAAAAAAGGAAACTACTCCGTTTATGTGGCATATGATGGTGATGAGAAATACTATCCATACAATACAAGCGGATATATTATTGTGGACTATGAAATAATATGTCCTTACTATATTGTCGATGAGGATGCTATAATCTATTTATATCTTCCAAGTGAAGCTGAAGGCAACCTTACACTGTATGTAAATGGAACACTACACAAATCAGTAAAATTAAACAAAGGTTATGCTTCAATCTCTCTTGCATCACTTGCACCTAACGAATATAACTTTGAAATATCCTACGACGGAAATGACTTTGAAGTGGAAAGCGTAAACGCATCAGTCACCGTTGAGCCGGAACTTATGTATGAAATGGACATTGAAGCTGGAGACAAGGACACAATCACACTATTGGCGTCCAAAAATACTGAAGGTTATGTATTGTTTAATATCTCAGGTAAAATCCATAAAGTCACAGTTAAAAACGGAAGGGCAAGTTATACAGTATCCGGTCTTGCAGTTGGCGAATATGACTTTGAAGTCAAATACGTTGGAAGCGACGGATATAATGCAACATTATACGCATTCATCTACGTTGACTATACCACACCTAAGATAAAAGCATCAAACAAGATTGCATATGCAACACAAAACACAAAATACACATTTAAGGTCTACGGTCGCAACGCAAAAGCGGTGAAAAACAAATACGTTAAAGTAAAAATTGCCAAAAAGACATACAAGGTTAAAACCAACTCCAAAGGAGTTGCAAGCTTCACCATTCCAAAACTCAGTGTCGGCAGATATAACGTTCAAATCACCTACAGCAGTGCCAAAGTCACTAAAAAGATAACAGTTAAGCATATCGTGAGCTTGGATGCCGTTAACGTTAAAAAATCATCCAAAAAACTTACATTAACAGCAAAACTTGCAAAAAATCTCAAGGGAAAAACAATAACCTTCAAATTCAACGGCAAAACCTACAAGGCAAAAACCAATGCAAAGGGTATTGCAAAGGTCACAGTTAAAAAATCCGTTTTAAACACACTTAAAGTCGGCAAAAAAGTGACATATACTGCAAGCTACCTGAAAGACACTGCTAAAAAATCAGTTAAAGTTGGAAAATAGGTAATTAACTTAATGCCTTGCCAGTTAATCTGGTAAGGCCATTATATATTATGTATTCATCAGTGATGGTGATGGTTTGGGATTTTTCCCATTCTTTGAAAGCTTCATCTATTTCTTTTTTTAATTTAATTTGTCCTTCTTCTAGAAGTCTTCTTTTTACTTCTCTTGCTCTTTTCTTTGGTACGAATATCATGTGTTTCACCTCTGTTTTAAATGTTTTTTGTGGGTGTTGGTTGGTTTATTGGGTTTTGTTTTTTGATTTTTTCCATTCTTTGATAGATTCGTCCATCTGTTTTTTTAATCTTATTTGGCTTTCTTCTAGAAGTCTTTTTTTAATTTTCCTTGCTTTTTTCTTTGGTACGAATATCATGTGTTTCACCTTGTCTTTATTATTATTTTTATTCATATTTAAATCTTTCATTATCGTTTTTTACCCATTTAAAGTTATGGGTTTTATTTATGAATGCAATTTCAGTTTCACTGCTGACAGTTTCAAAATCGGATGAAAGTTTCTGTTTTAATGCAGTTAATTTTATTAGATAATCTGCTAAATCCCAAAGTATTATCTTTGGTAAGTAATCAGTAGATTCTGATGCTTCATATAATGCATTTAATTTATAATCTTTTATGGTTTGAGACATATTTGAATAAGAGTTATCAATTAATTTTTTACAAATAGATGATATGTCGTTTATTTGTTTAATGTCGAACTCTTCTTCATCATGTAATGTTTCGTTAAGTTCTTGAAGAAATGTTTCATTTGATTGTTCTACATATGTTTCAACATATTCTTCAAAATCTGTACTTGTACCTGTAATAAAAGTATAAGCCTCTTCATTAATTGCAAACACCTTAATTATAGGTTCCTTTGAGTTTATCTCAAAATCCACTTCATCATAAATTATATTGCCATTGTCATTGCAGTGAAGATTAATCTCAAAAAATGTTGGATAGAACTCATCAGCATTGAAACCTGCAAATATCATTCCGGTTCCTTCAAAAGATAGCTGATGTGAAAATATCCTCCATAATTTCAAGTTATATTCGCTTTTGTCTTTATCGCAAGGAATAATGTCATCAAACTCGTTTTTGAAGTTTTCATAGTTTTCAACTATTGGTTTCAATTCGCTGGAGGTATAATATTTCAGGGCCTCATCAAAGCCGTATTCCTCAATTTCTTCAACCAATTCCTTTTTGAAATCGTCTAAAACCCATGAAATGTATTCATCAACTGGAGTATGATTTGTATTTAAGGACAGATACTTCAAAAATCCATTTTTAACGCTTTCAACAGTTTTAAGATTTTTAAAGTCAACTGTTTTTGTAAACTCTCCAATCAGTGTCTCGAGAGGCACTTCTTCAAACTTGGCATTGCCATTAATCATTATTCCTATTGGAAATTCATCTGTGATTTTAAAAATTTTATCTGCGCAGTTGTAGGATTTGTTGTTTGGGTTTGTTATTGCCAAATCGCTTGCAAGGGTAATTCCCTCTTTTGTCATAATCATCGCTTCGGATGTAATTTAAATTCATCCTTGATTTTAATTGATAATATTAGATTTAACTCGTTAATATATAAGTATTTTCTTTTTAAAAAGTAAATAATTACTTATATTTGTAAATAAACGAATTTAAGGCAATTGTCATGACAATGTTATGATTGATGTAATATATTTCTAGCAAAGCTTTAAATAGTATGTTTTTTTAAAAGCAATTTTTCAAAGTCATAACAATTTTTTAAGCTCATACAATTAGCAAATATTTATATAATGGGATGATTATAGTTTATATTCAATTAAAATAATTGGGAGTTGTTAATATTAAAAATCCGTCAAAAATAGTTTTAAATGAAATTCAA
>CAZOYH010000169.1:0-3618 GCA_964583995.1 uncultured Methanobrevibacter sp.
TAAATACTAACACTTGCATATACAAGAGTATAATTGCATATGCAAGAGAGGTAAATTATGGAGAAAAATTCAAACATAGAAATGATAACAGGAGACCCAAAAAAAGCAATAAACAAACTATCCTTACCTATTATCGGAAGTATGTTTTTAATATTTGCAAACAATATTATCGACAGTATTTGGGTGGCTGGACTTGGTGCTGAACCATTAGCTGCACTTGGATACATCACACCACTATTTATGATTTTAGTTGGTTTTGGAAACGGACTGGGTGCAGGTGGTAACTCATTAATATCCAGATACATTGGAGCAGAAGACAAACACTCCGCAAACAATGCGGCAATACACAACCTGATTTTAAGCTTACTATTTTCAATAGCTGTTTCTATAATATTTTTGATATTTATGAAACCAATGCTTTTGATGATGGGAGCAAGTGAAGTCATAAATTATGCAATGGACTACGGATTTATCATATTCATATGGACATTTGCAATATTGATGCCACCAATCGTTGGAGGAGCATTCAGAGCAGAAGGAGACATTAAAAGAGCAACACTACCAATAGCTCTAGCTGCAATAATAAACATGATTTTAGATCCGATATTTATTTACACATTGAATATGGGAATTAAAGGAGCGGCATGGGCAACAGCACTAGGACCATTTATAAGCCTGCTTTTAATGATTTATTGGATATTTGTCAAAAAAGACACCTACTTATCATACAGCATGAAAGATTTCCACAATGACCTTAAAATGTATAAAGATATACTCGTAGTGGGTATTCCGGCAAGTTTAGAGCAATTGGTACTGTCAGTTTTAACAATATTCGTAAATTATATGCTAACAATTGTATCTGGACCAGTGGCTGTAGCAGTATATACTGCAGGTTGGAGAATAGTAAACATTGGAATGCTTCCGGCAATTGGAGTTGGAACTGCAGCAATATCAGTTGCAGGAGTAGCATTTGGAGCAAGAAAATACGAAAACCTACGAATAACAGCAAGATATGCAGTTAAAGTGGCTTTAATAGCATCAATTATAGTATGTATAATATTGAATATCTTTGCAAATCAGATTGCATTTATTTTCTCATACTCTGAAAGCAGTGCCCAGTTAGCACCATTAATTGCAAGTTTCCTGCAGCTAATGTGTCTGTTTATCTTATATGTTCCATTCGGAGCAAGTGCAGGTAATGTTTTCCAGGGAGTTGGAAAAGGAACAATATCATTTATCCTTACAACATTCAGGGAATTCATATTAGTGTTAATCTTTGCATACATTCTAGGTTTCACATTTAACATGGGTGAATTTGGAATATACTGCGGAATGCTTTTAGGTGGAGGAATTGGATCTCTTATATGTTATGCATGTATTGAACTCTACATCAACAAATTAATAAGGAGTCAAAATCATGCTTGATAAAAACAAACCTACAGTTCCATTCATCTCAATAATTTACAGAGAACATGCAAAATACCTAAATGAAAAGGTAAAGGATGAAGATTTGAGTTTTGGTCTTTTTCCATTACTAATTGCAATCTATGAAAATGAAGGAATCATTCAAGAACAGTTGGCTCAAAGCTTTCATTTAAATGAAAGTACAATAACAAGAAACCTGAAAAAACTTGAAGATAAGGGATTTATAAAAAGAATTCCTGATAAAAGAACAAAAAGAATAGAAGTTACTGCCAAAGGAGCAAAGACCGCTCAAAAAGTAATGGATTATGATGAAATATGGGATGAAAAGATTAAAGGGATTATTGGAAAGACTGAATATGATAATTACCTTAAAACACTGAGAAAAATAAGTGAAGAGTTGATATAATCATATTACAGATTAAATCTCTGCCTTTTTTCTTTTTTGAGAAAGTGAATAATGTCTTTTAAAATTATAATTTTTCAACAATCGAACACAGTCATTTTCAAACAACTCAGTGAAATATTTGTTGAATGTATCTTTAGGTAGTTTTTGCTTTGTATTATCTAAAATTTCCTTCCATACTGATTCTATTTCCTGTTTTGACATTATGTTCAATTCAAAACAGAATGCCATAATCATTGAAAAAGTAAGGATTGGTATATCATTTGCTTTGCCTAACTCTTCTACATCAGCTAGGTTGTTACTGGCTACAATTCCAAAATCTTTAATTGCAAGAGCCATTGCTGCAGCTTCTCCAAATCCTATTGGTTCATCATCACTCCAAAATCCTTCAATCATACAAGTATAGTCAAAATACTCGGGTGTGCCGAATTCAATTGGCCTAATTTCAACAAAGCCATCATTAATCAATGATGCTAAATTATTTTTAACATTCTGATTTGAGTTTTTCTTATTTAGCTCTAGATAAACAACATCAGGAACAATTATTTTTGAAAATATTCTTTTGAGGATTCCTTGTTTGTTAATCTCTAAAAAACAAATTAACACATCAGAATCATAGAATATATGCTTTTCAGACATGAAATCACCTAATATGCAATATCATCCCTAAATAAATCGAGTAAAATGTCTTTTCGCCTACCTTTGGAAATGATTCCATCCTTATATGCTTTATCTGTAAGTGGAATCATGTGCCCAATAGAAAAAAAGCTTTTATGTTCTGTTGAAGGTTCATATAATGAAGTATCATAACCATAATTTGCCGCCTTATCGATGATATTGAATGAAAACTCAGCAAACTGATTTCCATCAATTAATTTTTCTTCATATAGGCGGCTTATTAAATTTCTATGATCTAAATGGAAATACTGTTCACATTTAATTATATCCTGAATATCCCATTTGTCAATATTATTTGAATCAATGAAATCATATAATGCCAGTTCACTCATTAAAAAGTTAGATGCAAATTCATCGGCTTTTCTTTCAACTTCATCATTATTCTCTTCAGAACAAATGAAAAAATTATCATTGTCATCAAGTAAATGATATACCTCATGTGCTAAAGTAAAGTTTTGACGTCCTTTAGAATGTGAAGAGTTAATAAGAATTATTGAATCAATATTATTCTTAAAACAGCACCCACTTACGCTTTTTTTCATAGGGAACCATGCTATAGTTAAATTTTGAATTTTAGATGGAATCAGAGTGAAAATGTCAATTGGACAGTATTCATCTAGCCCCAATTGTCTTCTTAAATTAATGTTCAAGTTTGGTCTGTTGATATTAGAAACTTCCTTTTCTTTTCTTCTCAATACATTCAAATGATATGTAAGTTGATTGACTTTTGCAATAGCTTCCAAATCAATGTTTTTTCCTGATTTAAATGAAATTTTAGGTTTATGGTATGAATCTGTTTTTCCTAAAAGGTAATTTGGAGTGCAATTGTATAGATAACATATTTTATCCAATAATACTAAATTTAACTTTCTTTTATCATTTTCTATTTTAGATAAGTTACTCTGGTCAATTTCTAAATATTCCGCCAATTGTCTTTGTGAATAGCCATGTTCAATGCGTAATTCTTTTAATCTGGAACCAACACTAGCCATGATAAACCACCATTTCAAATGTATAATTATATTTTGTCATCGAAATATATAAAGTTTTTCTAATTATTTGAGGTCAAAATTGATATAGTAAATAGGGTGCTAGATTTATGCAAATAAATC
>CAZOYH010000170.1:0-3563 GCA_964583995.1 uncultured Methanobrevibacter sp.
TTCTCCTTCTTTAGTTAATAATATTGAATAAATATTAAATTCATTGTCTTTCATTTGAGCTATAGTCCCTATTGGCCATTGGCAGCCAACACCTAGCTCTTCTAAGACTTTCTTTTCTGCAAATACTTCTTGCATTGATACATAATCATTTAATGCATTTTTGATAACTTCATTTTTTTCGTAATCTTTTCTAGTGATAATTGCTAATGCTCCCTGACCTGCAGGGGGTGTGATGTAATCAAGTGGAAATACTTCTTTAATGTATTTTGTCAGATTCAATCTTTTTATGCCTGCCTGAGCCATAATGGTTGCATCCAAATCTGTATTCAGTGCTTTATCTATTCTTGTTTCAATATTTCCTCTGATAGGTTTTAGCTCAAATTCTTTATCGTAAAGATTACAGAATGCTTCTCTTCTAAGGCTGCTAGTTCCAAGTTTGGATCCTGGACCTAACTCTGCCCATTTCTTTGAAGATATAAGTACTTCATTTGGAGTTTCGCGTTTTGGAACAGCTATTATTTCTAAATCTTCATCCAATTCAGTAGGTAAGTCTTTAAAACTGTGGACTGTAAAATCAACTTCCTCATCTAGAAGGGCAATATCTAATTCTTTAGTAAACAATCCTTTAGAATCCATGTTATACAATTGGGAAGTAGTAATTTTATCTCCTTTTGTTTTGATAATTTCAATATCAATAGATTCGCCAGTAATTTTAGATAAATCAGCACATACTTGTTTTGTTTGTGCTAAAGCCAATTGACTACCTCGTGTTCCAACAATCATTTATTTTTCTCCAAATTCTGAAATTAATCATATAAGTTTAACATGTAACATTTTGTTACATTTTTAATTTTGCAATTAATATATATTAAATGTTTCAATTTTTACAGAATTATCATCTTTGTTGAATTTTTCTATAGTCTGAACGATATATGAAAAGGAGATTTTTGTTATCTTTCACAGCTAAATCATAAATTTCTCTGTAATTATCATAATATTCATAATTTAGGGTTAGTTTTGGAGCAATTGAATTGCCAAGCTCTCCTGTTAGGAAGATATCATGATTTAATGTATTTAAAAAGCTAGTTAATTTTTCCTCATCAATCTCTTCACAGGTTATTCCATAATCTCCACCAATTGATATGTAATAGTCATCTAAATTATCAATCATGTTTATGGATTCTTTAATTGCATGGGTATTTAATCCTGGATTGATTTCTTCGATAACTATTGAATTTTCAATAGTTTTTTTATGGGTTCTGCCAGGAATTCCTTTATAGTTTTCAATTCCATTTATTATTTTTGCATTGTCAATTTCCAAACTGATGCAAGTTAACACCACACCTAAAAGATTGCTCACATGATGAGGTCCCGGAGCAAATGTTTTCAAACTTAATTTCCCACAAACAATCTGGCCATTAACTGTTTTTACATCTCTGTATTTAACATCAACATGGGTTTTATTCAAGTCATATTCAACATTTTCGACATATAAATTTGATGTGTTGTCAGTAATTGAAAAAGTATTGATTTTATCATGTTTAACATCCGGATAATATTTGTCAAAGGCTTCTTTTTGGATACAAACACATTTGCAGTTAAAAACTTGTTTTTTAGCTTCAGATGCGCTGCTATTTCCTTTAGCTATTGGGTAATCTTCAGAAATATTTAATAAAAGCCCAACATCTCCAATCCCGCTGGCACCTAATGATGATTCAAAAATTGCTGAGTTATATTTTCTGAGGTTTTCACTTTCAACAACCCCTTCTGCAATTTTGCACACTGGATTTGCAATTTTATAAGCCAAATCTATTGTTTCTTTAATGTTTGCAGGAGTAATTGAAATATCTTTTTTTAAGATGATTTCTTTACCATTTTCATATAGTAAAGCACCTAAACTTGATAAAATTAGGGGGTTTTCATCAATTAAAATTTCTTTAAGCATAAAAACAGAAGTTGTTTTTCCTTTAACGCCGGTAACTTCTATTTTTAAAATATCCTCTCCCCAATTGCTAAGAATATCTCTGACAGCTTCATGATGGCTTTGAAAAGTATAATTTAAATCTGGATTGTATGATTTAATTTCATCAAAGGTTAAAGGCATATGAATTGGATAAATAACATTCATGTCTCCTTTAAAATCAGCCAAATCTTCTAATTTGATTAATTCAATATTGTAAATGGCCAACATTTTCCCATCAATTGGCTTTAATGTATTGTAAAGGTCATAGGCGATGACATTTTTTCCTTTTTTAGCTAAACTGATGGCTATTTTTACTCCACCGTGAGTCAAATCAATTACGAGATTATTCATTGTGGCACCTGGATTTACTGTCTATTCCGCCTTTGTTTAATTTGTCTTTAACTTTTTCATAGAAGTATTTGTTTGAAGTTCTTATAAAGTAAGCATCTTTGTCTGATTTTTTGAATTTGATTTCTTCTTCATATTCTGCTTCTTCATTTATTTGCCCATCCATTACAAACACTGCACTTTTACCTTTTTTAAGTAACTTAACAGTAATTTCACTATTGTCTGATACTACAAAAGGCCTTACTCCAAGTTTATAAGGACAAATTGGAATTATGACAAATCCTCCAACTTTTGGATCAACAATCGGACCTCCGGCAGACATTGCATAAGCTGTAGAACCGCTTGGTGTTGAAACGATTAATCCATCGGCTCTGACTTCTTCAATTATTTCTCCATCTACCTGAATTTCAAAGTGAAGCATCTTTGCGGGTTTATCAGTCATTACAACCACTTCATTCATGGCTGTGAAGTTATGATTTTCGTGGGAAACAACAAGTCGGGTTCTTTTTTCTTTATAATAATCTCCCTTGAGAATATCATTTAAAGATTCAAAAGTATGTGTTGCTTCAATTTCTGTTAAAAATCCAACTGTTCCCATGTTAATTCCAAATATTGGGATTTCGGGTTTCATTTTTGCCTGTGCTCTTAGGAGTGTGCCGTCTCCTCCAAGAATAACTGCCATATCACAGTCAAAGTCAAAAATGTTTTGAGCAAGTTGAGTATAATCAATGTTAAAGTTAATGTCATTAAGTGAATCTGCAATTTCAGGATAATTTTCTTTCACTTCTGTGATAATCTTGTCCAAATCAGGGTTTTCTTTTAATTCATTTAATTTATGAGCTAATCTTTTTTCAATTTCAACCTCTCTTCCGTTAGTTAGAAGATAGTCAATAACTTTCGCTGAAAAAAGTATGGGTCTTGTCTGGTCTATTCTTGAAACCACTCCAATTTTTCCGATAAAATCGGTCTGGTTGTTATTTAAGATATCAATCATTTGTTTATGTAATATCTTATTGTTTGCAGCCACTACAATTGTTTTTTCATAAATGCTTAGGTTATTGTTAAGTTTTTGACCGTATTTGTTTGTTATAATACATCCAGCTTCTTCTAAAATTAGTTTTGAAGCAGCAATGTCGATTATTCTACTTCCTCTTAAATCCAGAAATGCATCATATCTTCCACTTGCAACATAGGATAGTTCAAGCACCACACTTCCAAGAACTCTCATACGGCGGGCATTATCAACTAATTT
>CAZOYH010000171.1:0-3563 GCA_964583995.1 uncultured Methanobrevibacter sp.
GGAAGCTATGTTTATCCTCGTTTTGTTTTCTCAACTGGAGACAGTATGGGAATGAATATGGTAACAATAGCTTCAGAAAAAATCCTGGAAAAACTTGCAGAGGAAACCACTGCACTTCACATAGCATTAAGTGGTAATGTATGTGTCGATAAAAAACCAGCCGCTATAAACATCGTTGAAGGAAGAGGAAAAAGCGTTATAGCAGATATTTTAATTCCAAAAGATATTGTGGCTAAAAAACTTAAAACCACTGCAGAAGCAATAGTTGAAGTAAACACTGCTAAAAACCTTATTGGTTCAGCAGCTTCAGGGTCAATGGCATTCAATGCTCACTATGCAAACATGGTTGCAGCAATATTTTTAGCAACCGGTCAGGATGCAGCTCATGTGGTTGAAGGTTCATTAGGTATTACAACAGCTGAAAACAGAAATGGTGATTTATATTTCTCAGTTAACCTGCCTGATTTGCCTGTAGCTACAGTCGGTGGAGGGACCAGTCTTGAAGTTGCTCACGAAGGATTGGAAATTTTAGGTGTTGCAGGTTCTGGTAAGGCTCGTGAATTTGCAGAAATTGTAGCATGTACTGTTTTAGCAGGTGAACTGTCACTTGTTGGTGCATTGGCAGCAGGACACCTTGCAAGAGCTCATCAGGAACTTGGAAGAGGATAGTATGGATGATTTTTTAGATGAATTGTATCCGGAACTCACTTTGGAAACCGATGATATAATAATGACTATAGCTATCAAAAAGGACTATTCTCAAATTGCTGATTTTGATAAAAGAAAAGAAGAGTTCATTCATGATTTAAACGATTTTATTGAAGAGTTTAGTCAGACTAAAGAGTCAACAGAGTTCATGAGATATTATGATGACGATTAGTATGTAGTCATGTGAAAACTTCCATGATTGTTGCAATATTTTAAAAACAATAGCAATAATTTTATTTTTTATATTTTTCTCTTATTGCTTGTGTTTTTTCATAAAGTCGCTGTTGGCAAGTATTTATTATTGATGAAGTAAATAATATTTATTATCAAATTATAATTTTTTTGGTGATTATATTGCATAATAGGATTGAAATTGCTCATGAGTTTGCTAATGCTATTAATTCAGATGAAATTATTAGAATGATTTTATTTGGATCTGTAGCACGTGGTGATGATAATGAGGGATCTGATATTGATATATTAATTGTTATTCATCAAGATAATCGTGAATTAGAATCAATAATTGATAATGTCGTTGTTGATTTTATTCTTGAAAAAGAAGAAGTAATTTCACCACATGTAATGACTGAAGAACATTTCAATAAAACAAAAGATTATAGCTTCCTCAAAACCGTGATGGCAGAAGGTGTTCCAATATGAATGTCGAAGAAGTTCAGGGGGTTATGGACTTAGCAGTTGAAGAGTTAAGCATGGCTCAAATACTATTTGACGCCGGAAAGTATAGAGGTTCAATAACTCATTCATATTATGCAATGTTTGATGCAGCTAAGGCATTGTTACTTACTCATGATTTCATCAGCAAAACATGATATTATTCTAACTCAATTCAGTAAAGACTTTGTACATGACGGTGATTTCAGTCAAGAAGTCTATAAATATTATTCTAATGCTAAAAAGTTAAGAAGAAAATCCAGTTATGATTTTTCAGTTAATTTTGATAAACAGGAAGCATTTGATTGTCTAGTTCAAGCTGAAGAATTCATAAGAAGCTAAAAAGTTCTTATAATTTATTTTAAAAATGATATTGAATATTTTCTGTTTTTAATAATGTAAATTGGGGTTAGTATTTAGAATCAATCTTTTCAAATACTTTTTTAACATTTACTTTAGTTTCAAAACAACCTGTTTTTTCAAGTAAAACACCCTGTGGACAGAAATCGGATAAAAGCATCATCATCTGATTTAAGTCTTCGTGACAGGCAACACCTATGACTGCTTTGAACTTGTTTTCCTTAACTATTTTTTTAACGAAACTGGATCCAGGAACAATATATAATTTATAACCTAATGGTTCGGCTTTTTTCTTGATGGCTCCAATAGAACATAATCCGCATTCTGTACAGTTCAATCCTTCCTTTTGAAGTGTTGCAGGGCAGTCCTTATGTCTTAAGCAGTGAGGTAAAAAGATTAAAGTTTTTTCAGCAGGTATCTGTCTGAATTTCTCTTTGTTGATGTCGTCTCTTACTTTAATTGCAATGTCATCAATCAAGTGTTCATCAAGGTTTAGAAAGTCAGCTATTGTTTTAAAGGGAGAATATAACAAATCAACAATGTATAGCAGAAATCTCGGGAATTTTATCTTGTTTTTTCTTGCAATGAAAAATCCTAAAACTAAAACTGCAATGAATAATATTACAATTAAAATTGCAAGAAAGACTACCAGCTGGCCTAAAAACATGTAAAATGAATCGATGAATAACATTATTTAACCTAGATTTTCTCAATTGTGTAATTTTCAAAGTCTCTGTTTAATCTAACGCCTGTTGGTGTTTTTGTAATTTCAAGTCCGGACAGGCTGTCACAGGAACATAATACATTCTGTTCGGGATGTGTTCCAGGGGTAATATTGCAGTTTAGGTTTACTGCATCTCCTATGGATATGACAGTTTCCAGCCTTTTGGTTGATGGATGATCCTTATTTAAAATTACTAGTGGTGATGACTCTTCACGGCTCAAGTATGCCTGTGAGCGTATTGCTCTTTTATCCTTTTTAAAGTTTGATACTGCAATGATGTCATCTGATTCTAAAAACTGCACTATTTCCTCATTGTCCTGTGTTGCAATGAATAGCATCTTATCTTCATAGGCAACTTTAACGACACCCACGATTCCGGTTTCCCCTTCAAGAAATAGTATTTCATCATCTTTAAAATCAATATTCATAAAAATCACTTAAAAAAATAAAAAGAAGAGTAAATAAATTTACTCTAGACAAGCCACATTGTCACTTTGACAAGATGGACAAACAACTTTTTTTCCAAGACCTTTAAAGGTATTTCCACAGTCTTTGCATTGGTATTTTTTTGTTTTCAATTTTTTCAAATCAATATCGGCCATTGGCCCTCCACTTGAACACATTTAAAATCACCTTGTTATTATAATATATATTATATATTATTTAATAGTTTATTCTAATCTTAAGTTCATTAATCTTTTCAAGTATTTTTTCATCATTTGTCAAATTGTAAAGTAATTTGTAAAAGTAAATTGACTGATTTAACAATATATTTTCTTCATATTCTTTTGCCAGATTTTCTAAAGTTTCCAAAATTAATGGATTAGGTCCAATTTGAATATTTTTCTTTTTGATAATTTCAATTGACTCTTCAAGTGTCAGTTCAATATCATTTTTTGATTTAATGTAATTGATTTCCCTATACGCAAGAGGACTTAAATCAAATTCCATACTGTATGTAAATAATGCAAGAGCAGTTTCCATTTGGCTTTCTTGGATATAATATGTGCCTAAATTTCTGTAACATCTGGCTATATCATGAGGATAATATGCATATTGAAGTGCATTTGAGGTATACATATAATATTTATTATAAGTG
>CAZOYH010000172.1:0-3561 GCA_964583995.1 uncultured Methanobrevibacter sp.
GTAGTGATGACCCACTTCCATTCACTGATCACGTATCCAAAGCTAAATGGTTATAATTGGGAGTTTTTCCTTATTATACACCTTTTTCTTTTTTTGATTTCTAAAATTAACAGTGTTATATAAAATATTAAAAAATAATAATTATGTGTTATATGGTTCACGATTGTTGATACCATTAATGAAAATTTCTTTTAGTTCTTCTTCACTTTCACCATTTCTGACATGTGAAATAAGTTCCACAAGATTATCGTTTCTTAAAAGACAAGGTTTGATTTTTCCATCTGGAGTTATCCTCAATCTGGAGCAATTTGCGCAAAATGTAGAGTTATCAACTGGTCTTACTATCTCGATTTCTCCACCGTCTATGTAATATTTTTTACGGCCCTGCATAAACTTACGTTCATGAACCTCATCAGCTATATCAGCTAACCTTTCTTCAATCATATCTAGCTTATAATGATATTCGGCACTGAACTTGTCATCATCACAGTTTTCACTTTCAATAAGTTCAATCAGCTGAAGCACCATATTGTTTTCTTTACAGAACTGAAACATGTCTTTTACTTCATTTTGATTGATATCTTTCATAATAACCATGTTGATTTTAACGGGATACATTCCAACTTCAACAGCTTTTAGGATTCCTGCTTTTGCAGACTCTAAATAATCTTTATTGGTAATGTACTCGTAAGTTTCACGGTTTAATGTATCCAAACTGACATTTACCCGATTTAATCCTGCATCTTTTAAATCCTTAGCATATTTTTCAAGATAGGTTCCATTTGTTGTCATGGATATGTCCTTAAAGTCTAAACTAGCTATTTTTTCAACAACTTCAACAATGTCTTTCCTGATTAATGGTTCTCCGCCTGAAAGTCTGATTTTTTGAACGCCGATATTTTTTGCAACTTTACAGATAGTATACAATTCATCAGCAGTCATTTCTTGGCTTGATGAAACCATTCCATCGTGATGGCAGTATAAACAGTTAACGTTACACCTGTTGGTTAAAGTGATTCTAAGTGAAATGATTGGTCTTTGGTATTGATCTTTAATAAATTCATTTGTCATGTTATCACTTTTTCACACGGATTTTTATACTGTTGATTTCTTCATCTATTTTTAAAGTATTAATTACTGCAAAAATACTTTCTTTGAGAATTCCTTGGCTGAATTCATTGAGTTTAACAATATTGTTATTTGTTTTAAGAGTAATTTTAGCATCGTTCATATTGTCATCAAGAATATCAGATATTTCAATATCTATATTTTTAATATTATCTTCAGTTTTAAGAGATTTAACCATTGCATTTATGGAATTTGTAATAATATCATTTGTAAATTGATTTATAATAAGATTTCTATTATTAATTAAAATAACAGATTCTTTATCTAATTTATTTGGTTTTGAATGGGAATCTGGTATTATTAATTCAATTTTTTTAACGTCCCTTACACTATAATCATCAAGGTTTAATGTACTTATAACACCTAAGATGTTTTGTTTTAAATAATCGCTAACAAATCTATTTAGCCCAACAACTTTTTCATCTATGGATATATAACAGTGTACATTGTCTAATTCATCAACAGTTAAATTTCCATTTCGAATTTCAGATGCAATTACTTCACCATTGTTGAATCCACAGTTGTTTGCAAACAATGTATCAACAATATCATGACCTCGCTCTTCTATTAAATCAGCAAGTTCACTGACTCCTTTTTCATCTATTGTAAATGAATTAACTTCTTTTATTGTATATTCATCTCTAACTTCAGGGGAAGTAATGATTTTTGGATAGTTGTAGCTTTTATATCCTTCAATGATTACAAAATCAAATTCATCGAAGTGTTTCAATAAATATAGTATTCTGTTTAGGTCATGTTCCTTTCTTGCATTGAAAAAAGTAGTTGATCCGACACCAACAACCAGATTTGCTCCGGCCTGTTTATGTTTCCATGTATCAGTGTTTGCCTTATCCATTTCTATGGAATGGTGTGAATGTTTTATTGAAGCAACGTTATATCCTCTTTTTGTCAGCTCTTCAATAACTTTCACTGTCAGTGATGTTTTTCCAGTATTTTTTTTACCTACAATAGATGCAATTTTCATTTCATCTCCCCTTTATTAATTATATGTTTTTAGTAATAATTAATGATTTCTAAATTGTAATGTGTAGTTACTACACATTTTTTTGGAAAACCTAAAAATATAGCTAATTTTTGTCATTTTTTGCATTTTTATAATAATTTTTTATAATTTTTTATTACTAATTTGTAAAAAATAGTCGATATAAATAAAAGTAAATATCGATAAATGATAATTAAAATTAATATAGAAAATTATTATTCTTTTAATAAGTTAATAAAGCAATTTTTATTTGTTTGATATTAATTGGTATGTTTTAATTAGTTTTCAGAAATTTTTTAGTGTAGTTTTAACACAGTAATATATAAAGCTTGTGTCTTGATTCTAGTAGGCAAATATATTTATATAAGTAAACATATGTGTAATCATTACACATGGTGGTTCAAATGCCAAAACATATTGCATCTGGTTTAAAATATTTGGCTGCGGTCAAGTTGAAGGATGCTGGTGAAAGTCACCAAGCAATCGCTGATGAGTTAGGTGTTGATAGGTCAACCATATCACATTATTTGAATGGTAGCAACTTATCATGGAACTCAATCGATGTTGCAAGAACAATCATTGAGTTAACTCCCAGGGATTTCTTGATAATGGCTCAAGCAGTATTTGATGAACCAGAACAGAGTCGAAAAATTGTGAATATTTGCCGAGAAAGAGATTTCGAAGTAACTATAGCGGATTCTTGTATTGGTTGCGGCTTATGTGTAAATGCATGTTTTATGAAAGCTATTAAGTTAGAATCATTAAAAGCACATGCAGACTCCATACAATGTTGCGGTTGTCAGCTTTGTGAAGATGAATGCCCAACTAATTCTATAAAAATTTTGGAGATTGAATGATGATTAGAAATTTAAAAGAGGTTAACGACAATAACTTTGACATTACAAGGTCAGCAGAAGAAGTTAGAAACTTGTCTTTTAATGACCAAGTTTGTTTAGGTTGTGGAATTTGTGAATCCACCTGTCCTGTTGAAGCAATTACATTGAATGCAATTGCTGTAGATGCTCGTCACAGACTTTCCAACGACATCTATTTCAGTGGACACGAAAAGATTGCTCAAAACTTCCATGATGACTTTGATGTTCAAAGAGTAAGCATTGACGAAAGTAAATGTGTATTATGTGGTATGTGCAGTGGTTTATGTCCTGTTGATGCATTAGTATTAACTATTGATGGTGTACCTATCAGAGAAATTGAAGCATATCCTCATTATAATGCTTTCTCAGAAATCGATGATGATGAATGTATCTACTGTAAAAGATGTGAAGTTGCATGCCCTCGTGATGCAATTGTCATAGAAAGAGTTTTACCAAGTCGTGCAGATTTAGTAACTGGTGAAATCGAAGTAGATGAAAATGAATGTATTTACTGTGGCGTATGTCAAGAATTATGTCCTGCAGAAGCTATAGTTG
>CAZOYH010000173.1:0-3552 GCA_964583995.1 uncultured Methanobrevibacter sp.
GCTATTTTTTCTGCTTTTTCAGTTATTTCACCAATATCTGCTCCAGGAAATGCATCTATAACACATAAATCTGCATAATCTACACTTAAATCTTCAAATGATTCATTATAGATTTCAAAACCGTCACTAACATCGTTGATTTTTAAATTGTTTTTTAGTGCTTCTATCATTTCAGGGTTGATATCATTAAATATTACTTTTTCAAAGCCCAGTTTGTGCAAATAGATTCCAAGTGCTCCCAGTCCACACATTGCATCAATTGCAACTCCTTTTTTGATATCGTTATTTTTAATGTAGTTGTGAAGCCGAACAAGCTTTTCTTCTGTTGTCATTGCAACTTCTATGTGGTGTTTTGATTGATTTTTAGCGAGAACTATTTTTTCACCGAGCAGTGTTCTCATGACGTTGATTTGTGTATCGTCACCTGCAAGTATTTCGAAGTGATTAATCTGCGAATCCCTATCGAATTGTCCAACGGTATTTTGCGGACTTCCCTTTAAGACGCAGGTAACTTCAGGCACTTCCCTCATCAATTTTAATGCCACTTCATCTGTAAAGTCAGAGTGCAATAATACTAATGTCTTTTTTCCTATGAACTGTGGATTTAAGCTACTGAAGTAAAAATTAGATAATGGTACTGGAGAGTTTCTCCTCAATGTTGCCTTTTCAGGTACGATTTCGGATTCTATCATTATTTTTAGGATTTGGCTCATTACAATGTCAAGTGGTCTTTTTCCACATTCACATCTCATGTATTCGCCTGTAAGCTCTTCGAAGTCTATCAGGTCTTTTAATGGTGAAAACTTTTTGATTTGAATATCTCTGCAGTTTTCACATTCCTGTAATTGCTTAATTTTTTCATCGATATCCATGATAAAATCCCCTTTATAATTATGTTTTAGTATTGATTTGTATTAAAAATATTGATGCTATTTGTAATAAAAATTTATTAATTAGTAATACTAATCTATAGAATACAAAATAAAAGGTGAGCGAAAATGAACAGTAAAGAAATAATTCCGCAATATGATGTCATAAGACAGGATTATACAACTGAAGAAAAAGCAATATTAAAAGAAATCCGTGAAAACCTGGTGGATTTGGCAATGAATACAAATGAAAACTTTCAGGTTAACGAAGAGAATCTGTTAAGTGAAATTAAGAATTTCCTCTCCACAAAGGAAAATATTTCAAAAGAATATCAAGACACCCTATCCCAAAAGCTTTTAAGAGACATTGCCGGATACGGTGAAATAGATCCTTTAATTCAGGACGATGATTTGGAGGAAATAATGATTATAGGCATTAACAAGCCTGTTTTTGTCTATCACAGAAAGTACGGAATGATGAAAACCAACATCAAATTTACCAATACAGCTGAGTTAATGGAACTGATTGATTCAATTGCAAGACAAATCAACCGCCGCATAGACCAGGAATCACCGATATTGGATGGAAGATTACTTGACGGGTCCAGAATCAACGCAACAATTCCCCCAGTTTCTGCTGACGGACCTTCACTTACAATACGCAAATTCAAAAGAGATCCACTTACCATAATCGATTTGATTAATTCAAATACAATATCAATTGAGCTTGCGGCGTTTTTCTGGTTGTGTTTTGACGGATTTGGAGTGAAATCTGCAAATGCAATCATCTCCGGAGGAACAAGTTCAGGTAAAACAACAACATTAAATGCACTTTGTGCTTTTATAAATCCAAAAGAGAGAATCATAACAATTGAAGATACCCTGGAGCTTCAGATTCCACATGAACATGTAATTCGCATGGAAACCCGTCCCGCCAATGTTGAAAACAAAGGAGAACTTACAATGAATGACCTTGTTAAAAATTCCTTAAGGCAAAGGCCTGACAGAATCATCGTGGGAGAAGTGAGGGCTGAAGAGGCGATAACTCTTTTTACAGCGCTGAACACAGGACATTCCGGATTTGGAACATTGCATTCAAACAGTGCAAGAGAGACAATAACCCGACTTACAACTGAACCGATGTCAGTTCCAAAAATAATGATTCAGGCAATTGATTTTATAATAATGCAGAATAGAATTTATACCTCTTCAGGGATGTCTTACAGACGAATCAGTGAAGTTGTGGAGGTTGTTGGAATGGAAAACAATACAGTTCAGTTGAATAAGATTTTCAAGTGGAATCCTGAAAAAGACACAATTGAAAATGTTGGTGTTTCAAGTCATACCTTAAGTAAAATTGCAGAAGTCAGCGGAAAATCCTTAAAACAGCTTTATGATGAAATTGAAAACAGAAGATTAGTATTACAGCACATGATTAATCAGGACATCCGAAGTGTTGGTGAGGTTAGTCGTGTAATAGAACTATACTACAAAAATCCAAGAAAAGTCCTGAACAGGATTTTATTGTATTAGGTGATAATATGATGAATAAGGTGTTTATTTTCATTGGAAGCATAGTATTAGGAATTGTCAATTTCTTCAGGAGCCTATCCTTTAAAAATATTGAATTTAAACGGGAGGATAAGACAAAAGAGATTAATAGTGCAATATTTTCCAGACTGAAATTTGAAGATGTGAAAATCCAAAAAAAGGAAAACACGGCAATTGATGATTTAAGGGAAGTTTTACTAAGACATTTGCTAAACAGACAATCAATTATCGTGTTAGCAATTGTTTCTATACTTCTGATATTGTTTACTGGTCTGGAAGTTGCAGGAATGTTTTTGACAATAACTGCCATGACATATATCTTTATTTTAACATATCCTCAAATCAAACAGGAGAGAAATTATTTAGACATTAACCAGGAGCTTCCCTATGCTTTAAGGCACATGGCGATTGAACTGAAATCGGGAAAAGGCCTGCATGATGCTTTGATAACGATTAAAAATGCCAATTACGGATCCCTGTCATGGGAGTTCAGCAGAGTCCTGGAAGAAATCAGATATGGAAAATCAACTGAGGAGTCATTAATGGATATGGCAGCCAGGATTAAATCGGAAGGTCTCACAAGAGCCATTCATCAGATTGTTGGAACATTGAGAGTTGGAGGCAATCTGGCAGGCAATTTGGAAATCATTGCAAAAGACATTTCATTTGACATGCAGATTAAATTAAAGGAATATTCACAGAGATTGAACTCTTTTATTTTAATCTACACTTTTATAGCCATCTTGGCTCCTGTGATAAGTTTAATAATGTTAATGGCCGGTTCGACAGTTATGGGTGATGTTATATCTTCAGACCTATTGCTGATAATGTACACATTGTTTTTCCCGATGATTGTTGTATTTATGGGAGTTTTTATGAAAAAATTAGAACCAAAAATTTAATAAAAAGGAATTGGTTAGAAAAATGAGTCAATTCCTTTTGATGCAAGCAATCCTGCAAATGCTCCTTCTTGGTCCATTACAATATTTCCTTTGGTGTACTGGTCAAGTGCTGCATTTATCATTGCGGATTTTTTATCAGGGTCTTTTGAAGATTGTGCAGCTGCTTTTACAATTTCAAGCACTGCATCTCCTCTTGACATTCCATTACCCCAATCTTCTTCACGGATAAT
>CAZOYH010000174.1:0-3537 GCA_964583995.1 uncultured Methanobrevibacter sp.
CTAATGAATCTTTAAATATACATAATTTTTCATTAACAAAATCATCAAGAGACCTTATCTCTAATTTATCATGAACAAATTCCAAAAGACTCTCTTTAACTTTGACAACTGTATTGATTTTACTAAAATCAGTATTCTTCTTAAATTCACTGACAATGTTTGCAACTGGTATTCCTTCAAAATCTGCATTTCCATAATAGGAAAGTACTATTGGAGGATCATTTGATAGAGGTATGATTTTTTCAACCCCCGTGTATGTTCTGCTTTCTGAAGAAACTGCCGAATCTGCTGAAACTATTTGCTTATCCGCTGTGAAAATGTTAATTATACAACTCATAATATCACCTTTTAAATTCAATAAAGATATTATGAACCGTATATTAAAACACCTTTCAAAGTGCGATTTTGTGCTTTTGCACACTTCAGAAAGATTTAAATATAGGTTTATTTAAGTAATTCCTTTTTGAAATCAATTTAACAATTGGAATTCCAAACAATTCCTAAAGCCATTACAAGAACATCCAAACCAATTATAATGATTGTAAGCTCCGGCCAAATGAATGCAACAACTAATGCTAAAAAATATCCTCCAAATAGAAGCAATCTTGCCTTGTTGTCTCTAACTTCATCTTTTGGTGCATCAGGATTTGCCTTTGTAATTGAAATATCCAAAATTTGAAAAGCAAAAACCCATAATATTAAAGATATAACATATAACGCTTCTGATAGTGTTTCACCTGGAGCGTTTCCAACCAGAGCTGTAGTAAACGGAATTAAAGTAATGAAAAAAAGCCATGCTCCATTTGCCAAAAACACTTTACCGTCAATGACATCAGCCTTTTCAAATGCGTTGTGATGAGATCTCCATGCTAGATATATCAATACAAAACTAATCAAATAAGAGTAAAAAACAGGCAATTGTGACAATAACGAGTCAATTGTTACAGTTTGGGGAACTGCCAGTTCAAGAACCATTATTGTTGCTGCAATAGCTACAATTCCATCGGTTAGGGCCATTATTCTATCCTTGTTCAAAAAAATCACCTTTAAAGATATTTTTGTAAACAAAGAATAAATAAATTTAGTGTCAGCTTTGACACTAAACTATGAAGCGTTTTTCATAATCCAGTCAAAGGCTTTTGTAGGAAGTATTGCATGTGCTGCAACAAGAGGTTTTGCACCAAATCCAATAAGATATCTTGTTTTTGGATTTTTATTGTTTACAGCCTTTGAAATTGCCTTTGATACAACCTTAGGATCAGACATCATACGACCAGAGTATTGCTTATGCATTCCTTCAGCTGTCTTTCTGGCGATTTCCTCATATACTCCGCCTTTTGCAGATTTTTCCAGATTGTCTGCTGCAATATGACCCCAATCTGTTTTGATTCCACCTGGTTCAATTAAGATTACCTTAATTCCGAAATCTGCAACTTCCATTCTAAGCCCATCACTTAGGGCTTCAACTGCATATTTTGTTGCATGATACCATGAGCCCATAAAACTTACCAGACGTCCGCCCATCGAGGATGTGTTGATGATTCTGCCGGAACCCTGTGCCCTCATATATGGAAGTACATGCTGTATCAGCCTTGCAAGACCGAATACATTAACTTCAAACTGTTTTTTTGCCTCTTCAATTGTTACGTCTTCAACTGCACCATAAGAGCCATACCCTGCATTATTGATTAATACATCAATTCGCCCTTCACTGTCAACAATTGTTTTAACTGCATTCACAGGAATCTGCATCAGTAACATCCAAACTGATGGGTTTTACACCATACTGTTTTAGAGGATCCATTTTTTCAAGTCTTCGTGCACCACCATAGACAGTATGTCCCTGTTCGGCCAGCATCTGTGCTGTCTGATAGCCCATACCACTACTTGCACCTGTAATCAATATTACTTTATTTTCCATAATATCGCTCAAAACTTTTATTAACTATTGAAAATATATATTTTCTTAAAAAAGACTTTATTAAATTCAATATAAATAATTAAAGTGTCAAACTTGACACCAAAAACAAAATGAGGAATAATTATGAGCGATAGACCTAATTGCCCTGCAAGATCTGTTGAAACAATACTTAAAGTCATTACAAAACGCTGGACATTGCAGATATTGTTTGACATGTTCTGCGGCAAGAAACATTTCAACGAGTTTCAGGAGGACAAACCAAAATTAATCAACAAGTCACTGGCAAGACGCCTTCAGGAATTGGAAGAACATGGATTAATCGAAAAACAGATAAAAGAAAACACTACCGAGTATTATCTGACTGATGAAGGCAGATTACTGAACAGAGTAATCTATGAGTTGATGATGTATTCCATCAAAAGAGATGTCAACAATGAATATTTTTCTGAAAACACAAAAGAGTACATGATTAAAGAAGCTAAAAAACAGTTAGAAATATGATTAGATTTATATAATTAAAAATTAAAAATTATAGTAGTGATTTAAAATGGCATTTGTTGGAACAACAATTATTTCTCATATTCTTCCGGTTATCTGCGGATTTTTCGCATTAGTGCTAATTGTTTCCGGTTCTCTGGAAGAAAATAAAGGTAAATTAGGATTAGGAATTGCATTATTTATTATTGCATGCGCATTCCCTTATGTGATTTTAAGTGTTCTAGTCTAGGAGTTTAACTTCTCCCGAGTGCAGACTAGTACCTATCAATACTTTTTTTATTCCGAGTGATTCGAGCTCGCCTAAAGAATCCTTATTTAAACCACCGGCAATTATTAATTTATCTTTCAGTTCTTCAAACTCTTCAAGAAGTTTTTTATTGTATCCTTTTTCTGTTCCCACACCAGTGATGTCCAACAATATAATTTCATTTGGGTCTAATTTTTTTAACACTTCTTTAAATTCTGATAAGTTTAAATCCAAATGTTTTGCAAGCAGTTCATTGTTTTTGACATCAACACTTACAACAATTCTTTCTTTAGGATACATTTCAAAAATCAATTCCAACTCTTCAATGCTTTTAAGGGTTTCTGTTGGAACTATTACTTTGTAAGCGTAATCAAGGAAAAACGGGAATGATTCTGCATCTTTAAGACCAGGATCAAGCATAACCGGAATTATTGAGTTTACCATGTTGATTTCATGGATGTTGTGGCCTTGGGATTCAATCAAATCCAAATCCGCAATGTACATTTCATCTGCGCCGTTAAGTTTTAGTCCCTGTGCGATTTCAACTGGATTGGATGATGGGGCAAAAACAGTTCTTAATGGCTGGTATGTGTCTCTCATTCCTGATTTGCCGCTTACGGCCTGGTGTCCTTTTAAATCTATTACTGGTATTTTTTTAATCATGTTTAATAATTAGTCAAAAGAAGTATTAAAATTTAAGGAGGAAGGGAAAGGTTGGTGTTTTGCTTTCCCCCTGAGAGTATATAAAAATAATGATCAATTTTGATTAATAACAAATATGTTATGAACCTCTATTAATTAAGTTAATCTACATACTATATAAATGTTACTCTATTTTAGAAAAATTAAAGTAAACTTGAATAAATAATTT
>CAZOYH010000175.1:0-3531 GCA_964583995.1 uncultured Methanobrevibacter sp.
ATTGCAACAGTAATACCATCAGGCCTTAATATTAACTTTTTGAACATTTATCCTGAACTGTCAATATATCCGTTTTCATTTAGTGTTGTAATCAACAGTGTACTTGTGTCATTTCCGTTTTTGGTAATCTTTGTAACTCATCTCATCTTTAAAAAGAGGATATTCGATAATAATGTTGATTTTCTAGTCAATCTTTTAAATGTTGAAAGCTTAAAGTTCATTAAAAATGCAACCTTGAATAAATTAATCTCCATTAAAGATTTAAAGGAGGGAATGATAGTAAATGATTATTATTTCAACAATGAATATATAATTGAACTTTTAAGCGAAATAGATGGAAATCTGGTAATTTACAGGACAACTGATAATAAAAATTTCAAATATTATTTCAAATCCCAAAGTGCAGGGGGAATAACAAACAAGGAAATGTGGCAGCTTAAAATTATGAATGCCCAAAACATTATTTCTGATAAGATATCAATAAAAGTTTCATTTCCATTTACTCCCGCAATACTCTTTGGTCTGATGATTGCTATTTTTTATGGGGATGTGATGATGCTGTTTACTAAAAATTTATTTCTGGTGATTTAATTGATTAAAGATGATAAAGGGCAGGTTTCTCTTGAATATCTATTGATTTTTGCAATTTCAATAGCTATTCTAATAGTTTTCACTCTGCCGTTAACCGAACAGGCAATCGAGGACACGTTGGATGTTTCGGATGCTTTGGATGCTAAAAATGATTTGTCAAAAATAACTCATGCAATTGAAAGGGTTTATGGTGAGGGCGAGGGATCAAAAGAGACGCTCAATATAATAAGCCAAAATAAAGTAAAGATTTATTTAACGTCTAATCATATATATTGCAAGTTAAAGCTTAAAAGCGATTCATATAAATCAGTAGATGATTATTATAAGTCAAACCTTGCAGGCAATTCGATTACATTAAACAAGGGTGAAAATATTCTGGTTGTTGAGTGGCCTGAAAATAGCGATGAAATGATAATCTACAAAAAATAATCCTTAAATTCATGCAAAATTATTATAACTATTGAACTTTAAATATAGATATAATACGTTTAACGGTGAATTTATGGATATTATATTTTCAATTATTTACATCATCTTATTTATTGTAATGATGATTTTTGTCTTTTCTATTGGGATGTTAAAACAATATATGCCTAAAAGGGAAGTCCTTCTGGTTTTAGGTGTAGCTTTTCTAATCGGTTGTATTGGAGGAGCATTCTTTTTGGAACCGGTTTATCAGGATCTGCCTGAGGTTTTAAGTCTTGTTGAAAAAAACATGCCAAACAATGAAGAGACTTTATATTTGGACTTGTCTTCTTCAATTGATATAGCTGATTTGAAAAATACATTCGAACAGACAGAAGGTTTTAAATCATTTAAAGAAAACTCAATTACGATTCCGATGTGGACGTTTAATGAAAAGGAAAAGTCCTATTTCGAATTTGTCGTGGGAAATATTGATTCAGACTATAAAAGTTATAATGTCACCAATTCAACAATAGAAATTGAGCTTGAAGATAATTACTCTTCCACAAGCGCTTTAAAATCATTTTCAGATTGGTATAAATTGGTTTATGGGGGATCACTTTCTTATGCTCAGGTGCACTGCGAACTGGTTGTTGATTCATCCAAACTGGATTCCTTTGAAGATATTCTGCTTGAAAGAGGTGTTGTAGCAACCAGTATGGAAGGACCTGTGCAGGAGAGAATCAACAATACCAATGCATCAATGTTGTCTGAAATGGAATTTACAGTAGCATGCGGTGGTTTTGGTGTTATTGTTGCGATATTGGGAATATACATAGACTCTGTCGTTCCTGCATATAGAAGATTTAAAAAATTCATGGGCAAAAAACGCAAAAGGTAAAAAATGAACGTTGCAGTTTTATTTTCCGGAGGTAAGGACAGCACTATGGCATTATATCATGCCTTGAGCAAAAAGGAAGATGTGAAATATCTTCTTTCAATGAAATCCAAAAATGATGAATCATACATGTTTCATGTTCCAAACATTCACATTACTGATTTGCTTTCACAGGCACTTGATATTCCTTTAATTTCTGTTGAAACTGATGGTGTTAAAGAAGAGGAACTTAAAGATTTAAAAAGAGCATTTGAAAATCTTAAAAGTTTAGGTGTTGAGGCCATATATACCGGAGCACTTTACTCAGTTTATCAAAAGTCAAGAATCGAGAAATTAGGTTTGGAAGTGGGACTTGAAATAATTTCTCCCTACTGGCATGTCGATGAACTGGAATATATGCGGGAAATCGTATCTTCAGGTTTTAAGATTATAATCAGTGCAGTTGCAGCCGGGGGTCTTGATGAGTCATGGCTTGGGCGAACAATAGACGATGAAGCTATTGATGAACTGGTTAAACTCAATGAAAAATACCGTATAGATATAGCTTTTGAAGGCGGTGAAGCCGAAACATTAGCTATTGACGGACCTATTTTTAAAAAGAGACTTAAAATTCTAAAAGATAAAAGGCAATGGCATCTTGACAGTGGTGTTTACATTATTGAAGATGCAATTTTAGAAGAAAAGGAACTATAATCCGATTTCTTCTAAATATTCATTAATTTTTTTATAACAGCTATCCAAATCACTTTCATTAATAATCATCTTATCTGATAGTGAGATTACAGTGCCGATTCCGAATCCCAATTCATTCAGGTCTCTGGTTCTGAATCCTTCGTAATCCTGAGAGTCATCTTCCCTTTTTCTTAGTTTTAATCTTTCAAAACGTATTTGAGGATTTGCAAAAATTGATAATATGATGAAATCTTCGAAGTTTTCCTTAAACATGTCCACTTCATGATGGCTTCTGATACCTTCGACAACGATACTCTTTTCATTTCCTTCGTCAATGATTTTTTTAATTTTTTCAATTGTCAGCTCTGCAACTATAAATTCTCCAAATTCTTTTCTGAGATTTTTTGCAGTATCACCAGTACTTTCTCCTCTTTTTTTAGCTTCTTCACGTATGATGTCGCCCATACTTACGATAATTGCACCTTTTTCAATTGCTGATTGTGAAACCAGGCTTTTTCCAGAACCTGGCATGCCGGATATTCCCATTATTCTCATTATATTTCCTCTTTAATCTTGATTTGTTCTAGAGATTCTTTAAGATTCTCTTCATTGTCAAATTCATTAACCAATTCAAATAAAACCGCTTTGTCCTGGGTTTTTAAGTCTTCAGCTATTTTTGTCATGAACGGAATTGCACGTACAATATTGTCGGCTATTGATATGTCTGACATTTTTGAAGTTCTTGAAAACGGATTTAAATCGATTGTAATTATATTTTTCCCACCTTCTTTTAGGATTTCTGCTCTGTCTCCATCTTCAAGAGGGATTAATATTGTATCTGCTGAGTATATTCCTGTTTTACTTGCTGTTGCTCTGCTGTTTTTAATGTCATTTATGTATTCTATATCATCATCAAGGGTTCCCAGAATATTTTTGTAGCCGTGATCCTGGTATAGTTTAGTTAT
>CAZOYH010000176.1:0-3494 GCA_964583995.1 uncultured Methanobrevibacter sp.
CATTGGTTATGGTTTCAAATGCTTTTACAAGTAACGGTTATGCAATTCTTGGAAATTCAGGCATAGGTAAATTGACTTCACTGGTTTTAGTTTGGGGAGGATACATAATATCAGGTGTTGGTACTGCCACATTAACTGCAGCAATTCTATTAAAATATCATCATAAACGTGAAGAAGAATTAAATAAACGTTTGGATGAATTGGAATCATTAATTAAAAATAATCAGGAATAAGATATGGATTATATCAAAATCCAATATCTTATTTTATTATTTTTAATCAACTAAATTCTCTTTTAAAAGCTTTGTTACCTCAAATTGTAGAAGTTGAGGATTTTAACTTCACAGACAGTGCACTCTAATGATAACAATCACGTGCTACTACCCAACTGTTTTGGCATCAAATAGGCAACTTTCCGGCGTATTGCTCAATTGTATTTTTAGCATCATCCAAATTAATGCCGGTTTTTTCTTCTACAGTTGATTTAATGCTACTATCATTTACATAATCATTTGCTTTTGACTGCAAATCTCCACTCATGTTTTCTAAAGTTGAAAGAGTATTTTCCAAATCAGTATTGGCAGGATAAACATTTTTGTACTCTACTGATTTGGCCATGTGAACTGCAATGTCCTTATTGTTGCAGCAGATTATGATATTGTCGTGTGTAGTTTCATTAGCTAAAGGAATGCAATAAAATTTGCCGTTATAATTTACTTTAATGACATCAAATATGTGGATTTCCAATAATTCATCAGCATTTATTACATAACATGTAACACCATCAATGTTTTGCTTTTCCCCATTTTTTATTAGTTCATTCAGGGCAGTAAATCCCAATTCAGTTACTTGGAGGAAATTGGGATCCTCGTGATTATTGTATGTAACGAGTATTCCGTTGTTCCAATGCCATATTTTGGCTCCCTCAACATTTCCATCATATTCTGTTTGATTGGCTGGAACTTCTATGGTTGTTCCGTTTGGTGTTATGTCAATTTTTTCATAATTAACTGTGGTTAACATGACAAAAATAACCCCTGCAGCTATGATAAGCAGTATTATTCCGATTATAATAATTTTTTTGTTGTCCATAGATAACACATTCATTATTTTTAATGATTATTAGTATGTCTTTTCTAGAACAAATATTTAATTGATTTATATTATAATTGTTCTTAAATTTAAAAAAAAACACTCGTTCTGTCAAGAATTTTTAAACAATTTATAAATATTACTTTTTATATACATTATTAATATCTCTTTTAGAGAGTAGTAATATGTAAAAAGGTGATAAATATGGATATAATGGACATAATTAAGGATTCTTTTGTATTTCCATCAAAAAACATAAAACTGTTATTAATCTTTGAACTGTTGTCAATAGTGGCAGGAGCATTTTCTGTTATTGGGACAATAGTATATGTGTTAGGATTTATTAGCCCTGAATGTTTTATGTGGGGTGGAATTGCAGTTATAGTTTCAATGTTAATTGGATGGATATTGTCCGGTTATTTAATCAGTGTTGTTAAATCTGGAATTGAACTTGATGAGGATGTTCCTGAGTTTGAATGGTGGGATAATTTTAATAATGGTTTTAATTATTTCATTGTCTCAATAGTCTACTATATAATTCCTGCTTTTATAGTTGTAGTTGTAGGTTATCTTACAAATATCTTCGGTAATGTTTTGGCTGTCGCTCAAGAAATTATTGCACAAGGCATGAATGTATTTATGGGTACTTCTACCGTTTTTGTATCTGATGCAATGACCCAGGCAATAGTCAATTTGGCCGTTTCTTTAGCTATCACTGCCACTATTGCAGTAATTTTATTTGTAATATTTTCATTCCTTCAAACCATAGCAGGAGCAAGATTAGCAAATACTGGCAGTTTAACTGAAGCTTTAAATATTTTTGAATCAGCAAAAGACATAAGAAGAATTGGTATTGGTAAAGTAATCGTATTAATCTTATTGGTTATTATAATTATTGCTGTTATTGAGGCAATTTTATCAGCTATCTACAGCTATGTGCCAATCTTATCAATTCTTTCAATTATAATAACTCCATACTTGATATTCTTTGCTCAAAGAGCTGTGGGATTATTATATTCTGATATAGCTTAATATTTTTTAAGCTATACTTTTTCTTTTTTTATTACTTTAATTTTACAGAAAAAACAACTAAAAACTAAGAAATATATGCAAAATCAATAACACAAAATTCCATTAAAAATTTTGCGCACCATCTTCAAAGATTAAAAAAAATAGTTTTTACTGGCTTTTGATGGCCTGCCAAGTCATATCAAAGTTTTTCTCAAAAATGATATCCATGTCCTCATTTGCGTAGATTAACCAAAGACCTTGAATTCCCATATACATATTATACAATAATTCTACAATGTTTTTAGTTGGTAAATCCTGCCTGATTTCATTTTGCCTCATTCCATCTTCGACAAGGTCAGTTAAAAACATTCTAATATCCATTCCAGTTTGTGAAATTATACCGTTAACCTCATCATGAGCATAACCTGTTGCTGTTAAAAGAAGTATTACATTCCCATAATTAATTTTTTCATTGATGGTTTCAATTTTCACACCGTTTATGTAATGATGTAAAATATAAAGCAATGTATCATGGATTTTGTCCTTTGATGAACCTTCAAGGATGATTTTATCAAAATCGATTTTAATATAATCCACCATATACTTTTGCAGAATTGCTTCAAATATATCTTTTTTATCTGAAAAATGATAATATATGCCACCGGTTGTCAGTCCAGTACAATTTTGAATTTCTCTGATTGAAATGTCAATTGTACCTTTCTCCAATATTAATTTTAGCGTTTTTTCAACAATCAAGTCTTTAGTGTTCATCTAACCACATGTTTTTTATTCTATGAATCTTATCTTATCCCATTCCAAATTAAAATTATCTTCAAAGGCAGAAACCATATCATCAATTAAATATACATCCCATCTATATTGAATTCCTAAGTACATAATAATTAATAATTCTACAATGTCTTCGATTGATAAGTCTTGTCGGATTTCCTTGTTTTTTTGACCTTCAGTAATAATTTCTGTGAAAAATTCCTTCAATTCCTGTAGAGCACTATGCAAAAACTCAGAGGAATTTTCATGACCAAAACCTTTTGCAGTCAAAATCAACAATATGAATCTGTAGTCTATTTCCTCCTCAATCAATTCAATCTTGATTCCGGTTTGTTTTTGCTTAAAAATTTCAACCATAACATCATGGATTTTCTCCTTTGCATTTCCCTTTATCTGCCTGAGTTTGTCAATATTGAATTTGAAATAATTTATAAAATATCTTTCAATAATTTCATTATATATCTCATCTTTATTTGAAAAATAGTGATATATTCCCCCAGTAGCAATTCCTGAGGCAGTACTGATTTGCCTAATTGAAATGAGAGAGTTTTCCTTTTCAATCATTAATTTTAAAGTCGTTTCTAAAATTAATTCTTTTGTAT
>CAZOYH010000177.1:0-3474 GCA_964583995.1 uncultured Methanobrevibacter sp.
AGGTCTCTTGATGATTTTGTTAATGAAAAATTATGTATATTTAAAGATTCATTAGAGCAATTGGGGGAGTATGATTTAAAATATTACTCTCAAATTGAATTTAATGAAGAAATATTGCCAAAATTTGAAGAATATAATTTTGATTTTAAATATATTGGTGTTTCTGTTTTGTCTGAAATGGAACTGGAAATTTTCAATATAAATATGAATAATTTATTTTTATCAGAACTTTCCAATGAAGTATCAGGTATTGTAATTTCAGGAATCAACAAAAAAACAATGAAAAATTCATATACTGCATTCGAAATGATTTGTAATAATCATGAAGGTGTTGTAATTAGTAATGAATTTGAAGAACTTAATTTTACTGAATGTAAAATCAAAGTTTTTGCACAAAATGATGTGATTCATGATTTTTTCTATGGAATTGATGATGGTGTTTTTAACACTATTGCGAGAAATATTGAAATTTATAATTGTGAATCATTAAGTTCTTTATTAAATTTTATAAAAAACGATATTAAGTTATCTATTCTGGAATTAAATAAAATTGAAGATGAAATAAGAAATATTAAAGAAAATTATGATTCTTCAAATTCATTTAAAAAGAAAATGGATGAAATGAAAATTGAAAAAATGAATACCATAGTTAAGGAAATAGAAATTATGCCAAAATATGATTTGATTCAAATGTCTGAGATTTTAATTAAAATAACTCGATTAAAAAGAATTATAACTTCTGAAAGAGTTACTGTTGATGGAAAGGTTTTACATTTTGTATTGTCTCTTAAAGAAGGTATTGAAAAAGTTTATTAACTAAAAAATATTAATAATTCAACAATTAAAAGTCACTGTTTCATTTAAAAACAGAAGGAACTTTAAAAACACAATTTAATAAAATGGAGGTTAGCAATTAATCATTTCTATGATATTATTGCTAATAGAGAGATGAGATTAAGAAAAGCACCATATAAACACACAGAACCTTTTGAAATTAGCGTCACACCTGAACAGAGAAAAGAAATAGAAAAACAAAAAGAAAATCTAACTCCTGCTGCTCAAAAAATTAGAGACATGGCAGAAAGGGCTAAATCAAAAGCTATTAGACGTAAATTCAAACCACCAGAAATTGAAAATAGAATGCCTCGCAGAATATACTATTAACATTGATGTTATGAATATGAAGTAATTACAATGGATAACTATGAGAATCGACACACATCATCATCACAAAAAAGCAGGCCAAAATCTGGCATTCGTATTTGTCATGAACCTAACATTCAACATTCTTGTTATTGCAGGTGGTCTTGCAACTAACAGTATGGCCATTTTGGCAGATTGTATTCATGACCTGTCTGATACAATTTCAATTGCTATTGCATGGTTTTTGGAGCATGTCGCTCAAAAGAACTCCTCTGACAAGTATTCATATGGATATCAGAGGTTTTCAATTTTAGGTGCTGTTATAATTTCCGTTTTTGTCATTATAATGGCTTTTGTTATACTTTCTGAAGCTATTCCAAGACTGTTCCATCCTGAAAGCGTTGATGCCGGTGGAATGCTTGTTGTAGCTATTGTTGGAATCATTTTCAAGTCAATTTCAGTCTATCGCCTTCATGACGGTGAAACATTCAACGAAAAGGCTATATTATTCCATCAGCTTGGTGATGTATTTGAATGGATTGCAATTTTAATTTTAAGTGTCGTATTGATGTTTTGGGATGGTGCACCATACCTTGATCCGTTTGTTTCAATAGGTATTGCAATATGGCTTATATTTAACCTTGGAAGAAATCTGATTAAGTCCGTTCAGGTTCTGCTTCAAAAGACACCTGACAATTTTGATGTTGATGAATTCAAAACACAGATTCTGGCCATTGATGGTGTTAATGCAATTGATGATTTTCATATATGGTCATTAGATGGAATTGATTCTGTAATGACACTTAAAGTTGACGTTGACTTTGGAAAGAACGTTGAAAATATAAAAAAGGAAATCTATGATATTTCAGGTAAATATCATGTTTTAGACATTACAATTGAACTGGATTAGGGAGTTTTCATGTCAGTATTTATTTTAGGTCACCCCTGTCGTGATGAAATTATCATAGGTGATGAAAAATCATATACCGTTGGAGGACCAAGCTATTATCAGTCCCATGTCTTTAAGGAATTGGGATTTGATGATTTTGTGGTTATATGTCACTCTCCATTTCATTTTCTTAATTCTTTTCCAAAAGATGTGAGAATATGGTCTGTGTATAATGATGCCCATCACATTTTTACCAACGAATATCCGGATAAGGACAATCCGGATATTAGAATCCAGTCTTCAAATTTTCCCAAAATTCCCATAAGAGTCGATCAGCTTCAGGATTTCTTATATGAAGTTGATGTGGATGCATTTATCATCAATCCTTTAAACCCTTATGATTTTCCTTTGGATTCAATTGAATTTCTAAAGACTTTTCACGTCCCTATTTACATGTCTATTCAGGGCTTTTTGAGATATAAAAATAAATATTCTTCTGGATTAAGGCCTAACAGGCACATTAAGGAGATAGTTGAAGGTGCAGCTGCAATATTTATGGATGAAACTGAAGCGCAGCATGTGCCTTTGGATGAGCTTGATGTGGATGAGATTGTTATAACAAACGGCAGCAAAGGCTCAAGAATAATCACATGGGATGAGGAAATTAAAATAGATGCAATTCCTTCAGACAATGTTGTGGATACGACAGGATGTGGGGATACATTTATGGCTACCTATGTCCTTCTAAAGCTGGAGGGCTATTCATCTCGCCAGGCTGCCAATTTCGCATCTCAGATAGCCAGTGAAAAAACACATTATCACGGACCGTACAAAGCTAATGAATCACTTTAATTATCGTGATTTAATATTTTAGCCATTTATAGTAGTTATTGTTATTATTTAATAGATAAACTCTATTTTCTATAAAATAATGATTTTAAATAATCTTTAGAAAACTTTATCTTAATACTCCGACCTCTGCAGGTTGGAGATGAATTTCACAAAAAAGGGGTTATATTAAATAATTAATGTATTTTTTTAATAAATGTTAGATAGGATTGGATGATTGCTCATCCGCACCCTCTGTGGAACCGTACGTGTCCGTTTCCGAACATACGGCTCGAGCAGAACTTTATCCGAAAGTTCAGTATGCTTTCAGCATGATATATTCGTTTCTGTAACTTATTTACATACTTCTTGGCCTTGTACCCAATTGATACTAGACCAATCCGTAGCGTATTGTGTTGTGGACTCATAAACATTATTGTTTTGAGTGTATCTCATCTTATCACTAATACTTTGGATAAATTACGTCTTATTTTCCGTTTTATATTCATGTTTTCCACCAATCAGAAGTCTGCCATGTTATCCATGCCACACACAAGGTGTGGTATCCATTATAGTTATTATTCCCACTATTTCCTATTGTCTTTCGACTGTTA
>CAZOYH010000178.1:0-3461 GCA_964583995.1 uncultured Methanobrevibacter sp.
CCATCAATGGTATTATACCACTTCTTCATAGGAATTATCGAAGCAGTATTAACCGTTATTGTACTTGTAGCACTAGATAAATTTAGACCAGACCTACTCGCCTGGAATAAAAATGAAGGAGGTGCATAATATGGATAAAAAAGATACTTACTTAATTGTTGTAGCCGTTGTCATTTGTATCATAATTAGTTGTCTTTCACCATATATTGCATCTGGTGACCCAGACGGTCTTGAAAAATCTGCAGAAGATTCTGGACTTGCAGAAGATTTCTCAATCGAAGAAATTAGTGGAATTCCTGATGCCATCTTCCCAGATTATGCATTTGCTGATGATCCTGACAATCAAGCATTACAAATTGTAGCACTGGTAATAGGCGCAATTGTAACCCTTGTATTAGGATATGCAGTTGCTGAAATAGTGAGAAGTAGAAATTAAACTTTTTAATTTCTACCCCTTTTTTTAAAAAGTAATTGAAATCAATTAAAATTAACATAAGCAAATAATAATATAATACTAATTTTTAATATTATACTAGTGAATTAACATGGCAGACATAACACAAATAATGAGATTTGATGATTTGGCATCAAAAGAAAGTCCAATTCATAATCTGGAAGGGAGAATAAAATTAATCTCAACAATTTTTATAATTATAGTCTGCGTAGTATCAAAAGAGCTGTTTATCCCAATAATCTTAGAAATAATGCTATTAATCATATTAAAAATAGCCAAATTATCATATGTTGATTCATTTAAACGTTTACTAATGTTGCTTCCATTTGGAGGAGCAATTATCATATTCCAACCATTCATACAACCTGGAAATATAATATGGAGTTATTCCTGGCTGCACATTACTGATTTTGGAGTTAATTGGGCAATACTACTGCTGGTTCGTCTGATAGTATCCCTAACTGCAATTATTATTTATTCATCAACAACCCCTCTTCAGGAAATGGCCAGTTCATTTAGAAAATTAAAAATGCCAAGAGATTTAGCAATGATTTTATCAATTATGGTGAGATTCTTATTTTTATTTGTAGATGAACTTGCAGCAATCAGAAAAAGTCAAAAATCAAGGAATTTCAGCATACATGGCAACAATACCCCCTATAAATGGAGAGTAAAACAGGTAGGATATACTGTGGGAATGATGTTTTTAAAGGCATATGAACAGGGGGAGAGAGTTCACAAGAGTATGGTCAGCCGTGGATTTTCAGATGCCTCAGAAATGTTTAACGAAAAAAAATCCCCCGAAACTAGCGATTATTTATTCTTAATTTCAATTATAGTTATTGTGATTATATTGGAAATCATTATATTCAAATATTCTGGACAATTAGGCTACTTTGGTCAAAACTTTTCAATTAATTAGGTGTAAACATGACAGACATTCATTTAGAGACAAAAAATTTATCTTTCACATACCATGACGGAACACAGGCTTTAAAAAATGTAAATATCCAAATCAAAAAAGGAGAAAAGATTGCTATAATGGGGCCTAATGGAGCAGGAAAATCAACACTGTTTTCCCATTTCAACGGTTTAAGCGAACCTACATCCGGACACGTTGAAGTGGATGGTGAAAAGATAATATTTGAGCGGGATGAACTGCTTAAAGTAAGACAAAAGGTTGGAATCGTCTTTCAAGATCCAAATGACCAGCTGTTTGCACCGACCGTTAAGGAGGATGTTGCCTTCGGCCCTATGAATATGGGTCTTGATTATGATGAAGTGGAAAGAAGGATTAAAGAGTCCTTGGAAATGGTTGGAATGAGTGGCTTTGAAGATAAGACTCCCCACCATTTAAGTGGAGGTCAGCAAAAAAGAGTGGCTATTGCAGGCATTGTTGCTATGAGGCCAGACATTATGATTTTGGATGAACCCACTGCAGGTCTTGACCCGGAAGGTGTTGATAAGGTTCTCGATATTTTAAATAATCTGAATAAAGAAGGAATGAGCATCGTCATCTCATCACATGATATTGAAATGGTAAATGAATTTGCAGATAAAATATTCGTTTTATATGATGGTGAAATAATAGCTTCAGGAGATAAGCATCAGATATTTTCCGATAAGGAATTATTAAAAAAGGCTCATCTAAAAGCACCAGTTACAACTGAAATACTTTATCAGCTAAAAGAAAATGGAATTGATGTTGATACTGAAAAAATTGGTATTAAAGAAACAGTTGAAGAAATATTAAAAGCATACAAAAGTTAATTTGTAGCTTTTTTTCTGTTTTTTAATTTGTCTTTAAGTTTGGTTATAAATTCAAACTCATCGTCAAGTTCCGGTGAGTTGGCAAATCCACAGTTAGGGCAATGATAACTGTTGCAGCCATGTTTCCCGCAGCTTGAACATCCACGGTTTTCCAATGTAGTTTCATCAAACTCAAAACCACACATACGACATTTCATAATAACACCGTTATTAAAATTTGTTTAAAAAAATAAATGAAAAAATTGAAGCTATTCTACTTCAATGTTTTCAGCTTCTTCTTTACGAAGACAAACTTCATATCCTTTAACACTCATTTCAATAGGATCGCCTAAAGTAGCTACTTTTTTAACAGTAATTTTAGCTCCTTTAACAAAACCCATACCCAATAAGTGTCTTCTTAAGTCAACATCACCAGATTCGTGGTATTTGACTAAAGTTACGGTTTCTCCAGGTTTTGCATCTTTTAAGGTTTTCATTTTATCACCATAATTAATAATTTTTAGGCATACTAAAAATTCTCTAATCTATTATTTGTACTAACAACTATATAAATATTTAGTTATGACTAAAAAAATTTAGAAATGATAATTAGAAATTTTCCTAATTACCATCCAATTTAACATTTAATGCATGAAACTCGTTTATCCAAATCCTGCTAATAAACCAATGTTATAAATCAGGAATGAAACGATATATGCAGTTACTAATGTAATACCACACATGGTCAAAGCCCATCTATAACTGTTGGTTTCCTGCTTGATAGCACCAATAGCTGCAAAACAAGGGGTGTATAATAAGGTAAATGCCATAAATGAGAATGCAGATAATGGTGTGAATGTATCATGCACTAAGCTAGTAATTCCGTCTTCGTCGTCTTCTTCCATACCAGCAAGAGTACCGAAGGTTGCAACTACTACTTCTTTAGCAGCTAATCCTGCAATGATTGCTACAGCAGCCTGCCAGGTTCCGAATCCTAAAGGAGCAAATATTGGAGCAATTACACTACCAATCATACCTAATACACTTTCAGCAGATCCGTATTCAACACCTAATGGGAAGATACTTAATGCCCATAAGACGATTGAACAAGCAAGAATGATTGTACCTGCTTTTCTTAAGAATCCTTTTACTTTTTCCCAGGTGTGTAACAGTACACCTTTTAGGGAAGGTACTTTATATGTTGGAAGTTCCATTACAAATGGAGCGGACATTCCTTTAAACATGGTTCTTTTAGATG
>CAZOYH010000179.1:0-3454 GCA_964583995.1 uncultured Methanobrevibacter sp.
ATATGATTGAAGAAGGTTTTACCCCAACAGCACGAGAATATAGTGTTGAACACGGTTTTATTGACATTTTAGGAAAAGATAGTGACAATAATTTGATGATTCTAGAATTAAAGGCTCGTAAAGCAGGAGTTACTGCAGTAAAACAGCTTAAAAGATACTTAAAAGATTTTGAAAATACTGAAAATGATTATCTAAAAGATTGTGAAGCTGAAAAGAAAAAAATCAGAGGACTGCTTGTTGCGCCATCAATCATGGATGATGCACTGGAGCTAATCGAAGAAGAAGGCATTGAATTTGTATCAATTGAACCTCCTCGCGAACTTAAAAGAGATAAAAAAGTAACATTAGATTTCTTTTAGTTTAATGCATCTTCAATTTTTTTCAACTCTTTTTTGTAGAATTTTTTTGTAAATTCATTAGCTGGAGTTGAAGTGGTTAAATGATGCTCTTTTTGCAATTTATAAACAAGATACTCTTCAGTATCTAACGGAATAGTACCATCATCATCCAATAATTCCAAATTATCAATTTCATCTAAAATATTTTGATATTCGGTTTCTTCAAGTGCAATTACATCATCCAACTCCATTTTTTGAACATTAGGATTTAACTGTAATGCAAAAAGAACAAATCCGTTTATAGATTTATCCTGCATGTCAAACTTGGTATTTCTGATTTCTTCCATTGAAAGTTTCACATGTGAAACCGTATTTTTTGTAACTGGAATTTCTCTAGATAAACCTATCTGATTAATTTCATAATGGTTTGACCAATCCCCAATTTTGTAAATTGCATAATTTATATCATCAAGATTAATTATTTCTTCATTGTCCATTAAATCACCATCTATTAAATATATTTTTATATTATAAATAATAAAAGTTATTTTTAATGGAGGTTAAACTGTGAAAAAATGTCCTGAATGTGGAAATCCTAGTTATGATGGTGCTCCGGTTTGTGGAAATTGTGGTTATGTTTTCCCAAAACCAAAAGTTTCAGCTCCAAAAGGAAAAGATATATTTGAAAAAGATACTAAAGTGAAAAAAACTTCCAATAATGAAAGTACAGCCAGTATTATTAAAAAGCATAAACTTCTTATTGGTGCAATCATTCTTATAACATTAATTGTGATTTGTGGAATTGTACTTACCAGTGGATCAAATCAAACTTCTTCCACACCAATCCAAACAACTGCTTTAAATGAGTATAGCGACAATGGTTTTTCATTTTCCTATCCTCAAGATTGGATTGAAGCGAATTATACTGATTCAGACCATGATGATGCAATATTTTTTGAAAAGGGAGATGTGATTCTTGAGTATTACAATGTCACTAGTGATTATTCAAATTTAAAAGAAGTCACCCTAGATAGAATTGACCATGCTCAAGATAACGGTGCTTATGTGGAACTTGTTGAAACAATCACATTAGACAGCAGAAACGGTTCAAATATTGTATTTGAAAATGATGATGGTGATTACACAAGATATGTTTCACTACTTAGTGACGGCAAGTTATATGTCTTTAGAGTTATGGGCGACTCCTTTAATTCAGTTACATCATCTGATGTGGATTCTATAATCAATACAGCACATATTGCTTAAAGTATGATTAAATTCATACTTCTATTTTTATTTTTCGTGTTTAAAATGACTAAAATTAAACTTGGCCTTTGTCAAATGAATGTAGTTGACAACAAAAAAGAAAACTTAAACAAAGCTAGTTTAATGATTAAAGAAAGTGTTAGAAAACATGTTGATTTTATAATTCTTCCAGAGATGTTTATCTGCCCTTATTCAAATGATAAATTCATAGAATATTGCGAAGAGGAATCAACTAGCACTACATTAAAGCAGATTTCAAAGTTAGCTAACGATAATGATGTTTATATTCTTGCAGGATCCATTCCTGAAAAAGAAAATGACAAATTATTCAATACAAGTTACCTTTTTGACAAAAACGGTAAAATAATAGCAAAACATAGAAAAATGCATCTTTTTGACATTGATGTTAAAGATAAAATCACATTTAAAGAATCGGACGTTTTGACCGCCGGAGATAATGTAACAATAGCTGAAACTGAATTTGGAAAAATAGGTATTGGAATTTGCTATGATGTTCGTTTTCCAGAACTTGCAAGGCTGATGGTTGAAGATGGTGCTTTAATACTATGTTATCCCGGTGCATTTAACATGACAACCGGTCCTGCCCATTGGGAGTTACTGTTTAAATCAAGAGCACTTGACAATCAGGTTTTCTGTGTTGGAGTTGCTCCTGCGTTAAATGAAAATGCAAGTTATCATAGTTTTGGTCATTCAATTATAACTAATCCATGGGGAGAAGTAATTTCACAAGCCAGTGAAAAAGAAGAATTGATTATGTCGGAAATTGATTTGGATTTAATAAAAAAAATAAGAGAAGAACTCCCCCTTTTAAAAAATAAAAGAGAAGATCTCTACGAAATTAAAAGAAAATAACTATTTTAGTTTAGCCAATCTTTTCTCAAAGTAAGATAATTTCTTGTCATTATCTTTGAAAACTTCACAAGCGGTTTCTATAACTCTAACTTCGTTGTCATAGTCATTTGCTTTTCTGTAAAGAACACATAATCTTTTATATGGAGCATCTTTAGCCTGTTTTGCTTCAACATACCTTTCGTATTCTTTAATAGCTTTTTGAAGATTGGTTTTTTCCATTTCTTTAATAGTGCTCATTGGAATAACTTTAACTATTGCCTCACCGGATGCTTTAGCCTTTTTTCTTTTTTCAGCTTTTTTAATTGCCTTATTACAGGACTTTTTAAAGTCTTTATCATCTTCGGTTTTTCTTACATCTTTGATTAATTTAATAGCCTCATCGGTTGCAAGATCACCCAATGCCTGAATAGCTGCAAGTTTAACACCCCAATCTTCATCTTCTAGGCATTTTGCAATAGCATCCAATTCATCAACGGCATTTAATTCACCTAAAGCGCGTACAGCAACTTTTCTAACACCAAAGTCTTCATCATCGATTGCTTCAACAAAATACGGAACAACCTTATTATCTTCAGTTTCTTTAAGTGCAAATGCTAAAAATCTTTTATCTTTACCTTCGGCATTTTTAAATTCTTCGATTAATTTATCAACTGCCACATCCCCCATATTTCCTAAAATTTCAGCCGCTTTAAATCTGACTTGTGCATTTTCATCAGTAGTGGCTTTAATTAATGGTTCAATAGCTTCTTCATCAGTTATACCAACTAATGATTCGATAGCTTCTTTTCTAACGCTAACGTCATCACTTGATAAATTGTTAATAGCTTCATTAAGAGTCATAATAATAAGTTAGTTTTTAAGAATATATAAATTTAAAAAAAATAAGAAAAAATAAGAGAAAAATTCTCTTATTTAAATTGCAGTCCATCCACCGTCAATACAGATTAATTGACCGGTACAGAAACTGGATGCATCAG
>CAZOYH010000180.1:0-3442 GCA_964583995.1 uncultured Methanobrevibacter sp.
TGTCCTTAAGGTAAGTCACTTTGACAGTGTATGTTTTGCCTTTTTTAAGCTTTTTAATGACATTCTTGTTCAATGTCTTTTGGGCAATCCCATTGGAGTTGGTTTTGACCTTGTATGTTTTGCCGGCAAACTTGAATGTTACTGTTTTTCCTTTAACCAATTTGCCGTTGATTTTAAGGGTTGATTTTATGGTGAATTTCTTGGCTGTCTTTTTGACAGTGACTTTACTGGATGTAAGCACCTGTTTTACTGTAACTTTATTGGCATAGGTTTTACCGTTGAATACTGTTTTGATTGTGTATTTACCAGGAGTTTGTGTAATTTTTATTTTAGCTATACCGTTTTTGTCTGTTTTTGCGATTATTGCATCTCCGTTGAATATGAATATTACTGATTCACCTTTAACAGCAACTTTACCATCACTGGAAACAACTTTCACAGTGAAGTAGGATCCGCCTGCATAATCCACTGCAATATCCTTAGCAACAACTTTGCAATTCTCTGAAGTTAATGTTACAGTGACATTGTTTTCATATGACTGATTATTATAAACAGTTGTAATCACATAAGTGCCCGGAGCCTCATCTATTTCCAATTTGGCAATACCTTCATCATCAGTTAATACATCTACAGTCTTTCCATTAATAGTAAAACCAACAGATGCACCAGAAACAGCATGACCATCGGATGTCCCCACATTGACAGAGAAGCATTTGCCTGCGGAATAATCTAGAGAAATATCCTTATTATCTATGATTTTGGAATCATCTTTAACAGTATACATCTTTAAACAGCATACAGCCTCCATATCGGAAGCATTAATCCACTCACCATCCACTAACCATTGTGAAGCGCTGCGAATATAATGCTGTCTTGATAATACAAGAACAGGAACACAGTTTGATTTGACTTTCACAATTATCCCATCCCCCTCCTTAATCGGGACATATGAATCCAACTTGATTGTATGGAAACCTCTGAATGGAGAAAGGCCACTTTGTGAAAGTTTAAGCTCGTCATTTACATAGATTTCAACATTATATTCCACATCCACATCATTGAAGTATGTTCCAACACCGGCAATCAAATCATCATCAAGTGCCACAAATGCATTGCGATATTCTGATGAAGCATTGTAAAATACTAATGAACCTTGAATGTCATATTGATAATTCTTATTGTATGGAACGGTATTTTCCAGTAAATATGCATATGAATCTTTTATGGTTGCAAAGGCTGTGTCATAATATGATATGTACATATATCCATTTTCTCCTGCGATTTCACCCCAACTATTTTTAATAATCCATGCACCTTTTCCAGGAGCGCCCGCAACTTGCCTGTCATCATCCCAGCCAACCACAGTTACTCCGTGATTGACTGCAGGAGTTCCGTTATAGTACTGTTCGATGCCAGAACTTTCTGCATAATAATTAATGAATACTCCACCATATTTTAAAATGGTTTCTTTTAAAGCGTTGTTGTCTGTTGCGTTTTTACGAGGAGACACCATGACAATATCCTGGAAATGAATGTTATCTCCTGTTGCAAATATCGGTGAAATTTTTCCAAGCTCATCATAAACGTCGTATTCCTCATTAAATACACCCAGCCAACTTAAAGCATATTCGCCAGGAGCCTCTGCAGTATTTCCTTCAAAGGTAGTTTTTATTCCATACTTATAATACATTAGGGAAACATCCTGCATGTTGTTTTCGGAAAGGTCCATTTCAATGCCTAAAAATCTCAAAATTGCAGATTCCATTGCGCCTGAAGAGCCGAATGTCCAGCATGATCCCATATGTCCCTGATTCTTAACTGAGGTGAGCCATCCCCAGTCGCGCAAATCAAATCTGGAAGGAAGTACTGTCACATTAATAGCATTGTTAATTAAAACCAAATTCATTCCTTCACCAGCAGATATTGTGGCGTATTCAGTATTATTCAGACTTACAGAACCGTTACCGGTATAATTATTATTCTCCAAGATAGCGGCGATTCCATCAAATACTGAGTATATGTCATCAGGACTTTTATTAAAATTGACATTTGGACCGAATTCGTTGTTTGAAATGTAATATTGTGAATCATATAAATATACTGCTGCACCGTACTGTGCGGCATTTCTTGTCAGCTTGGAATTGTATAGTTTTAATACACCCATATCAGTGAATATTGCACCACCGAAAGAGCCTCTTCCCTCGTCATACAATGCACAATTTGCATCAAATATGGAGTTTAAAATAGTTACATTGGCATTGGTTGTATAAACTGCCCCACCATCAAATACTGCCCAATTATCTGTGAAATTGGAATTGATTATTGAGAGGTTACCTCCAATGTGCAATATGACTCCTCCAAAACCTGATGAACAGTTGACAAAAGAGGTTCTGTTGATTATGACTTCCCCAATGTTTGAATGGGTATATCCTGGGACATCAGTGAATATTGCCCCTCCATTTTTATCGGAGGTGACATTGACAAATGTACAATTATCAATGATTAGCTCATCTATCTCTTTCAATCCCAGTGCCCCTGCAGTAATGGTGGAACACAGATTGATGAATTTGGAATTTCTGATTATTGTGTTTCCTCCAGCTCTGATTGCAGTGCAATATTTTGAAGTAGTATCCCGGAATATTGAATTTAAAACTGTAATCGGAGAATGGTCATTAGTCTGAATGAATCCCCAGGACAATTTCCTGGAACTTACCATCAAATCATTTTCAACAATCAACATAGCCGATTCCAAATTCACAACACCTGAAGAGTCGGATGTTGAGTCAATGAACTTATCATTGATACTGGAATAGAAACTTCCATAAGCATAAACTACCCCATTATCAGCAGTATTGTTTTCAAAAATCACATCACTTGTTTTTACGGTAGACATCGGATTAAGATACATTGCACTACCCGTGGTTGCATTTGCATTTATAAAAGTAATGTTTTTTATGGTTATATTGGTCCCATAGATGTCGAATATCCTCGCCTGATTATTTGCATCTATTTTATGACCATTACCATTGATGACAAAATTACTCTTGGTAATGTTGATTCCCTTAACATACTTGGTTTCATTATTGAACTTGTAATCATGGCAGATTTCCAAAATGTCAGTAGCATTTTGAATTTCACTATCCAAATCGGCAAATGATGTTTCATCAGCCATATAAACATCAGTTTGCGTAGTTTCTAAGCCATCCAAATTTCCATCACATATGACATCGTCTGAGATGTCCTCTGATGCACAAACGGCACCCAGCGACAAGAAAAGGACAAGCATGACTATTGTTATTTTCAAAACATTCATACTATCACTGAATAAATATATACTACTAATTATTATTAAGTTAACCCATTGACCAGGGATTGCCCTTCAAGAAACTTAGCCTAAAAAAGTATTTGAACATCATTCAAAAAACTTAAATAATCTAAAACA
>CAZOYH010000181.1:0-1475 GCA_964583995.1 uncultured Methanobrevibacter sp.
TACCAAACAGTCAGTGACAGCATAACTTTGAACAAAATCAATACCACAAGGATGATCATTATTCTCAAAATTCATCCATTCATCTTTAACAAAACAATTATTTCCCACACTAAAAATAGTTCTGACCTTTTCTTTAGACGGTAAATTAACAATATTCATAAAATCACTAGAATACTCAACAGATTCACCAGTGCCTGAAAATACCAAACTATCAAAATTACTAAAAGAATTATGAGGACTATTCAACACATTAGATACTTGAATCTGTTGATTACCCATATAACCAAAACGTACACCATCCTCATCCAAAAACAAAGGACTTGAAAAACCAATGTGCAATTTATTCTCACCATTAACAAATAAAACCCACTCTTCATCAAAAATTAAACTGTCCATATAAACTGCACTAACTGATTCACACCAGTTCTAATAAAACTAGAATAAGTAATATTAGTAAAATCATAATTAGATGAAATCTGTAATATTCCATCATCAAGAACTATTTCCTCACTTTCACCATACGCAATACCATATTGACTAGGAACATAACCCACATAATAATCCTGCAAAATGCCATTAATTATAACAGTCACTTCACGAATAATAGGCATGTGAATTATTCCACCCACTCCTGTAGATTCAACAAAATGATGTGTATAATAGTTATCATAAATAGTCCAATAAGGATTAGTCACATCAACATTATTCGGAATAAGAATACTATAAGTAAAATTCCTATAACCAGAATAAACAATTGTATTATTGTTTGAACCATAGTAATATGAATTTCCAGAATATTCCATAGTTACATTATATTCAGTATCATTTTCTAAATTAACCTGTAAATATACACTACCTTCATTGTTAGTCACTAAGGAAGATTGATTATTGCCTATATTTACCAAGATATTTTGATTGCTTAAACTATTTCCCAGAGTATCTTTTAGAGTAAAATTAAATATTTCCTCACCAAATACCAATCCACCCATGTCTTCGTAGCTTAAAACTGTAGCACGTTTATCCACCTGAATATTATTAACAATACTTGATTTAGTATAATATGTATCCCCTGAAAAAGAAATATTGCAGTTATAAGTGCCCATTGGAACCAAATCATTAAAATAAACATACCCATTACTATCTGTTAACCTATTAAAACAAACATCATCATTAAACTTAAACAACACTGATTTTTTAGATAAATAATTACCACTAGAATCTACCAGTCTAACAGTCAAATTACATGGATTAACAATATTACTTCCCACATCCACACTTTGTATGTTAGTATTCCTATGAGTTGGACTGGATGAACCCACAACAAGAGTGTTGGATACAGTTAAACCATCATATATTGTCTGAATCGTATATGTACCTTTAGCCAGCCCAATAGTCCTAATTGCCAAACCATAATCATCAGTAACCCTATCATAAGTGGCAGAATTAATTTTAAATGTTACATTCTGATTAGGATA
>CAZOYH010000181.1:1575-3437 GCA_964583995.1 uncultured Methanobrevibacter sp.
GTATAAGAACCCGGCACCAAACCAATAGTACGAACAGCATAACCCTCACTATCAGTTTGAATATTATAAGTAGCTGTACCTGAAGGAGTATAAATCTTAAAAGTGGCGGTCACCCCGGCACCTACAGGATTTCCATTTAAATCAAGTAGCCTTACAATAAAAGAACTAGAATTACCATACATCTTAACAAGATTACTGCTTTCAATACGAGACAAAACTTTAATAGTGTTATTTACACAAACACCATTATATTCAGTAGTAACATTATATCTCCCCGGAATTAAACCAATAGTTCTTATGGAATAACCATTGCTATCAGTTGGAATATTATATGTAACAGTACCAAATGGACCAGTAATTCTAAAAGTAACATTTTGCCCCTCACCAACAGGCAAACCATCAAGCCCTAAAATTCTAACAACAAAAGAATCAGAAGTACCATACATTTTTACAAGATTATGACTTTCAATTTGAGGTAAAACAGTAATCTTTTTAATCACATAATCTTCACTAACAGGATTATTAATTCCCACATAATATATCCCAGGTTCATTATTCACAGAAATACTTACAAAACCATAATCATCCGTATAATAACTACTATGCTCTCCTGCAAAATTAAAAAACACCTCAGTATTATTTAACACCAAACCATCATTATCATAAAACCTAGAAACAAAATTAGAATTATTACCATAAATTTTAACAAAATCATCACATTCAATTGAAGAAATCTCACTCGATGAAAGAATATTCTCCGATTCATCAATACCAGTCAAATTATCACAAGAAACTGCAACAGAACCCCCATCAACACACTCCAATTCCAACGTACAATTACCCTCAACAACTTCCATAGCAGAAACAGGAATAATACAAATCAACATGACCAAAAAGAAAACTATTAAAAAATCAAACCTCAAAATGCCAACCTTCTTTTAACATATATAAACTATATTTTATATATGAAACTAATCCTATAAAAAAATACCCAATTAAAGAAACTTTATTACTGACCATTGTTAAGTTTGAAGTGAATGATTGTTAAAAAAATATTCAAAACCCGAAAAAAATCTCTGTTCCAAGACTGAGTTAATATTTAAACCAAATTAACCTAAAATACTTTTTTAGATATAAATTTTAAGAAAATAAGCATTTATCAATGCGTTTTAACAAAATAGATTAATAATTTGAATAAGGATGAAATTTTTAAAAAATTTAAAATCCCTATCCAATTGAACAACTATAGGTTTGCCAAATAGCAACCAACATCTTTTGATGTCAATTAATTTTTTGAAAAATTAACTATATAAAACTTTCTAATTTTCCTTAATTAGGATGTTAATATCATGAAACTAATTAAAATTAGTTTTTAATAGGTAAAACAATATTGATTTTTAAAAATAAGCAAGTATAAATATTAATGCTAATTTAAAATTATTTCTAAAACACTAATAATAATATATAACAACTATAGGTGTTTTTAATGATATCAGAGGGAAATATTGTAATAACACTTCAATTCAATTGGAGGAATTGTAATGGCAATCGAAAATTTTGTACTTGCTTTCTCTTACATATTATTGGCAAGTTACTATTTGCTGTTGTCCATTAACTTGTTAATGAATTAGCAGCCTATGATGTCGAAAAGGAAGGATAGTTGGTTTAATCCAAAATTTTTCTAGATAATAGCTTTTAATATGTGTTTTATAACTTCCTTTTTTACACATAGTAAAAAGAATTGATAAATTGTCTATAAAGCCAATTTTACTCTTTGAATGACTTATAGTTAAAAAAATAAAAAGAGTTTAGTAATGACTTTGTGGAGTCATTCCTAAATGATGATCTTCGCTTTTCTTACC
>CAZOYH010000182.1:0-3427 GCA_964583995.1 uncultured Methanobrevibacter sp.
GTTGCGGGGTCTGGAGTTTGTCCTGCACGTACACCTAATGTTGCTAATCCATAATTTTTATTTGTCACATTAATCACCTTAATAATTTAATTTTTCAATAATATATCACGTGTTATATTACTATATAACAATAGTTATTTTTTATATATAAATGTTTTGCATGCCTAAATATAAACATTAGAAAAATAAAATATAACTGATGTTATACAAATATAACATCTGTTATTTTTAGTATATAAAGGTTGTTATATTTTCAAAAAAACACAGAAAAATAATCAGATTGATGTTAAAAAAATAAGACAAAAAAATTAATAGTTATCTCCGAGAATTTCAGAGATTATACTCTCTTTTTTTGTTTGAGTTACATGATTTGTATGAGGTTCAGAATACCAACCATCTTCTTCCTTCTTTTTATCAACTTTTTTTTCAATACTCATGATAACGACCTCTAAAATAATATTATTATTAAATAAATGATAAATATTGTGGTAGTAATAATACCAGATTTCATTAAATTTAATGCTAAATTTCCCCTAATAGTTTTCACATCCAATATTTCATCATTTTCTTCAACACATTTATTTAAACTGATAATAACATTCCTTGCAATATAACTAAAAGAATTATTATTAATTCCAAAATTAATTAACCAATCAATTCTAGGTACTGATTGAAGTTGTTTAACATTATTCAGTGTTGATACAAAGATTAATAATGAAACAAGATAGAAAATTAATGAAATTATGAAAACAACCAACAAAACAACCATTTCTGAATCAGATAACACTTCTCTAAATTCCAACAATCTTGGAAAGATTGTACACTGAATTGTCAGCATTACTCCCAAAAATGCTACAATAGATTTATTTTTGCTGTCAATTAATTCATTTCGTTGAACCTCTTCATCATATCTGTGCAAAGCCAACTGCAACAATAATTTTTCACTTGTTTCATCACTCATCAAAACACATCCCCCATTTCCAAAATAAAATAAATAGAAAAAATATTCCCATCAAACCTAAAAAATCCTATTGAACTTAATGGAACTTTTTTGTTTATTCCTTGATTTAGCAAATTTAACTAAGCTATATGAATTAGGCAATTCCTTTTTAGCATCTAAAAACAAAGAAAGAAACTTCAAGTACTTCCTTTTAAACTTAGCATTATTACTGCGTCCCATGAATGGAACCAGAAATCTCATAATATGATCTTCAATGTTAAATTCCTCTTTATTTTTAACTTTTTTTGTTAAATCTTCAATAACCCCTTTAGAGTTAGATTTCCTTAATGAAACATAAGTAACATCAATTGTTTCATCAAGTGAAACATCAATATCTCTAATTTCAATATCAGGTTGACACATGACAAAAGCAATTATGTAATCTCCAAATGATTCTTTTAAAAATTGACATACTTCAAAAACTGATTTTACCTCTTCTTCACTTGGCATTTCTTTTTGTAACTTGAAATAGGCAGAACCGCCCCCAATAAATTTCATTACAACCCCACCAAGTTCATCCTTATGTGGAAAATCAATTGTTCTGTCAACTTCAAATGGGGAGTTAACTTTCAACACCTGACCCATCATAATTTCAAAAAACACTTGCTCTTCATCCTGATTTATTCCAAAAGTTTTCATTATATCTTCAAACATGTTTTAACCCCCATTAGCATTAACCTTATTCATATAATGTTTAAATTTTTTCTCAAAGACATCTTTATCATTATAACCAGTAAATGGAAGAAGAATATGGTCTACTGTATCTTCAAAAGTGAATTTTTGATTACTGTCAAGCTTTTCTTCTAATTTTTCGATGATTTCTTCACCATCATCTGATTTAATAGCTGAAAAAACTATTTTGAACTTGCAATCACAATCCATAGATTCAATGTCCACATCCCAAAATTCTGTAGGGCAAACCACATAGGCAACAATAGGTTGGTTAAATTGGTCTTCCAAAAATGAGCATACTTCAATAATTGATTCAACATCCCTTTTTCTAACTTCACCATCAATAGTTTTGAAGTACACCACTTCACCATCATCAAAAATTAGCACAACTCCATCATCATCTTCACTTTGAGGTAGTTTAATATCTTCTCTTACTTGGAAAAATCTTGGATCGTTAAAAATTTGGCTTAACACAACCATGTACCAGTTATAATCATCAGGATGTTCGTACAAAATTTTTCTTTCTCTTTCAGTTAGTCTTTGATTTGAATATATTCCAAACATAATCTAATCTCCATTTTTTAATGAAAATACAAAATTGATTTAATCATCTAATTTCATTAAATTCATTTTTTGTAGATGTTAATTAGATTTTTAAAGAATATAAAGTTTTTTATATTTAATAGAACAATATTTAGGTTAGTATATTAAAATTAAGGTATGTAAATATTGATTTAAGTGTGTAAAAAATGTTAAAAATAGTTTACATAAAGTTTGAAAAAAAAGGAGATTGAACTCCCTAATCATTTATTTCATAACCCAATGATTGCAAGTTATCCCTAATCTTATCAGATAAGTCATATTGTTTGTTTGCCCTTAACTCAGATCTAACTTCAGAAATTACTTCAAGCAAATCATCAGCGCCAGCATTAACTTCTTCAGTCTCAAAGCTAACACCAAAAATATGTGCTGCATCATCTAAAAATGCTTTAATAGCCATTTTATCTTCATCTGATAAATTATCCAGTTCATTTTTAGAATCATTGATTAACCCAAATATTGCTGCAATAGCTTTTGGAGTATTAAAGTCATCATCCATACTGTCAAAGAATTCTTTTCTCCATTTGGCCAAGACTTCATAATCTGAATCAAATTCTTCTCTAACTTCCACATCTAAAAGTTCATAGTATTTTCTGATTCTATCCAAACTTTTTTCGGATTGGTGAAGTGAATCTTTTGAAAAGTCAATTGGACTTCTGTAGTGAGTGGATAAAACAAAGAATCTGAATGTTTCAGGTTCATAGTCTTCAAGCAATTCCCGAATGGTAATGAAGTTGTTTAAAGATTTTGACATCTTTTCTCCATTAACGTTTAAAAATCCTGTATGTAACCAGAATTTAACCATTGGAGCTTTTCCTGAAACTGCTTCCATTTGTGTGATTTCAGCTTCGTGGTGTGGGAAAATCAAGTCAAGTCCTCCACCGTGAGCATCATACTGAGGTCCGAAGTAGTATTCTGTAATTGCAGTATCCTCAATGTGCCATCCGGGTCTTCCATCCCCCCATGGTGAAGGCCATGTTGGTTCATCAACGCCCTCACGTTTTTTCCAAAGTGCAAAATCCTGCGGATTTTTCTTGGTGGTTTCGGCTATGTCTCTGTGAGATTCTAACTCTTCAACATTTCTGTTTGAAAGTTTTCCAAAGTCAGGGAATTTATCTAGTTCACAGTAAACTCCGTCTTCGGTTTCATAAGCAA
>CAZOYH010000183.1:0-3391 GCA_964583995.1 uncultured Methanobrevibacter sp.
TGGAAGCTGATGTTTGTGTTGATGATGATTGTGGTTGTCATGATGAGCATGAGCATCACGAACACGACCATAATGAAGTTGAGTCCTGTTCTGATCCAGATTGTGACTGTCATGGCCATGATGAAGATGTTGAAATAAGCTTATGTGGCTGTCCGGATTGTGCAGATGACGACCATGACCATGGGCATGACCATGGCCATGAAGGCGAGTTATTGGCTGAAGGAAAACCGTTAATTGCCAATAGGCCAATTCAAATCATCGTTGCAAGTGGAATCTGTTTTGCAGCAGGCCATATTCTGGAATGGTTATCATTCAATCCAACTATTGTAACTATCATTTTCATGTTGGGTGCTATTATTGCAGGTTATGAAATAGCTGTTATGGCTTATAAATCATTAGTTAACAGACACACTGTCGGTCCTGCAATGTTAATGTGTATTGCATGTGTTGCATCATTTATCATTGGACACCCTGAAGAAGGTGCTGCAGTAACATTTTTATATTACATTGCAGAATTTTTAGAGGATTATGCTGAACACAGGGCTAAACGCTCAATTAAATCATTGGTTGAAATTGCACCTGAAACTGCAAGAGTCAAAGTTGGGGACTTGGAAGAAATCAGAAACGTTGATGATGTAAATATTGGTGAAATTGTTATTGTAAAACCTGGGGATAAGGTTCCTCTTGATGGTCATGTCATTTCCGGTTCATCTTCAATCAATCAGGCTTCAATTACTGGTGAAAGCGTTCCTGTATTAAAAGAAATTGGTGATGAGGTATTTTCAGGAACTGTCAATGAAGACGGTTATCTGGAAGTTGTTGTAACTAAAAAAGCAAAAGATTCAGTTATCTCAAAAATTGTAACATTGGTTAAAAGATCCCAACTCAACAGATCAGAAACTGAGTCATTAGTTGAAAAAGTGGCTAAATATTATACTCCTGTCATGATGGTTGCTGCAGCTTGTGTTGCATTCATTCCACCATTGTTATTTGGCCAGCCATTGGTCGATTGGATTTATAAGGCTCTTTCACTTTTAGTTATTTCCTGTCCGTGCGCATTTTTAATCTCAACACCTGTAGGTATGGTGTCCGCCATTACTGCAGCTACTAAAAATGGGGTGTTAATTAAGGGAAGTACATATGTTGAAGAGATGCGTGGAGTTAAAGCAGTAATCTTTGATAAAACAGGTACTTTAACAGAAGGAAAATTGGAGTTAAGCGAAGTTATTGTATTGGATGATTCCTACTCAAAAGAGGATATTGTAAAAATTGCAGCATCTCTGGAGCATAATTCTTCACACCCAATTGCACAGGCCATTGTAAATCATGCAGATTTAAACGAAATTGAATTTGATGAAATTGGAGAGTTTAGAAATGTTCCAGGTAAAGGAATTATTGGAAACATTAATGGTGAGCAGTTCTATGCTGCAAATGAGTCTTTAATTGAAGAATCTGAGTTTAATATCTCAAGAGATGAAATAAACAGCTATTCTGCAGATGGAAAAACCATTGTATTCGTTGGAAATGCTCAAAAAGTATTGGCAATTATCACTGTGTCTGATAAAATCAGAGATAATGCTGCAGAAGTCATTGATGACTTGAATAAGCAGGGTGTACAAACTGTAATGCTTACCGGAGACAATAAGGTCGCTGCTAAAAGTGTTGCAGAAAAACTTGGAATCAACTATGTATATTCCAATTTGCTTCCGGAAGATAAGCTAAACATCTTAGATACAATCAGAAACAAGTTTGGTGACGTTGCGATGGTTGGTGACGGTATCAATGATGCTCCGGCACTTGCACGTGCAAACATAGGTATTGCAATGGGTGCAGCAGGATCAGACGTTGCTATAGAAACAGCAGATGTGGCGCTGATGCAGGATGATATATCCAAATTGCCATATTTATTCAGTTTATCTCACAAAACAATGGGCATAATTAAACAGAACATTTCTGTTGCGATTGCAGTAAAATTATTGTGTGTTGTTTTAGCTATTTTAGGCATAATAACTTTGATGATGTCTGTTGGTTTTGGAGATTTGGGATTAACTCTTTTAGTAATCTTAAATTCCCTAAGAATTGGAATGGTGAAAGATCCATTATTCTAATTCTCTTTTTTTCTTTTAGTAATTGAATAATTTTATATCTGAATAAATTTTAATAATTACTTATGCAAAGTAGAAATAATTCAGATGGTGTAGATATTCTTTTAGGAAATCCCAAGAAAGCTCTTTTAAACATGTCTATACCTTTGATTATTTCACTTCTTATTTCTAGTTTATACAATTTAATTGATGCTGCATGGGTGTCAGGTCTTGGAGCCGATGCTTTAGCAGGTGTTGGATTTTTCACACCGATATTCATGATTCTGGTTGGTTTTGGAAACGGTTTGGGGGCAGGTGCTGCCTTTGCAATTTCAAAATATATTGGTGAAGAAAACAAAATTAAGGCAGATAATGCATCAATTCACTCAATTTTGATAGATATTCTCATATCAATAATAATTACAGTTTTGCTTTTGGTTTTGCTTGTTCCAATTCTAAATGCTATGGGTGTCGGCCAGACTATTGGCTATGCAACCGATTATGGGAATATTATTATTTTAGGTTCAATATTCATCATCATGTCAAATGCTTTGTATGGTATCTTTAGGGGTGAAGGCGATTCAACCAGACCGATGTATGCCATGGCGGCTTCAGCTATTCTAAACATGATTTTAGACCCTATTTTCATCTATACTTTAAATTTAGGTGTTAAGGGAGCAGCTATTGCAACACTGATTTCTTCAGTTTTTGTAATATTGATTCTGATTTATTGGTTTTATATTAAAAAAGACACTTTTTTAAAGCCTATTTTAAGCAATTTCAATTTTAAAAAAGACATAAGCTTCGACATTGTCAAAGTCGGAATTCCTGCAAGTATTCAATTGTTAAACAATGCCTTTTTTGCAGCGGTCTTTTCAGCTCTTTTAGCATTTGTAGGTTCAACAGATTCGGTTGCAGTATACTCAACAGGTTGGAGAATTGTCGTAATAGGGACAACACCCATATTGGCTATCGGAACAGCATTGATTAGCGTAATTGCCGCCAATTTTGGCGCAAAAAATTATAAAAACATTCAGATAGCTCACAGATATGCAATGAAAATCTCAATGATTTTTGCATTTGCCGTTGCAATCTTGACAAACGTGTTTGCGGGAGATATTGCATCAATTTTTGCATCTTCTGGAACCAGTGTGAGAATAGCTTCTGAGCTGACAAGCTTTTTGGCATGGGTTGTGATTTATTATCCGACCATGGCTGTAGGTGTTGCATCAACATATGTTTTTCAGGGTTTAGGCCGTGGAATAACGGCGATGTTTCAGACAATCATGAGAGAAACAGGTTTTACA
>CAZOYH010000184.1:0-3390 GCA_964583995.1 uncultured Methanobrevibacter sp.
TTGGCTCTGTCTACAACATATCCTCCATAGCTATTTTGAAATATTGCTCCATTAGGACAGTTTTTATAACATATTCCGCAAGTAAGGCAACTAAAAGCTTTACCGTTGATGAATTTAATAGCTTTTGTAGGACATTGTTTAATACATTCTCTTTTTCCATCACATGTATTAGTTGTTAAAAACATTTTAATAACTCCCTATTTACTCCTTGCAAATATTAGTTTGCCTACAAAAATTCCTATTAAAGCAGATAAAAATGCAGTAGAGATTGGTAAATCAGAGTAAAATGGATAATTACCTGATTGCCATGCTACAATAATTCCTGCGATTAATATTACTATAAATGACCCGAGAGTGAATTCTGCATCAGTTTTACCAAGCTTAAGTTGAGATCCAATAATTAAACCCAATATTAATCCAAATATAATTGGTCCTAAACTTAACATCATTCACCCCCCTCAGTTAACTTTTTAAATCCTTCAAATGCAATTACAATTGATGATAATCCGACAAATACTTTCAAACCTACGAAAATATTAAGATACGGAATTATTCCTGCATTTGTAACATCAGGATAATGCAATATTGTCTGGATGGATGCCGGAACAACGTTGAGAATATCAGTACCGACATTGTATAGGAAAAATCCTCCAACAAATAATCCGATTAAACCGAATATGATAAATCCTAATGCACCAATAGATTCGAAAACTTCAATAAATGCATGAGAGAATTCAAATGGAGAATTACCTAATCCATAAACTAAAATGGACAATATTACACCACTAGCAATCATAGCACCACCTTGGAAACCCCCTCCAGGAGTAATGTGTCCTCCAAGAATGGTCATTATACCTAAACAAATTAAGATAATTGAGATTGGCACGGAAATAAGTTTTAAAATCATACTATTCTGACTCATCTTTTATCCCCCAACAATCCTCTACCAAATATAAGTAAAACCACTAAACCAGCAGTAAGTAGAATAATTGATTCACCTAATGTATCGTATGCTCTGAAATCAAAAATTACTACAGTTACCATATTTGGTGCAATTTGTGTTCCTAAATAATTGTAAATATTGCTTACACCAGGATTAATTATGCTACTTAAATGGAAAACCGCATCGAATAATGTTACGGAAAATATAGCGGCTAATACTCCTGCAATTAAATTACGAATAGTAGTCTTATCAGACAAGATTACCACCCCAATACATGAATACAACAATAATTGAAAGTGTAACTACTGCATAAAACAACATTTTTTCAAGTGAATCCTCTTGTTCTATTTTAAATTTAGGAATAAGAGGAATATTTGAAATTAACACAATAGCCAATATTAATGTAACAAGACCGGCCAGCAAAACACTTAGATGTCTTAACAATATTGCTGATAATACTAATGATACAATTAAAAATATTTCTGCTGTAATGCTTCCAGAGACATCTGCATTAGTTACAGGGCCTGGAGAAAACAATTTTCTGAATTGTTTTACAACATCAAATATCTGATCATAAAGTTTCATAATAGTCCTCCTACAAAGTTAGAAATTCCACTTGTCACAACATCTGGGAAAATACCTAAAAGGATAATAATTATCAATAAAACTCCCATTGTGAAAATCATAGATTTTGGAACGCTTTTTCCTTCAAGTTCCAAATCGTTTGGTTTCGGTCTTAAAAACATTGCATAGAATGTTTTAACAAACACAACAAATGTCGCTATACTTACCATAATAGCCAAAATAGATATCTCTGGGAATCCGCAACTTAAAGATGCCTGAACGAGCATTAATTTAGATTGGAAACCGCTTAAAGGAGGAACACCAGCCATTGCCAAACCACCAATTAAAAGCATTAAGCTTACTTTCGGATGGTATGCAAGAAGACCTCCGAGTTTGCGAGTATCCACTTCATCTGTTGCATTAACTATTGCGCCAAATCCAATGAATAATAATGCAGTGATAATAATTTCATTTAATGCTTGGAACAATCCTGCAGTTATTGCATACTGAGTTCCAAGACCTATACCCAATCCAATGAACCCAAGTTCACCAACAGCTAAAAATCCAATCATTCTTCTGAAGTCTGTTTGGGTAAGTGCAAGAGAGACACCCAATATCATAGCCAAGATAGAGAAGAAGACTATGAGAACTTCAAATATCGGTAATGTTGAATAGATTCTAAACATGATTAATACAATGGAAATCATTGAAATAACTGTAAATGATTGAAGCAGTGCTGCTCCATGAGGTTCTGCTTTTGAATATATTCCAGATTTTATAGTATGGAATGGTGGTAAACCGGATGCGTATAACCAACCAAAGAATATCAATCCGAGTGAAGATAAAAATACTGGAGAAGTAGCATCAACTAAACCATTATGAACCGCAGCAGCAATATCAGTAACATTTACACTTCCAGTCATTGCCAATAAGAACCCAATTCCTAAAAGCATGATTGGAGAACCGATTGATCCTAAAATCATATATTTCAAAGCCATTTCATAACTGTAATCAATTGATGAAGCTGCTACAATACCTACCTGTGCAAGTGCCAATATTTCAAAGAATACAAACATGTGGAAAATATCATCAGTCAAAAGCATTGCAGTTACAGCAGCAGTACCTAAGAACAATAGGAATAAATATGGTCCTGAAATTTTCTTATATTTGGTTAAATAGATAAATACAACCAAAAATGTTAAAAGACCAATCATTACTATGAAAATTTGCTGCAAGAATGTGAATGAATATGTGATTGCAGGATGATACATGACACTGGTTACATTATCCAACATCGGAGCATAACCTCCAAAGTAATGCAAACCATAATTAGACATTAACGGTATAATTGGAAGACAGATTGCAACAACAAATGCAAATATCTTAGTTACTGTGTTGAACCTTGAAAAAGCACTGATAATTAATGCCGCCATCAATGGAACAATAACCATAAGTGGAATTAATTCATTCATTGTATTCCTCCTGTTTGGATGTATCTGCCAACATTACTTTTGTAGATAAAGTGCCATATCTCTTATAAAGAACCATTACTAAAGCAAGCATGACTGCTAAAGTACTTGCACCAATTACAATACTGGTAAGTACCAAACCGAAAGGTAATGGATAAGCAGCATTTGATGCGAACCATGAAGTATCCATTCCCGGCATCAAAATTGGTACTACTCCACCTGCTTTATAACCAATAGCGACAATGAATAAGTTTGCACCTTCTTCAATGAAACTAATACCAATAATCTTTTTTATGATATTATCAATGAAAATTGCTGAGTAAAGTCCAATGACAACTAAAGCAATTGATGTGAATAATATCGCAAGTTGTGTTTGTGCCATTAGCTATCCTCCCTTTGAGTTTTTTTAACAGC
>CAZOYH010000185.1:0-3343 GCA_964583995.1 uncultured Methanobrevibacter sp.
GGAACTAAATTTGAAGACTTACCATCTTCTTTTAAATGTCCAAAATGCAGAATGCCTAAGGCAATGTTTGAAAAAATTTAAATATTCATTAAAATAAACTACTATTAAATATACAATTTTAAGGAGATTGTTAAAAATGGCAAAATTTAAATGTAAACTTTGCGGATATGTAACTGACGAATTCGAAGAACTTCCAGAAGACTACAAATGTCCAATGTGTGGCGCAACAGCTGACATGTTTGAAAAAGTAGAATGAGAGTGTAACAATGGCTTACGTTTGCAAAGTATGCGGATTTGTTCTTGAAGAAGACGAATTACCTGAAGACTACACCTGCCCTGTTTGCGGTGTGCCTGCAGCAAACTTTGAAGAACAATAAGTTCTTCATTTTTAAATTTTTTCTAAAAATTGCTTGTTTTTATAATTGACTTTTATTTTTCCAGAGTACTTTTCAAATATCTTTACAATGTCTCTGTTGTCTTTTGATACGATATCATAGATTACCTTATCAGTGTAATCCTTATCAATAACTTCCAGACTGTTATTTCTGATTTCTGTATCTGCTATCTTAATGTCTGAGTATTCAAAAACAATTTCAAAAACATCATACTCTTCTATCTCAAGTATTTCTGCCTCACCAATGGCTTCCATAACTGATTTTGAATATGCTCTCACCAGCCCTCCGGCTCCAAGTTTGATTCCGCCAAAATATCTTGTAACGACTGCTGTTACATTATGAAGTTCGTTTTTTCTTAAAACATTAATCATAGGTTTTCCTGCAGTTCCACCGGGCTCACCGTCATCGTCAAAACCTTCTCCGTCATTAACAATATAGGCAGTACAGTTATGGGTGGCATCTGAGTATTGTTTATTCAGTTTCTGAATTATTTCCTTTGATTCTGCTTTTGTATTGGTTGGAAATAAAGAACAGATAAACTGGGATTTTTTAATAACAATCTCGCATTGAACTGGGTTTTTAATAGTTTTCATAGTATAACCAATATATTTATATAACTTATATTATAATATTATTGTTAGTTAATTTTTAAAGGTGTAATCATGTCAAGTAGATCTGCTACTGTTTTGGTAATATTCATAATAGCTATTATAGCTTTTTGTCTAGCATGCGTCTGTGCATCTATGACCGGACCAATATCCATTATGCCAAATGAAGAGGATAGTGGTGGTGTATTGGATAATCTTTCAGCTATTACTGATGATACAGGAGATACTGGTAACAGTTATGGAAATCCTGATTACACTGATTATTCAACAAGTTCATCATCTGACGATTCTAATGTAGAGACTACAACTGATGATTCGGATAGTGATAATAGTGGAAGTTCCAGTTCATCTAGTTCCAGTGGAAGTAACAGTAATTCTGGAAGCTCAAGTTCTACTGGAAGTTCTAATGTAGAAACCACAACCGATGACAGCACGTATTAGAAATCCAATAGTTTTTCAACATCAAATATTACAGAATTAATGGCTAAACTGAACAGTCGGTTTCCGTAGTCTTCATCTACATAAACGCCGTTTTCTTCAACGTCTTTTGCTCCTTCTTCGATGTTTGGATCATCACGGCGTGCCTGTTTAAATCCATGTAGTCCAACTTCTTCATATTCATCAAAGTTGGCTTGGTTTTCTATTTCAGTTTCATCTAAAATGCCTAAAACTTTGGCCATTGACAGTTCACCGCTTCCACCATGAGGACCTTCAGATGAGATTACCTTATTGTTGAATGTAATTGCTAGGTCAGTTTTATCTTCAATATCCCATAATTCTGCCATAAGGGGAATGTTTCCTCCATGGGAATTAACAATAACAACTTTTTCTATATCCAAGAATTTTTTAGCGGAATTTAGGGTATTGATAACATTTTCCTTTAACACGTCAAGTGAAACATGGACTCCATGGTCAATGGTGTCCAATTCGTAAGCGGGAAATATTATTCCCAGAAATTTGGCTCCGGTTTCAAGGGATGCCTTAAAGGCAATGTTTGCTCCAATTTTTGCATCGGTATCAATTGGAAGTGCAGGGCCATGATTTTCAAGGTGTGAGCCTAAGGCGATTATGCCGACCTTGTGAACTCTAGGATCTCTGATTTTACCTGCTCTGTATCTTAATTCTGCCATTCACTCACCTTATATTTCAAAGTTCCAGATGTCGTCACCGACATAATGTTTGGTTTCAACAGCTTTTCCTGAGTCGTTTTCAACCATTTCTTCACCGCTGATTAAACTTACTCCAATAGCCAGCGGTTTTCCATGTGTTTCATCAATGATTAATACAATGTCTCCAGGGTTTACTCCTTCTGAAGCATCTACGATTCCGGGACTCATAATGTCTGCACCGTTGCTTACAAATCTGATGGCTCCCATGTCTACAGTAACGGTTTTAGCATCAATCTGGTTTGCAAGTGCTGCTTTAAGTGTTGGAAACGGTTTGTCGTCGATAATGATGATGTAAGGTTCACCGTCCACTAAAATAAATGAATTAGGTTCTGCTTCAAGAATTTCAACATTCTTTTTTCCCTGAAGTAAATCTCCATATTCTCCTAATTCAGCTTTTATCTCTTTTATTTTCTTTTTTTTCAAGAAATTCCTTTTTTTAACTTTTATTGCCATGTTAACCCCATAATTTTTTATTAAATAATATTTTTGTATTTGCAATAAATAAAACTATTTGTTGATATTTTCTCCAAATTCTGTTTCAATTACTCTGGGGTTGTTTTTCACATATTTGGTTAGGTTGTGCGCATTATTGTTAATTAGCTTGTTGATTGTTAAATCGATTATTTCATATTCTTTTTGGCTGAATTTGACTGTGGGGATTATTGTCAGATAGTATCTGTGTATTGTCCTGTGATAGTAAGGTTCTTTTCGCAAGAACAGCTGTTTTTTAGAGATTAATTCATCACTAATTTCTTTGAAATGTTTTGGTTTTATGCCCTTTTTTGACTTGATGTAGGTTTCATGTGTGATGAATTTTCCATATTTTTCATAATAATTGAAATCGATGAAATATAATAATGTACATAAAACGGTTTTCCCGAAATGGGGCTTGTTGTAGGATTTTACCAGAACATACATTAATAAATCAATATATTTTTCTCGGTTGAATTGCATTGTATCACGGTGACGGTTGGGTGAAAATGTATTTGTAGAAGTTAGAATATAAGGAATGTGTGAGAGAGCATTTGTGAAGAAATAATGGGTTAATATCAATTTTGATATTATGTTTTTCCCATTTTTTGCCTAAAATAAGGTAACCTTTATATAGTAGGTTAGTTATATTTAATAGTATTAGTTTTAATTAGGTTTTGTCTTATCTTAACTTGATTAT
>CAZOYH010000186.1:0-3342 GCA_964583995.1 uncultured Methanobrevibacter sp.
TTTCAGCACCGGATTTTACAAAACCGCTTTCATCATCAAGCAATTTTTCAAGTGCTGGAATAGCCCTTTCATCGTTTAGGTTTCCTAATGCCCAAGCAGCAGTTCCTCTTACTCTCCAATCTTCATCATCCAAGATTGCCATTAAAGGTTCGACAGCAGGTTCACCCATACGGCTTAAGGAAGTGGAAGCTTCCCTTCTAACTAATTTGTTGTTGTCCCTTAATGTATCAATTAAAGCCGGAATTGCTTTTGGATCATTGATTGCACCAAGCAGGGTTGCTGCATTTAATCTGATTTGTTTTTTTCTGTGAGATAATGCATCAATTAATGGATCAACTGCTTCTTCAGCTCTTAATTCTAATTCACCAACAGCATCTTCAACAACAAAGTCATCTTTATCATTTAATAATTCAATTAACTCATCGATACTTCTTTCCATTTTAATCCCTCACAAATTCAATAGGAAAATCTATGATTAGTTTTGTAGTTAATATATAATTATAACTTTGGTAATATAAAAGTATTTCGATAGTATACGAACAAAATTTAAACTAACTTAAATACTAATAACATCTAATTATTAGTATACTACAAAATTGACTTAAGTGAAATAATGTATAATATTGCAATAATTAGCGGGGACGGAATAGGCATAGAAGTGATGAATGCCTGCGAATATTTACTCGACAAACTGGATTTAAACTTTAGTTTTGAATATGGTGAAGCCGGATATGAATGCTTTAAGAAAAACGGAACTACACTTCCTGAAGAAACCATCAAAATAGCAAATAAAAACGATGCAGTCTTATTTGGAGCATCAACATCAACACCTGGCCAGCCAAGTCCAATCATAAATTTAAGACAAGCCCTACACGTTTATGCAAATATCAGACCAATCAAATCATATAAAGGTGTAAACTGTATCCGTGACGACATTGATTTTGTAATAGTGCGTGAAAACACAGAAGGTCTTTACTCACAAATAGAATATGGTGATGAAAACATGATGGTTGCTGAGAGAGTAATCACAAAAAAAGCATCAGAGAGAATCTCAAAGGCTGCATTTAACCTGTGCATTAAAAGAGGCCAAAGCAAAGTCACCTGTGTTCACAAAAGCAACGTCTTAAAAAAAACAGATGGTGTTTTTAAGGAAAGCTTTTACAAAGTAGCAGCCGAATACCCGCAAATTACTGCAGAAGACTATTATGTTGATGCAACAGCAATGTATCTTTTAACACAACCCCAAAACTTTGACGTTATAGTTTCAAGCAACCTGTTTGGAGACATACTGTCTGATGAAAGCGCAGGCCTTGTAGGAGGATTAGGTCTTGCGCCATCAGGAAATATCGGAGATCACAACGGACTTTTTGAACCTGTTCACGGATCAGCACCAGATATAGCCGGAAAACATATTGCAAATCCCTGTTCAATGATACTTTCAGCTTCAATGATGCTTGACTATCTGGGCGAATGGGAAATATCAAATGACATTAAAAATGCTGTTGAAAAGGTAATAGCCGAATGTAAAATCAGAACACCAGATTTAGGTGGAGACGCATCAACAATTGACATTACCAAAGCTATCGTCAAGGAGTTAATTTAATGCTTAACATTACTACTTTTTTAGATGCAAATTCAAAACGTTTAGATAAAGATGTACTATACAACCCGACAACCAAAAATAAATACAATTCAGGAGAAATCCTATCAATAGTTTCTGAAATAGGACGTGGACTAAAAGATTTAGGAATAAAAAAAGGTGACAGGGTTTTAATTTATTTAAAAAATTCAGAAGAATACTTATTTTCCCTTTTTGCAATATGGAGAATAGGTGCAATAGCAATTCCAACAAACAGAGTCTTTACAGCTTCCGAACTTGAATACATTGTGGAAGACTCAAAAGCAAAACTAATGATTACAGATGATGAAGCTGAAGACATTATAGATATTAATACTTATATTCCAGAAGACATTGCATCATTTAAATACTGTGAAGTTTTACCTGCTGAAAACACTGATTGGGATGATTTATGTCAACTGCAATACACATCAGGAACCACAGGTAAGCCGAAAGGTGCAATGCTAACTCATGGAAACTATTTTACTGCAATTCACAACGAATGTGATGTATTAACCCTAAAACAGGATGATGTTTATTTAGGTATTTATCCAATGGCCCACGTTGGTCTTTCATGGTCAATAGCTGCACTAAGAGCGGCAGCATACTACATTTTAATAGAACAGTTCAACTTAGACGAATATCTGGATTTATGTAAAAAGGAAAATGTTACCGTTTTAACCGGAATGCCCCCAGTAATACACTCATTAACTACAATGGATAAACGTGAAGAGTTAAAAACTGTTCGTGAAATTATTTCAGGCGGAGGACCTCTACACAAAAAGATATGGAAGGATTTCCACCAGACTTACGGCATACCAATCATCAATGCCTACGGACTGTCAGAAACAATCGTAATCGGAACAGGCACAGTAATCAGACCTGAAGATTACCGTGAAGCAGACAGATTCGAAAGTGTAGGCCACCCAGTATGCTTTTCAGAAGTAAAAATAGTTGATGAAGATGACTCATCAATAATTATGGAAAAATACAAACAGGGCGAAATTGCTCTAAGAGGACCTGCAGTTGCAAAAGGCTATTGGGGAAATGAAGAAAAAACCAAAGCAACATTTTTAGAAGACGGATGGTTTTTAACAGGAGATATAGGATACCTTGATGAAGACAACCGTTTATTTATCACAGACCGTAAAAAAGACATGATTGTAATGAGCGGTTGGAAAATATATCCAACCGAAGTAGAGGAAGTCCTGATAAAATATCCTGAAGTTAAAGAAATAGCTATTTTTAGTATAAATGACTGTCACAGAGGAGAAATTCCAGTAGCAGCTGTCGTATGGGAGAATAAAAACGATAGTGAAGGTCTACTTGAATATGCTCGTGAAAACCTTTCAAGATATAAGGTTCCACGTGAAATCTATGATTTGGATGAACTTCCAAGAGTAAACGGCTGGAAATTACTTAGAAGAGAACTGAGAGAAATGTTTAAAGATTAAAAAAAGTTTTAAAGGTAAATGAAGCTAGAATCAATGATTCTAACCACATTATGTTTACAGAAAAATGAGGCAAAAACCTCAATAATTTATTTTATTATAAGATATATATAAATTTTTTCTCTTATTTTGCTTTTATTAAATGGTAGGTAGGACCCCACTAGAGAAAGAATGCTATACTCCTTCCTTTACATTCAACAACAAATTACTACCCTCAAATAATTATTTAAAAATCATAATGATTATTTCAATAATTTCAAGAGCTATACTTAT
>CAZOYH010000187.1:0-3334 GCA_964583995.1 uncultured Methanobrevibacter sp.
TCCAAAGAAGATTATGTTGATGGCATTATAAGAGTATATAATGATGACATATGTGATGTGATAGATAATTATAACTGCAGTGCTTTCTATGAACCTTCCTATGTGATAGCCCGAGCTTATCAAAACCGAGGTTTTTAAGATTAAAACTAATATAAAGTTAAAAATCACCTAAAAAACAAGGAAAATCTATACGATTCAGTGTTGTGGGAAACAGGCAACACCATCCTACTTTCAAAAATTGGTTCAAACATCCTCATGACAAAATCCAACTCTCCTTAACATGAAAAAGGCTTATAAACTGATATTTATAAACCTACCGATTTGACTGAATGACTGAAATATATTTCAAACATTTCTAAAATTTCTGAATCTAATCATTCACCACATTCAACAAACTATTGAAAATTTAATTTATGAAATTCTTTAATATATCTCAGTGAAAAATAGGATTGATTTGTAGGAAGGTGAGTGTTAATGTTAATGACACCTCATACAATCAAATCTAAAAAAAATCAGATATTAAATTAACAACATCACATCAATGAAACCATCACATATAAAATCCAAACATTAAATATTTTGATAAAAACTATTTTCAATAGGACATTAATGATTTTATTGATTCTAAGTAAGAGTCCATTTGGAGTCCATTTTTTGAAAAAACAAGTCAAATCATAGAATAATCAAAATAATGAATAATATAATTAAAAATTTCAAACCAACTATCAAAATAAATAATCACCAAATTAATTAAAATGGCGTTAGTCAAGAGTCCAAAAATCTAATGTTAGAGTCCATTTGATGAGAATGTTTTAACACTATCAACATCATATTTGTTAATTAGATTCTGATCAACCAAACTCTGCAAGTCTCTCTTACTTGTTGTTAAAGAGACGTTGAAGTGTTGTGCATAGCTTTTATATGTGAATGTAACTCCTTCATTAAACATTACTGTAACTGCTTCCAATTGACGTTTATTTAAATCATAACCTGATAAATCAATACTATCTTCTTTTAGATGTTTTTCTGTGACAATCAGTTTGCCGTTAGGCCCTCTTAATATGACTTTGAAATAATTGCCGTCATAAAATTCAGGTTCTGGAAGACCACTGTCCAGCATTTCTCCCCTCATACGATTTATTCCAGTTCCAAAGTGCTCCATGAATTTTGTATATTTAAATATTCTGCAGATGGTTTTGTTCCTGTGTTTTGGATTAACCTCTATTTTCAAATCTTCAACAGTTAACGGGTCTGGAAGACTACCCGGACTTGAAACTAAAATGCGATCATCATAAATATAAAATGTTATACAGTCCTCCGTTAGTGAGTAATCCCTATGAGCAACAGCATTGACAAATGCTTCCCTTACTGCTTCAATTGGATATTCTGGAACATCATAACTTTCAAATCCTTGAATAAATGTTCCTGTTTTAGTATTTCTGTTGAAAAATGATTCAAATTGATTTAATAAAATGAAAATGGACGAAGTACTTGTCGTCTGGTCAATGAGAACACGTCTGTCAACACCATTGAATCTGACCATTTTTACTTCATAGCCAAGGCCAAATTTAGTGATGTCCTTTGCAAAAAATAAAGCTCCCGCATTATTTAAATGAAACACACCTTTCGGATCTATTTTTCCTGCACCAATACATTCCAGAACCTGTTCGTTGCTTCTTTCATTGAATAATTCTTTGATTGTTTGATTTTTAAGGAATTTCCTAAATAGTCCAATTGCAGTTTCATCAACATCTTCATATGTGGAATCTTCAATGATTGCTGAATCAAAAACATTTCTTTTTGAATGACCTACCATGCACTCTCTCAATGCTATTTTAACTTCTCTGATTAAATCATCATTTGTTTTGAATCTTTTATATCTTTTGGAATCTTTTATCCTGTTAAAGAATTTCTTGGATTTAACATCAGCATCATCATCCATTTTAACGAAGAAATATGAATTTGGATTTTTGTCATTGAATCTGTTGAATTCAAATTCTGTAGCTGAAACACCCCCAGCATATTCAAATCCATATTCATTTCCAATCAAGCCTATATAAATGTCTGCTTTTTCTACACATTCTGTAAATACTTTATCTGAAGGTTCGGCTTTTGCACTATCCTCCTCAAAAATATAGACATTAAAATAACTATCAAATACAGGATCATTTCTAATGTTATCTGCAATGAACTGCCTTTCGGATGCAAACTCACTTTGATTGCTGCTGATAAAAACTTCAACTTTCATGATAATTTTTCCTAAAAATCTAAATTATATACAAATATCTATGATTTCATCACATATAAATATTATCCCAAATAGAAAAATAACACCAATTAATAAATTAAAATCAATATTGAGTTTAAAAAATAATTCAATATAAAAATAGTTAAATATTTATTATCCAATATTGAATTTACCTGATTAAATCAAGAGTCCATTTGGAGTCCACTTTTTGAAAAAATAAGTTAAATAGTAGAATAATTAAAATAATGAACAAAATAATTAAAAATTTTAAACTAAGTATTAAAATAATTAATCTTTAAATTGATTAAAATTAGGTAAATCAATAGTCCAAAAATGACTAACATGAGTCCACAAATAATAACGGTTGTGTAAAAAAATAGCCTATAAACTGATATTTGTAAGCCTATCAATCTTAAATGAAAAATAAGTCACAGAATAATTTAGGCGTAAGTGATTAACTAAAATAAATAAAAAAGAAGAATGGATATTTAAATTGAATTAAAACAATCGATTTCCATGATACTGTCCACATCCAATTTAATAAACTTCTGATTTTTCCCCTTGCTGAAAATAAATATAATAAAGGTTGTCTTTTAATATAAGACAAACCTAAACTACATTACTATTAACCAGATTTTATCATGGTTAAGATCATTTTATATGGGCTGTTTACAGCTTGAAGTGCATGTGGCTCATTTGCAGGCATGATAATAATCTCACCGGCTTTGACAGTATTTTTTACACCAGAAATTGTAATTTCAGCTTCACCATCAATTACTTGAACCATCGCATCAAAAGGAGCTGAGTGTTCTGATAGCCCTTGACCCTGATCAAAGGCAAAGAATGTTACGGTTCCCAATTCCTTTTTGATTACTTCACGGCTGACAACAGTATCGTCTTGGTATTCAACTAATTTTTGGATATCTAAAGCTTTAGCCATAATATCCTCACTCATAGGTTATTCCCCCATAATTGTTTTAATATCTGCTAATGCATCTCCAGTTGTTGGAGTCAAATTATAGTTTTCTACTAAGTCTTTTAAAATATCTTCGTTTTACAATGCAGGATGTACCGGTACAATCCACA
>CAZOYH010000188.1:0-3284 GCA_964583995.1 uncultured Methanobrevibacter sp.
TCTTCTTCAACAACATCTTTTAATTTTAAGGTTTTTTGTACATCCATAGCTAATGCATTACAATCTGCTTTAATAGCTTCTAAATGTAATAATATTCTTTCTTTTTCTTGATTGATTCTTTCAATGTTGGTATAAGGATAAGTAGATTCTTTAAGCATTTCGTATTCAATTGTAGTGTAAGGGTAATCATTTAATTGCTTACATACGTTTTTCAATACATCACCTAAGAATTTGTTCATTTCCACTTTAACTCTTTCCCTAATCATCTTGTCATCATCAAGATTTTCTTTCATTAAACGTACAACTTCAGCTTTAGCGAAAGGTAATTTTTCTTCATCTTCCTCAATGAATTCTTCAGAAGTTTCTTCAATCATTTCTTCAGCCATAATTACACCTCGTTTCGTTTATTTAAAAATATTGATTCACTCTTTAATTTTTTCAAAAAAATATTATTTCATCAATATCTAACCACATATTTATTGGAAGTTTTATTTAAAGGTTTTGTTTAAATTGCAAAATTGAAGCATTATTTGGGTAGTTATTATGCCAACCTATAAAATAATTAACCATGAAATTAATAATTCGTATACTTCAATAATTTTGAAAAATCGTTTTAAAAAAATAAAAAATAGTAGCAAAAATGCTACTTAAATTTATCTTCTATTTGAAATACCCTTACCTAAAAATACCATTGTAAAAATCAATGAAATTAACAATACAAAGATAGAATTACCTGAAACATTGCGTTTAAGTATTTCATAAGCTGCTTTTGCAGGATATTTAGTTTTAATTATATTTTTTGTAATTTCATGATTTTTCGGCACTACAGTAGAGTTTTTTGGAATATCTGAAACTTCAACAACAGCATTGTCTTCATTATTGCTTAAATCAGGATCATAGTTATCACCAGATACTGAAACCTTGTTTTCACTAATTCCCTCTTCACCTGCCGCTGCTTTGATTAATAAAGTTGCAGATTCACCATATCCAAGAGAATCAATGCTCCAAGTTTTAGCATCCTCATCAAAATCACCCCTACTGACTTCATAATCCCTTAAAGATAATGAACTGGCCAATATTTCATCCACTTTAATGTTTTCAACCATATCTGGGCCATTGTTTACAACTTCAATACGATAATTTACCAATTCTCCAAGTCTGTAGTTATATTTTGTAGCAATTTTGGTGATTGACAAATCACTAGCTGGGCGAACATGAATTTGTGCACTAGCTTCATTGTTTGCTAAATAAGGATCATTTTCATCACCAGAAACCTCTGCATAATTTACAAAGTCACCAGTAGCTGAAATTTTACATGTAATCTCCAGTTGCACGCTTTTCCCAGCATTTAAAGCTCCAATATCCCATGTATGACCATCATAGTTTTGGGAACTTGATGACAATAATGTCAATCCTTCAGGAAGGGTGTCATGTACTACCACATTTGATGCATCATTCGGACCATTGTTTGTTACGACTAAAGTCCATTTTATTGTATCTCCATAGTTCGGATTGGAATTGTCAACAGATTTTTCAATGGCCAAATCCACAACTGAATCAACACCTACAAAGCTTGAATCATAATTATTTGATTCATTCCAATCATGTTCACTGCCAGATACTTCAGCATAATTGCTGATATCACCTATTGTATTTGCAACTCCACTAATATTTAAATATTCAACACCACCAACACTTAAAGAACCAATTTGCCATTCACCGTTAGCATATACTCCTCTTGTTGAAGTGTAGTTTTTAAATGTGAATCTTGGAGAAAGTGAATCAATTACAACAACATTAGTTGCATCATCAGGACCATTGTTTCTAACCATAATCATCCAGATTATTGTATCTCCGAAATCTGCATTTTCATCATTGACAGTTTTGATTATTTCCAAATCACAAGCTGCAGGAACTGAAATGGAACTATTATCCTCATTGTTTTCAGGATTGTAATCATATTCATTTGATGATATGCTTACGATGTTGTTGAAATAACCAGTTTTATCAACGTTACAAATGAGTTCAAGTGTTTGAATTTCACTTTTATTTAAACAGCACATCGCCCACATTCCATTATCATATATTCCTTTACTTGCAGTCCAATTAACTAAAGTCAGTCCGTCAGGAATGTTTTCACTGATAATAACATCACTAGCATTATCTGGACCATTATTTGAAATAATTAATGTCCATTTAATTAAATCAAGATAGTTTGGATCAGTATTATTTACTAATTTTACTATTGATAAGTCAACAGCAGATTTGGCGTTGATTGACTTATTATCATAATTATTGGCAGGATTATAATCGTATTCATGGCATGTAACATTAGCATAGTTATCAGTCACACCAGTCCCATTAACCTGGCAAACAATATTTAAGGTAATTGAAGCTCCTTTAGCTAACTCTCCAATATCCCATAATCCAGTTTCATGATCATAATTACCATTACTGTTGTCTTCCCTCCAGATTAATGATTCTGGAAGTACATCATATACATTAACTTCAGTGGCATCATCAGGACCATTATTTTTAACCACAATAGACCATGTAATTTCATCATTATAGTTTGGAGTTGAGTTGTTTACTGATTTTGTTATCTCCAAATCACTGGCAGGATTAACATAAATTGTTGAATCATCCTGATTATTGCCCAAGTCAATATCGTATTCATCACAGGTTACAGTTGCCTTATTAACAATTGTTCCAGTTTTTTTAATTTCAGTTAATATGTTAATAGTCATTACTTGGCCAACAGCAAGACTATCAATTGTCAATTTTCCAGTCCTATAATTATAATCACCATTATCTGAACTGATGAAATCTAAACCTTCCGGGAGAACATCATTTACAACAACATTTGTTGCAGTATTTGGACCATTATTTACAATTGTTAATGTCCACATGACCTTATCCCCATAGTTAAATTCTTCCTCGCTTGTTGATTTTAAGATTCCATTATCTACTTTTGGAATTACTATAAATGATGTTGAATTAGTTATTCCTTTATAATATGTATCTTCATAATGTGTTGAGGTAACATAATATTTTCCAGGTTTTAAATCAGTTAATACATCTGAAACTTCCCCCAAATAAGAAGAGGACAATGTTTGATTATAAACAACACTTCCATCCTGATGCATAACTGTTAAAAGAACATCCATATTGTATTCACGATCATCCTGATATAGACTGCCATCATCTGTAGCTCCCAAAACAGGAGTTTCACCATCAATTTCAATATTCTGACTTACAGCAGCATTATAAATCGCATTTGAAAC
>CAZOYH010000189.1:0-3279 GCA_964583995.1 uncultured Methanobrevibacter sp.
TGCATTCTCAGATAGGGAAGCTTACCAATATCACAGATTAGATTAAAATGAGAATAGGATTTGCATTTACCGGTGCCGGTCATTTACTTAGAGAATCAGTTAAAGTAGCTGAAAAATTGGCTAGTGAGCACGAAGTCACAGTATTTCTTTCAGGAGCAGCTGAAGAAGTCCTTAAGATGTATGGACTTTATGACAGAGTTGTCAATATAACTGGCGGGAAATATCGTGAATTGGCCACTGATTCAAACCAAAAATTTTCATATCCAATTACCGGTCGTCTTTCTTTGGGAAAATACGACCTTCTTATAGTTTCACCGGCTACAGCAAATACAGTTTCAAAAATAGTCTATGGAATTGCAGACACTTTGGTTACAAATGCAGTTGCACAGGCTGGAAAAGGGGCCGTACCTGTTTATATGGTTCCTGTTGACATACATCCAGGTCCGATTGACACAGTTTTACCTTCAAAAATGGAACTTTCCAAATGTGAAGGTTGTGACGATTGTGTTGCAGCACTGGCATGCGAACAGGGTGCAATCATACCTCATGAGGAAATAGACTTGACAAAATGTATTGGTTGTGGTTTGTGTAGAAATACATGCCCAAATGATGCAATATCTGAAGGAAAAATCATTACAATCTATATGAGGGATATTGACATTGAAAATACTCGCAAACTGACAAGTATTGACAATATCCAAATCTTTGAAAATCCGGAAGAAATTTTAGACAAAATCTAATTTTTCTCCTACTTTTAACTTTAATTTATCTTTTTTTGTTTCTAAAATATATTCTGCATTTTTTCGAGGTTTATAAAACTTCCAGGGCTTTAATGTTGCCTTTTCAAAAACAATCTTGTTTTCATCTAGAAAATAGATATCTATGTCAAATCTCATAAAAGAAGTGTGGATTGACGGGTCGACTAAATTCATAAACAATAGCCCAAATTCAACATCCTTTTTAAACATCAATCCCTTAAAACGTCTGAAAAAATTATCAGCAAATACAATTTTGATATCTATTAGTTCACCGGTTGTTTTGTTTAAAATCATGAACTAAACTTATCTATTTTATATTATATAAGTCTTTAACGAGTTTAAATCAATATTTACCTATACAAAAGTCTTGTTTTCAATTTCTCCGCTGATCATATCATTTAGGGCGGTTTCAAATTCTCCGGTTGAAAATACGCCCGGAATGATAAGTTTATCCTCATTTAAAACAAATATAAAGCATGGTGTTGCTGTAATGCCGCTGTTTAGGGCATCTTCCTTGTCAAGTTCCATTTCAATATTGTAATAATTTTGATCAAGGATTTTTAAAGCCTCATACTCTTCAATACCACAGGAAATAGCGATATCTTTTAAGATTTCAGTTTTATAGATGTTTTCGTTTTTAACAAGGTTTGCTTCAAATATCTTATCAATAAGCTCTAATGTAACTTCAGGGTGTCTGTTCTGTGCGAATTTAGTTAACCTTAGCGCATCCTTGGAGCTTACAAGAAGCATGTCTTTATAATTAATTTTTAAACCGTCTTCAAGTGCTATCCTTTCGATTTCAGAAATTTCTGCTTCAGCTTCTTCGAGTGAAACATCATGCTTTTCAGCATAATTTTCACTAGTGGTTTTATCCTGTCTTTTTCCTAAAGTGGGCTCCAGTTCAAATGATCTCATCTCCCATTCAACATCCGCACCGACATTTTCGACAGCTTTTTGAAGACGCTTAAGTCCAATATATGAGTATGGACAGTTATAGTCAATAAAATAAATAATTCTCATTTTTTATCATCTTTTTTTGTTGGTTTATCCTTTTTTGACACTTTGTATAGTTTTACAAGGTTGTCCACAGTTCTGATAATTGTATTGTATTTTCTGTAAAATCCCATGTGTTTTATTTATAGTTTCTTTCAATATTAATTTTTTTAAACATTGATTTTTTCAATTATGCCAACAATGTTTCCTTTTAATTAAAAAATTGTTTTAACTTCGTAATATTTTATATTAAAGCAATATTGCTCTTTAAAATTTAAAAACACTTATATACTAGCCAGAATAATATATTAAACTGCATGTATCAACAAAAGTTAATTTTCGAAAATTAATAGGAGGTATTAATGGAAAAAAATAATATTGAAAGAATGGACAAACCTGAAGATAATCTTTTAAAAAGACAATCGGCATATACTGGGGATGTTATTCATGAGTATATGGAATTTCCTGGTGTATATATTGGACCATGTGCTAATGAATATCCCAATGCTGGTGGTGGTGTTCCTAGAACCGATTCAACATATTTTGTGGATTTAAATGGAGTAACTTATGTTATGAACGTTGAAGATGAAAGCACACGCGTTGATAACAATACATTGGTTAAAATTGATAATTACAGGGTTAATATTGAATATGGTATTAAATTACCAGTAATTAATGCAATAAGGACTACTGTACAACTTGATAAGTGTAAAAAAGTTTTTAATAAGTCTCCTACGCTGACATTAACTCCTATAATCAAATCATATCCTCAAATGGATGGTAGGCAAAGATTAAGTAATATCACTTCTAAAATTAAAAGTAACAAGATTCTAACTAAGGTTGAAGCAATGGATTTGGTAATGATTCCAAAAATGTTCACAGATTCTCAAGACGAAATTCTTGAAGAAGTATGTATTTTGCTTAAAAATCTTAGAATAGATGATTATAACTTTAAGATAGAATTAATATTGCAAATGCAGTGTTATCCACAAATATGCAAAGACATTAGATGATATTGTAAGATTGGAAGAGGTGATTGGTTTGCAAAAAGCGATGACTGCAAGGGAATATCAGGATCAACTCTTGATTGAACAAGGTATTGACTTGGGTAAGTTGGATTTGGCTCTTGATATTAAAGAGAAGATTGGTATTGATGAGGCTGTTCGACTTACTGGTTTTTCAAAAGAAGAGTTGGAAAATGAAAAATTGAATAATAGGTGATTTATTTCATCTATTTATTTTTTTTAAGGTGATTGGTTTGCAAAAAGCGATGACTGCAAGGGAATATCAGAATCAGCTCTTGATTGAACAAGGTAAGTTGGATTTGGCTCTTGATATTAAAGAAAAGTTTGGTATTGATGAGGCTGTTAGACTTACTGGTTTTTCAAAAGAAGAGTTAGAAAATGAAAAATTAAATATTAATCGGAATATTTTAAAAAGACGTATCTTCCGTTTAATTATAACGAATTTTTTAAAATAACCATCCACAAAACACCAAAAATTAAATTTCCAATATTGCAGATTGCAT
>CAZOYH010000190.1:0-3269 GCA_964583995.1 uncultured Methanobrevibacter sp.
AATAAAGCATGTTTATAGACAATTTCTTCTAAATCATTCATTTAATCATCACAATTTAATTAATTCATATAAAAATAAGCAATATTATTTATTTAATTGAAGCTATATAAATATAATGAGAGTAGTTATAAAAATTAGGAGTTAGATAAATTTTTAGGTCGATACGATGAGTGATGCTATAACAAAAGCAAAACAATTTATTGAAGAAGAAAACTACAGTGAAGCTATTCGAATAGCTCGTAAAAGACATGGAAAAGATGATATTGAAGAATATCTAACCATTCTTGATTTGCTGATTGATAATGATTACCTGCTCGCATTGGAAGAAAAAGGAATGTATTATCAGTATTATGATAAAGACCATGATGGCGGAGACTATGGTGAAAAATACTTTGATGAATACCTCGAAAAGCAACCAAGATCCGTTAATGCATTGTGTGATAAGGCAATGTCCCGTTTTAATAAAGGAAAAATTGATGAGGCTTTAGAATATATGGATAAAGCAGAGGAAAAATATTCATCTTACAAAAAGATTGAAAAACCACGATTATCTAAAAAAGAACTCATTATGGCTAGAATTGAGCTTTTAATTAAGGCTAAAAGATATGAAGAAGCTTTAAAAAGCTTAGAAAAATATGAACAGCAATTTAGCTCAGACTATAAATCAGACTTGTACAAAGGCCAGATGCTTCAAAAGAACGGCGAAAATAGAAAAGCACTTGAATATTTAAACAAATCCTTGCAGGAGGAAGATACTTTAATAGCTCTAAATGCAAAAGGAGATGCACTTTTCGAGCTTAAGGAGTATAAAGATGCTTTAAAAGCATACAATGATTGCATTTCATATGAAAGCAAAATCGAAGATGATCTGGAACTGGTCACTAACTTTAACTATAAGGCAGCATTCTGCTGTGTAAATCTTGGTGACGAACAAAAAGCAATTCAGTACCTAAATAAAACAATTGAAATGCTAAATCAGCATGGAAGACTTCCAAATGATTTAGAGGCAATTTATCAGAAATGTTCCTTTGAAAAGGAAAGAATAATGAAAAAAGGAGATGTTGAAGACAAAGAGTTCAAAAAAACAAGATTCTTTTCAGCAAGAACATCCATCATAATCCTAATAATTATCATAATTCTTTATATAATTTTAAAAATGAATGGTTATGGATAACGTGAGACTTGGAAAAACTAATTTAGAAGTGAACAAAAACGGATTTGGTGCACTGCCAATTCAAAGACGAAACATGGACGATTCAATTGAAATTCTCAAGACTGCCTATGAAAACGGCATTAACTTTTATGACACAGCCCATTTCTACACAGACAGTGAGGAAAAGATTGGTCGTGCATTAAGTGACGTTAGAGAAGACATTTACCTTGCAACAAAAAGTGGAGCAGAAACAGTAGAAGACTTCTGGAGCGATTTGGAAACATCCCTTAAAAGCATGAAAACAGATTATTTGGACCTTCATCAATTCCACAACATATCATTTTGCCCAAAAGAGGATGATGAATTATATAAAGCTATGCTTGAAGCAAAAGACAATGGAATGATAAGACACATTGGAATTACCACCCACAAAATCACACATGCCCACGAAGCGCTTGACAGCGGATTATATGAAACACTCCAATACCCATTTTCATACCTAAGTGGTGAGGAAGAAATAAAATTAGTTGAAAAATGTAAAAACCTGGATGTCGGCTTTATTGCAATGAAAGCAATGGGTGGAGGACTTTTGAAAAACTCCAAAGCAAGTTTTGCATTTTTAAATCAATTTGATAATGTATTACCAATATGGGGAATTCAAAAACTAGAAGAGCTTAATGAATTCCTGTCCTATGATGAAAACACCATTTTAGATGACGATTTAAAAGCCATCATTGAAAATGACAAAAAGGAGCTTGGAGAAAACTTCTGCAGAGGCTGCGGATACTGCATGCCATGTCCTGAAGGCATTAACATTAGCTTATGTGCAAGAATGTCCCTTTGGATTAGGCGTTTTCCAACAGAACCATACTTAACTGAAGAATATCAGGAAATGATGGAAAAAACCCTTGATTGTATGGAATGTTATGCCTGTGTAGACAACTGCCCATATGAGTTAGATATTCCAGAGCTTTTAAAAGAAAATTACGAAGATTATAAAAATGTATTGGATGGAAAAGTGAAAATATGAGACAATGCATTGAAAATCCAGATGATGTAGACTGGACAGCATTCTGGGCTGAAAAACTTAAAACTAAAATTGACAAAGACTGGGATAAGGCAGCACCAGGATTTTTTAAAAGAACACATAAGGAAGATTACAACACAGCACTTTTTGACAAGCTGATTTTAGATGAAAATGATACCGTACTTGATGTAGGTTGCGGTGAAGGTTCTGTAACCGTACCCCTTGCAAAAAAGGTGAAAAAGGTGACTGGTATCGATTCATCACCTAAAATGCTTGAATATCTAGAAAAAAGAGCAAATGAAAATAATATTTCAAATATTGAAACAATTCTAAAACCTATCGAAGAGATTACATATGATGAAATTGGAGATGTTGATGTTGTAGTTTGCTCAAGATCACTAAACGGGATTATTCCAATTGAAGACGTGTTGAGCGAGTTGAATAAAATTGCAAACAAATATGTCTTCATAACTATCTTTGGACCTGAAAATAAAAAATTAGAAAAGGATTTTGACCTAGAGCTTGGAATAATGACCGAAAATTTCCCAAACTACAATTATTTCTTTAATATCCTTTACAATATGGGAATTTATGCCAATATCGAAAGATTCGACCTAAATAATTATCGAAAGTACGACAGTATTGAAGAGGCTATGGACAATGGCAAATTCAGACTGGACATCTATTCTGATGAAGAAAAAGAAAAATTAAGAGATTATCTTGAAAGATCACTCATATATGATGAGGCTGAAGGAAAATACTACAATGCCAAGGATAAGGCGGATTGGATAATGGTTTGGTGGAAAAAATAGTTTAAACTAAACTAGATTATTGGAAAACTCCAATAATCATAGTTCTGTTTCTAATTGTGGCATATTCAGTATAAAAAAAAGAAAAAAATAAAATGAACTTACTCACTTTTAATCATGGTTTAGATTATTTCTACAAATGACTTTAACAAACTTTAGTTTCAATCTTTTACCATAACTTAGCAAGAATGTCCCAACTTCTGCAAGTTGGGGATGAATTGCAACTTGGGGCATACTTTTATTTTTTTATTATTTTACAAGTTTTTTTATTTTAAGTAAT
>CAZOYH010000191.1:0-3254 GCA_964583995.1 uncultured Methanobrevibacter sp.
TGATCTGAAAATGTTTCTGTTCATGGTATATTTAATTGGATTTTATTGTTGACTATCTTTTCAATAATTGCTTCAATAGGTAATTTTATGGGTTATCAACATCCAATTTCTGATTCACTAGTAGGGATGGGAATATTATCATTAATTACTCTTTTGGGAGTTTGGATGGAAAGATACTTACCATTCAATATTTCTTCTATAATTTACATTAGTGTTATGGGAATTATCTTGGCATTTCCTGGAATGCCTACGTCTGGTTTTGTACTTCATTAAGTTTAACAAATCGAGCTATTATCTATTGGTAAAGTATTTCTGGCTTATGTTGGTATTGGGATGGGTAAAAGTTGGGATGAGTTTAAAGCTCTTGGTTGGAAAGCAGTTATTGTAACTGTGTTGGTAATAGCTTCAACTTATCTTGGCTCTGCTTTTGTAGCACATATTATTTTGGTTATGACTGGTGTTCCAGCATAATCATTTTTTCTTCTTTTGTGAATATTATTTCAAATATTCGTTCACATTATGTGGCTTTTTTAAATTTGAATGCTATTAATTTATATACCATGTTTTAAGAAATTATTAGTATATATCAAAATTTTGTTATATATCTAAAATTTCACAGGGGTTTGTTATTATTCCAGATAAGGACAAGGATGGTCAGGTTGAGCATATCTATAGGGAAAAAACTGACAAACGTATTTTAAAGAAAAACCCTTGGAGAGATTACAAATTACATATTACTGTACTTGTTTTGGTTATTATTGCGGAGCTGATTGGTACGATAAAAATACCAATTACTAAAGATGTTGCAATAACTATAATGCCTTTAATTTATACTATTATTTTAGGATTGGTTTTCTATTTGGCCAAACCAATTAAATGGATTCAAAGAAAACAATCTCGTATTGCTGAGGGGGCAATGATGCTTTTCATTGGTGTATTGATTGCTAAATTGGCTGTTTCCAGTGGTCAATCAATTGGATTAATTTTCCAAATGGGTCCAGCATTGATTTTACAAGAATTGGGACATTTGGCTACAATCTTGGTATTGCCTATTGCTTTGCTTTTAGGATTTAAAAAAGAAGCTATTGGTATGACAAATTCCATTGGTCGTGAACCGAATGTTGCTGTTGTAGTTGACAAATATGGGTTCAACTCTCCTGAATCAAGAGGAGTATTTGCAATATTCATTATAGGTACTGTAATTGGTACAATATTTATCAGTTTCCTTGTTACATTCTCATTATCTTTCTTACCGCTCCATCCTTATGCTTATGCTATGGCAAGTGGTGTGGGAAGTGCAAGTATGAATGCTGCTGCAATTGGACCTACTCTCGCAGCATTTCCTGGAATGGAAACGCAAATTGAAGCATTTGCAGGATTCAGTAATCTATTGTCCTTCTGTGTTGGAATTTACATAGTAATATTTGTTGCATTGCCATTAACAGAAAAAATGTATGATTGGCTTGAACCTAAAATTGGAAGAAAACCAATTGTGCCAGAAAAGGAGGATGATTAGATGCCGGATTTGATTGATGGGTCTGAAAATGTTTCTGTTCATGGTATTTTTAATTGGATTTTACTATTGATTATCTTCTCAATTATAACTGTAATTGGAAATTACTTGGGTTACAAACATCCTATGACTGATTCACTAGTTGGAATGGCAATATTGTCTGTTGTCACACTTATTGGTGTTTGGATGGAGCGATATTTGCCGTTTAATGTTTCATCTATTTTATACATAAGTGTAATAGGTATTCTAATTGCATTTCCTGGAATGCCTACATCAGATTTTGTCCTATATTATGTATCTAAAGTAGAGCTTTTATCAATCGTAACAGTATTTTTAGCTTATGTGGGTATTGGAATGGGAAAAAGTTGGGATGAATTCAAAGCTCTTGGTTGGAGAGCTGTTGTCATAACTGTTTTAGTTATTGCAGCAACTTATTATGGTGCAGCAATTGTAGCACACATTGTCCTTGTTTTAACAGGCGTTCCAGCAGTTTAATTATTCTTTTTGCAATATTGCTTTTAAAAATAACTTACTAATTTTAATACTACTTTTTACAAATATTATCTTGGTGTTTTATGTTTTTACAAAATATTTCTAAATTTATATCAAACTATCGCTATGAACAGGCAACTGTAGAATCAATAGCTACTGTAAAAGCAGCACTCCTAGACTTTTATGGAGTAACTTTTAGGGGTAGTGGGGAGAATGCTCCTCAGATTGCTTTAAATACAGTTGGAGAAATATTTTCAACAAAATTTAACTTTAATTTAAAATCAACAATAATTGGTACTGGTGTAAAAACAGACATTTTAAGCGCTGCTTTTGTTAATGCCATATCAGCACATGTTCTGGAGTTGGATGATGGTCACAGAGGCGCTCAAATTCACTTGGGTGCAGTTATATTCCCAACAGCTCTTGCAATTTCAGAAGCTTACGATTTGACTGGAAAAGAGTTTCTTGAAGGGGTAATTGTAGGATATGAAGTTGGAATATTGCTTGGCCAATTGGTCAATCCAAATCACAGAAATAAGGGATTTCATACCACAGGAACAATTGGAACATTTATTGCAGGTGTTGTGGCATCCAAATTACTAAAACTTGATGAAGAACAAATTTTAAATGCTTTAGGATTATGTGGCACTCAGGCGGCAGGACTTTTAGAATCAGACCATGGTGGATCCATGGGTAAAGTTTTGCATGCTGGAAAGGCGGCTTATAATGGAATTTTATCCGCATTTTTAGCAAGAAACGGGTTTACTGGCAGTGGAACTATTTTTGAAGGAAATGAAGGTTTTCTTAAAGCCATGGTTCTTGACGGGGAAACTCAGGATATCAGTGACTTTTCATTTGAAAATGCACTAAAAGACATTGGTAAAGTCAGGGTTCGTGACATTTACTTTAAGAAATATCCATTCTGCAGACACTTGCATTCATCAATAGATACCGCATTAAAGCTAAAAGCAAGTATTGGGGATGAGTATGACCATATTGAAAATATTGCTGTTAAAACTTATTCAGTTGCAGCTGAACATGACAATTTCAGACCCAAAAACATTGAAGAGTTAAAACAAAGCTTGCCATATGCAGTTGCTATAGCTCTTGTTGTAGGTGAGGTTGGTGTTGATGATATCAATCAGTTAATTGAATATGGTCTTTTAGACAACTATTCTACTGTAGATAAGGTCAACAGCATTAAAAATCTTGCAAATAAAATGATTCTAATTTCAGATGATAAGTTAAA
>CAZOYH010000192.1:0-3248 GCA_964583995.1 uncultured Methanobrevibacter sp.
TGCCTCCATTGATTAATGCTCCAAGATGTGTGAGTCCGTTGACTAAAACAAATCCCAGTGTTGAAAGTCCGATTACCGGATGCTTTTTGGATATTATTGCAGCTGCTGGAAATGCTATCCATGTAATGGATATGTTGACCATCGGGAAGAAGAACATTGGTATCTGGCCGAACAGGGAAAACAGTCCTGTGTCGATGAAATTCTGGATTAGTATGTACTGTCCGTTTGCAAAGTATATTCCATATTCTTCAGCAACGTGAATCAGATATGCTGCTGCCATTGCCCATGAAAGCCATGTTGTGTCTTTAAGTCTTGAAATGTTAGTGTTGCTTCTTAAGTTGTCTCTAAATAAAAGTTGTATAATTAAAACTATTCCCATTCCGAATCCTATCCATGGCCATGCAGCCCATAAAATATCATGCATTCAATTCACCTTTTCTGTAAATTATTTTTTTGTCTCATGATTTTAAAACTTATCATGATAAGTTTAATAATGTTTAATGTTTTGGAGTATTTAAATGTTTTTAAATAACTTATGGTATATTTTGTCTATGGGTGATGTTGAGATGTTATGTTTCCAACAATATCTCTATTGGTAGTATATCATGCGTAATCGTTAATGTTTACTTAATCTTGCTCAATGTATCTGGGAAATTTTTAAATATTGCATTATTCATACTTATTATTATGTGTATTTGTGTAGTAGCATCCCCAAGATTATAGAAGACTTTTTTTAATACCAAAAAAACTATCATAAAACTTTTGGTTTAGGTAAACACCATTAGCTACTGCTTTCGATAGTTTTTTCAAAATTCAACACTTTAAACAATTCATTTTAGGAGACTAATCTTATGGGAGATTCTATTAAACAGGAAACACAAGGAGTAAATTTACTGAGGGGAAACCCTAAAAAAGCAGTTTTGAAATTGTCATTACCTTTAATGCTGTCAATGATGGTAATTTCACTATACAATATCATCGATTCGTTCTGGGTGGCAGGACTTGGTGCAGACCAGCTTGCAGCAGTCGGATTTGTAATACCGTTGGAATTTTTAATAATAAGCATTGGAACAAGCCTGGGTGCTGGAATAACATCAGTCGTTTCCAGATACATCGGAGAGAAAAACGATAAGTTAGCAGACAATTCCGCAGCACACGGAGTGATACTGTCCCTAATCTTTTCAGTCATTGTCACAGTAATTTTTTCAGTCTTTGCAAAGGAACTGCTAATGCTTATGGGAGCAAGAGGAGCAAGTCTAGGCTATGCGCTTGACTATGGTCATATCTACTTTATCGCAAGCATCTTTGTAGTGATGCCTAATGCACTGTACGGACTTTTAAGGTCAGAAGGCGACACCAAAAGGACAATGTATGTTATGGTACTGTGTGCAATAGTGAATATGGTGCTTGATCCGATTTTCATATACACTTTAAACATGAAAATGTTCGGGGCAGCATTATCAACAATCATATCATTGGCTATTGTCCTTTCAATAATCATATACTGGATTTACATCAAAAAGGACGCCTATTTAAATCCTTCATTGTCAAACTTTAGTTATGAATCATTTATCATGAAGAACATGCTTAAGGTGGCCATTCCGTCAATCTGTGAGATGATATTCATCACATGCATTACGGCTATAATGCATTTCATAATCCTGGCGGTTTCAACAACCGATTCCGTTGCGGTATTTGAAAACGGCTGGAGAATGGTGACATTAGCTACTGAACCCATGATGGCAATATCCACTGCACTGATATCAATTGTAGCTGCAAACTACGGAGCAAAGAACTTCAAAAACATGAAAACTGCATACGACTATTCAATGAAGATTGCAACACTGCTTGGAGTAATTGCATTGATAATCTTTTTAGTCTTTGCACCACAAATATCATACATATTCTCATATGGCGCAAGCTCAAGGCTTTTAAATCCGACAATTGAATTTTTCCACATATTCGCATGGTTCTTTATAGTATTTCCTGGCGGAATCATTTCAACATACGTATTCCAGGGTCTGGGCAAAGGAACACATTCCCTTATATTTACAGTCATTCGTGAGGCGATATGTGCAACCGTCTTTGCACTACTGTTCGGTATTGTATTAAACTGGGGAATAAACGGAGTATGGTTCGGAATACTTGTCGGATACACAGTCGGAGGATTAATAGCCATTGTCTATGCAAACAATTATTTAGGTAAAATGGTGAAATCATGAAATACAAAATAACTGACATCAAAGCTGATGAATTGCCATTCGGCGATTTTTTAACGTCAAGATACTCAATGACAGTCAGAGTTAAAGCTGAAGAATGTTATGAGATGTCCAAAAAGGAAAACATTCCATTCTTTAATCTCACAACTGCATGCATTCTGGAGGCAATCAATGAAATACCTGAATTCAAATTAAGAATCAGGGACGGTAATGTCATTGAATATGACCACATCAATGCTGTCAGCCCTATAATGCAGGATGACCATACTATCCGTGAAATTGAGATACAACCTCTGTCTGAGTTTGAGGATATTCATGAATGGAATAGGTATGTGGAAAACAAGAAAGCAAACATTGATGACAATCAGTTTCTGGTTGAGCCGATGATGAGGGATGAGCTTCCAATTGCAAACTTGTCATGCATTCCATGGATTGATTTCGATTCGATGACAAATATCATTGCAAGTCCAAATCAGATAATGCCTGTAATAAGCTGGGGAAAACTGGTTGATGGCAAAATGCCTATTTCATTAACTGCCAGTCATGTGTTTGTCTTTGGATGGCATTTCAAATTATTCTATGAAAAGACAGAGGAATATTTAACAAATCCTGAAAGGTTATTTTAAAAATAATCCTTTCAATTTCCTTTTTTAATTTTATCATAATCTATGATTTAAATTAACAGTTACTTTTTAATTTCAATTTTCCTGAAAGCTGTTTCACATTAACACCAAGCATAGTTAATGTCAATTCAATCTCAAGGAGTGCATAAGAGAATAAGTTTTTAATTTGCAAAAGTTAATGTTAATGTTGAATCAGGTTGGGTTATCATCGTAAATGCTCTCAAATAAATTCCTCTTAAACATAAGTTAATTAAGTAAAAGAAGATAAATATAATATGTGTTTGAAATGAATATTTCCCAAAAAATTATTAAAAACGCATTTTAAGAGGTAAAATAATGGATAATATAGTATTTAAAGATTGTGAATATCGTTTCACTGAAAACAATGAATTATACTGTAAAAACA
>CAZOYH010000193.1:0-3239 GCA_964583995.1 uncultured Methanobrevibacter sp.
GGACTTAAAGCTCTTAAAATGGTTATTGCTGCTAACAGATCTTCTAAAGAACATAAACCTATTAGTTTTGAAGAATTATAATCAAGGTGATAAAGTGAAACAAAAATTAATTAACAAAGCCCAAGAACTTAGACAACATGGATTTACCACTGGTGAAATTGCAGATGAACTTAATGTAAGTATGGATACTGCAAGATGGTTAACTCTTCAAAAAGCTGAAGACAAAACTGAAGCTCCTGTTGACTTTGCTATTAACTGGAAAAGCATTGGTGGAAACTCAACTCGTTTAAGTTATGTTTCCGGCGCATTAAGCGATATGGCTTTATCCCATGGTGAGGCAGACACGGTTGTAGGAATTGCAGTTAGCGGTGTTCCATTTGCAACCGTGATGGCTGATTTTATTGAAGATATGACTGGAATTGATACTTCTCTAGCTATCTTCCACCCAAATAAACACAGAAAAGACATAGATGCTACTGAAGATGAAGGTACTATCAGTACAAACTTTGGTAGTGTTGAAGGTAAAAAGGTCGTCATTGTTGATGACGTCATTACCAGTGGAAAAACAGCACGGGAAGTTATTCACACAGTGAAAGATTTAGGTGGAGAACCTACTTGTGTTACTGTATTAATTGATAAAGCAGGTCTTTCTGAGATTGAAGGAGTTCCTGTTGAATCTTTAATTAAAGTTAGTAGATTATAATCTACTACTCAATATTTTTTTTAACATATTAAACACAACTTTTATATATCCGGAAGTATAATTTTTAAATATTTAAACACAAAATAAACACGAGACGATATAATGTATATTACAATAACCTCATTTAACAACCTACACGGTTCCAAACCACTAGTCCTAGAAGGACTGGTAAAATTAGTAAAAGAACCAGATAACAAATATGACACAGAAGCAATAGCCTGCGAAATGAGATATTTCGGAAAAATAGGATATGTTGCAAACAGTACCCAAACAGTCATTAAAGGGTGCATGAGTGCAGGGCGTGTAGTTGACAAAATTGATGATGAATATTTTGCAAAAATCAAGTTCATCACAGGAAATACCGCCATTGCAAAAATATTAACTCCAGACGAATTCATCAAAGAAGTTGAAAATCAAGAAAGTGACCTACATTACTTATGTGAAAATCCCGAAAGCGTTGATTTGGAAAAAATTGAGAAAAATTTCATCAAGTAGGTGATAAAATGATATTAACTAGTGACTTAAACTTTGATTATGAGCTTTTAACTCCACAAGTCCATGAAAATATGGCAATAGTGCCAATAAGAACAACACCCAATTACAGATTAGACATAATAACCCTTAAAAAAGCATTGGAATTAGGGCTTGGTGAAATTAAAGAATGTGAACAGTCAACAGTAAACACATTAATTGTTAAAAATGATGCTGTTACCCCACTAATTTTAATCGATGGTGAAGAGGTAGTTGGAGGCGATCAAAACCGTTTAGTTAACTCAACAATACTTGTTGCTCCTAAAAGTGAAATGAAAATTCCAGTAAGCTGTACAGAACGTGGAAGATGGGCATACAAAAATGAATTTGAGAATTCAGAATACATTGCCAATTATGAAACCCGCCGTGCAAAAATGAGTGCCTCACGCTTAAACAAATCAGTGCAAGGCACTGTATGGCAATCCATTGATTGCCTTGAAGATGCAGTCGGCTATAACTCATCTACAAGTGCAATGGCAGAAAGCTATGATAATTTAAAAATAGATCATGCCAAATTTATTAATGCTTTTTCCATAGAAGAAAAACAGAACGGCATTGTAATAATCATAAATGGTGAAATTAAAGGATTTGAATTATTACTGAATTCTGAAATCTACAAAGAATTTCATGAAAAGATTTTGAAAAGTTATCTTATTGATGCTAAAAATGAAAATAGTACATTCTCAATCAATATTGATGAAATAAAATCCATTTTAGACAATGCAATTGCTTCAAACTTTGAGAAAAAAGAAAGTGAAGGACTTGAAGACAGTTACGAATTTGAAAATGAATCAGGATTTGGAAAATTATACACTTACAAAAATGAGATTATCCATTGGTCCTATTTTAAACAAATCGAAGAAAATACTTTTAGTCAAACAGAAGAAGATGGGGAGTTAGTATCCGACATCTAACTCCAATCACTGATAAAGTGTGGAAACATCATCCACATCAGAAATGAATTCCGTAGAATCAGGTTTTTCACTGGAAACTCCACCTATTACACCAACACTCTGAATAGTATCTTTCAACACTGTTGTTGATGTAATCCCCAGACCTTCCTGGGACAATACAAACAAATCCAAAAATATTTCATCTTCTCCAACAATAAATGCTGGTTCAATTACTTCAGCAGATTTAGTTTGAACTTTAATTAGAATATGTCTTATTTCACTTTCACCATCAATTCCAATCTCATTTCGGATAGTCTTATCCAGATTTTTAACTTTTTCGCTCCAATTTATTGAATTCATATTATTACCTCAGAATATAATTTCAATAGAATAGAATATAATTCTACTTCAAGTGCGAAAAAGTGAAAAAACACATTTACACAAAAAGAACATAACTCTTTAAAAAAGGTTAATTTAAATAAATATCTTCATTTAAGATAAGATATTAAAAATAGAGTATTTAAAAAAATAATATTAAAGAAAGCAGATTATGCATCGGCTTTCTCTTTTTCATCTTTCTTTTCAACAATGACTAATTTTTCATTTTCTTCATCGACTTCCATAACTATTGGTTCGCCTTCAACAGCACCAGGGTCTTTTTCTACACATTCTTTGATTTTAGCGTTAATTGCTCCAGTATCTTCGGTATCGATTAAGTCTACGATTTCCAGTTGGTTTTGGAATCTTTCAATACCGTCGAGTGGAATGTTTTCTACGAAAGGAATAGCTCCGGTTGCTCCGATAATTTTCTTTTTATCTGGGTCTGCTCCGTTTTCGTATAATGCTTTGATACTTTGACCAGTAATGTGTCCTTGTACTTCAGCACCGGTAACAATTAAGAAACGGATGTTAGGATTTGAAATAATGTTTGCAACTACTTTTTCTATTCCTAAGTTTTCTGTTTTACATGGACCTGCGATTGCTGCTCCAGATAAATCTGCTTCAATGTGAGAAGCGAGAGTGGTTACTGCAACAGGGCTTTCAGGATCACCTACAATGTAATCCCCACTAATAACCGGCCAGCCATCTGCAGGAGCTTTTTTATCAGCCAT
>CAZOYH010000194.1:0-3238 GCA_964583995.1 uncultured Methanobrevibacter sp.
TTATGATTGCATTAGTGTAATAGGTCACTGACTTTTAGGGTTATGTGGCCTTTTTTAATAAAACTAAAACTATTTTTTGTTTTGAATAATTCCTATCTTAACATTCGTTTCAAACATAATAAGTATTCTGGTTTAACTATCCAATTACCATTCAAACAAAAAGGTGATGGTTGGATATTATACTGGAATGAAAAAAGAGTACAACAATTAATAACAGGATTAAACGATGGTTCAATACCATTCGACACTGATGGAGTAACTTTCAGGATGAACACACCACCAGAACTAACAATAACCTCAAAAGAACATGACTAAAATTAATAATGATGATAATATGGATGGTGTTGTGGAGAAAATATTACATATAAAAATGAGATTCCACGACCCCGAATGCAAAGACGTGAATATAGATGATTTAACAGAATTTCTAATGTTTTGAATAATTCCTATCTTAACATTCGTTTCAAACTCAATAGATTACATAAAGAGTTAATTGAAGATGGTTTGGACAACTTTGACTCTAGAAAATACATTGATTTGTATCATAAATATGAAAAAGACTGGAATCTTCCTGAATTATCACTTGATTTAAAGTTCACCACCAATAACCGCCCAACATATATCACAGATGATTTATATAAACAGGCCACTGAGTTTAAATTAACTAAAAAAGAAGCAAATGAGTTTTATGCTTTAGAAAAGAAAGAGTTGATTGGAGAAAAATTATCTTCAAATGAGTTAAAACAGATGGAATTCCTACAATCCAAAGATAAATTTGCTTATTTGAACTCTGTTAGAACTTGGGGTGGTGGTTTAAATTATGATGAAAATTTAGAATTTAAAAAATTATATAAACAATTAAAAACAAAATTAAAACTAGATAAGAAGATTTTAGAATCTCCTTTGACAAACTATAAATCTGATATTCCTTTAGATAAAAATCCTACAAATTTAAAGAAATTTAAAGGAACAACAGATGATGGTTTACTTCCAAACGGTGAAAAAATCGAAGATTATTTCACCAAAGATGCACGTGACATGAATATTAGAGAGCAAGAAGTAGCTCAAAGATGGTTAGGTTCCGATTATAAAGCATTCACTAACTTTGAAGTAGATTGTGGTCGTGATGTCAAAAAATTCGAAAAATGGATTTATGAGATGGCTGAAGCCTATGAAAAAGACAACTCTCTATTGTACTACAAATATTATTATGATAAAATAGTGAACAGAACCACGGGTAAGTTGCTAAAAACTAGAGCTAAAGAATTAGCTAGAAGTATTAATCATGACGTACCTGTTTTGGATGATATTTTGAATAATCAATTAAAACAAGGTATGACGTTATGGCGTGTTCAAGAAAATCATAATTTAGGTAATGCGAAAGTAGGAGATATTATTGATTTCCCTAATTTCCGTTCAACTGCTGTTTCAAAAGAAGGTGCTTTATGGTTCAGTGGAACGAACTCCAAACCAATGAAGCATATCATTGAAATTGAGGCGCCTGCTGGAACAAAAGGAGCATATTTAGCACCTATTAAACAAGGTACGTGGTTTGCTCCCCCTGAAATTGGATTGGATCATCCATTACATGGTCAGAATTATGCTCGTGAAATGGAATTTTTACTTAAAAAATGTAAAGTAGAAGTTGTTAAAATTGGTGGAAGAAAAGTCAAAGGAGCCAATGGTGAAATGTTAACTCCAATAAAATTAAGAGTGGTGGGTTACAAATGAAAAGAGCTGAATTCATTAATATTAGTTATCTGACAAATCATGCTGAAGATATTATAAATAATACTAATGCATTATTCCCTGAATGGTTATGGAGTAGATCTCAACTACCTGATGATGGAGATTATTTGAAAGATATATTCAAACGTATTAGGCAAAAACAGCTTAATGAGTCTGGTAATTGGTATATTTTTGGTCGTGGTGATCGTTGGATTGGTCCTGGTGAAACTTGGCAAGAAGCTGAAGATCGTATTGTCAGAGAATATTGTGAGGCCACAGGGCATTGGGATTTATTCATCTGGAAGGAAGTGAAAGAATGAAACTTTTAGAAATTAATCCAAGATTTGTTGAAGATCATATTCAAGAGTTAATTAATCTTGAGGATTGGGTTCCTATATCTTTTGCAAATTACGCTGTTGAAGATGAAAGAGATGACTTTTTAAAATCTAAAAATTTATTAACTACTATGCGCGAGATGGATGAATTAGTACGTCAAAAATGTAATCATTGTGACGATTCAGTTAAAGCTTATAATAGTGTATTAATTGAATGGTTGGATTGTCATCCTGAATTTGAAGGCATGTTATCTATAGAATCATTTGTAAATTACCAAAATATGGCTCATAATAATGATTTTATTGATTTTAATGATTTGTTAGATATTGAATTACCTTCTGAAAAAAAGGAGTGGATTCCACCTACAATTGAAGGCCTTCGGGATGATTCATCTATTCAATTACCTAATTTTAAGAAAATTGATGAAATTTTCGATAGATATGGTGTTTCTTTGGTGGCATCCTATTTAGCTTATCTTGTTTAAATTGATGTGTAGTAATACACATTAATTCTATTTTTTCCTTATTTTTTTTACTATTTTTATCAAATTTTTCTATTTTTCCACCTTTTAATGTAGAGAGTATACTTTTGTAGAAGCAAATTCTTCAATACTCATTTTTTCATTTAAGGCATAGGTTTAGTTTTTGCTTCTAGTTTTGAATAATTCCTATCTTAACATTCGTTTCAAACCGTAAAGATTAAAACGAACAAAATAACACTGTTAAAATCATACGTCAAAAAAATACTATAACTTAGATTCATCAATAGGAATAGGATTATCACGAGTGCCAAAGAAATCCGGCAACTGATTTAAGCGAATGCATAACTCTTTCCATTTATAATAATCAATAGGATTTGATTTCCATAATTCTTTAACATGAGCTTTCTTACCTTCATAATCTAATTCTTCCATAGCAAGAACCTCTCCAATATAATCAAATCCCTCTGTTACACCAAACATATATATTATTATAAGCTAAGAATTATATAAATATTATGTCAAAATAATCTTTCAAATCATTTTGATATCTCTTTAGATATTTATCATGATGTTGTCTAGCATATTTTTGAAATTTCCTATTGTTTTGAATAATTCCTATCTTAACATTCGTTTCAAACATAATAAGGAGAAATACCTTGAACAATATAGAAAAGCTCTAGGTAATTATAATAT
>CAZOYH010000195.1:0-3224 GCA_964583995.1 uncultured Methanobrevibacter sp.
TATAAGATGCACCACCATATTTTGCTGAATTATTTATAAAAATACAATTAAATACGAAAGCAGTACAAACAGCACCCCCATATTCATAAGCACTATTATCCGCAAAAGTACAATTAACAGCATTTCCATCATACACTGCACCACCCCGATTAGCATGATTAAACTTGAAAATACAATCAACAGCACTTCCACCACACATCGCACCACCCTGATTAGCATGATTAAACTTGAAAATACAATCAACAGCACTTCCACCATACACCGCTCCACCCCAATCAGCATGATTAGACTTGAAAGTACAATTAGTAGCATTTACATTGTAAATTGCACCACCATAACATGTCAGATAATAAAAAGGCGATGGAATAAGACCATATATAGAAGCAGACAAGTCATCGTTATATCTTATATTGTTTCGACAATAATTATTTTCAAAGGTAGAATTAAACACTAAAGATTCACCACAAATAGCTGAACCTTTATCTGAAGAACCATCTCGGAAAATAATATTTTTAAAAATAACACTTCCATTAATAACTTTAAATATTCTTGACATCCCTTTTCCATCCAATACATGACCTTTACCATCAATAATTATTGTTTTATTTATTATAATGCCCTCCTCATCATGACCAATAATTACTGGATTTAAAGTAATGCCTTCTGTTAAAACTCCATTATTAACACTACACCAATCAATATGTTTACACTCATGTCCTTTAGTAAATACATAATCCCTATTTAAAACAAAAATTCCTTCAGCATTACTAATCTCATAAGCCAAATCATCGAAAGTACCTGAATTTAAAGGATATTTATTATAAACAAATGTACAATTAATTATTTCCCCATTATTTGCCGGCCAATAGAATATTCCATTTTTTTGAGAATCAGTTGTTATAATATTGAAATCATCTGACTCACCACATATAAAAACAATATCTTTCAAAGTAACATTATTGGACAATATATTGAAAATTCTATTTGAATTGTTTGCATTTATACAAAAATTATTGCCCTCGAAAGATATTGGTTTATTAATTGAAATACCTGAAGTAGAATTATCTAAATCATAATTCTTATTTAAAACAAGTGTGTCCTGAGCATTATCTATTTCATTTTTTAAATCATCGAAAGTAATATTATTCTCAGCACTTACAAAAGACATGCTTAAAAATATGCATGAAAATAAAAATAATACAAATATTAACTTTTCTTTTTGTTTTAACATGATTTTTCTTCCGTGATTAATTTGTAATTATATATAACCATATTAATTAATAATGATTTTTATATTTTTGTTTCAGAATTATAAGATTCATTACCTTTAAATATGGCTTTAGTGTCAGCGAAAAATCTGATATTGTCAATTAAAAATTGAAATTATGACTGGCTGATAAACCTGCAAGATAACCGGTTGAAAATGCAATTTTTAAATTATAGCCGCCTGTAGGTCCATGCAAATCAAGAACTTCACCGGCAAAATACAGATTAGGAATTAAAGTTGACTCCATTGTCTTTGGATTAATATTATCCAAATCCACGCCACCAATAGTCACCTTTGATAAATTATTATTAAAATCAGTTATTTCAAAGGTAAATCTCTTTAAATTTTCAATTAGACGATTCTTGCTTTTCTTGTTGATTTTGGATAACTGCATTTCACCATCCAAACCACATTGGATTAAAAAGTAATCAATGAAATTGTTTGTTAAAAATAGCTTTAGATAATTTTTAAGCATTGTCTTTCCCTTAAGTTGAAAATCGTTTGTGAATTTCTCTTGGAGTTCTTCACGAGTGAAATTTGGGCATAAGTCAATGGCTATTTCAATATCAAAATCAGGACCGTTTTCCAACAGATTATAATCTAGGCTTTGGGAAATCTCATTGCTTAAATTAATTATTCCCGGCCCTGTTAGGCCAACGTGTGAAAACAAAACATTGCCCTTAACCTTTGACTTTTTATAACTTATAACAACATCATATAATGTGATGCCAGCAATATCTGACAAGTCTTTTTTAGTTATTAATGGAACAAGGCCGTATTTAATGTCAGTTAAAGGTTGTGAAGTTAAAGAGTAGTTTTTAATATCACTACCTGTCTGTGGATAAGTTATTCCACCAGTAGCAATGATAATTTTATCCGCTTTTATTTTATCGTTTATCAAAAAGCCCTCATTGATTGAACTAACTTCAAAGTTATAAGTTATAACAACACTATCCAGATAATCAATTAAAATATCCAGGATATCACTAGATTTTTCTGACTCTGGAAATATTCTATTGTCATCTTCCTCAATAAAATCCAAGCCTTTATCTTGAAAAAGTGAGAGGAGCATTTCATTTGTAAAAGTAAAAAAAGAGTGTTTTAAAAAGTTTTTTTGAGGATAAATATTCAATAGCTTTTTTATTGGCTTTTGGTTTGTAATATTGCATCTTCCACCACCGGTTAAAAGCAACTTGCGACCAAGTGAGGAGTTTTTCTCAAGCAATACTACGCTTGAGGAATTCTGACTTGCAGCGATTGCAGCCATGATTCCTGCAGGCCCGCCACCAATAATAGCTATCTCATATTCTTCCATATTATCTTAAAAAAAGAAAAAAGATTAAGGGGTTAATCTGTGTCTGTCTCTTGGGAAGAGTACACATTCACGGATGTTTTCAGAACCTGTAAGTACCATAGTTAACCTGTCAGCACCTACACCCCATCCTGCGTGAGGAGGCATACCATATTTAAATGCAGTTAAGTAGCTTCCAAATCCGTCAGGATTAAGGCCTCTTTCTTCGATTTGTTTAACTAATAAATCATACTGGTGTACACGGGTAGCGCCTGAAGACAATTCCAAGTTGTTGTACATTAAATCAAATGCATGAGCATATTTTTCATCATCTTCAAATGGCATTACGTAAAACGGTTTGATTTCAGAAGGCCATTTGGTCAGGAAGTAGAATCCACCCATTTCTGCACCTAATGCTTTTTCAGCTTCACGGGATAAGTCTTCTCCCCATTGCATTTCAACACCGGCCATGTTTACAATGTCAACAGCGTCATCATAGGTTACAACCGGGAAATCGCCGGAAGGAACTTCAAGTTCATGACCTAAGATTTCAAGTTCGTTTGCACAGTTTTCATTAACAGCATTTAAGACCTGAATAATCATGTCATTTAATATTTTCATTACGTCTGCATCATATGAAAATGTAGCTTCTGAAGCTATAGAAAC
>CAZOYH010000196.1:0-3203 GCA_964583995.1 uncultured Methanobrevibacter sp.
TATTCAAATATACCTTCTATGGAAACTGAATTTGCAACTGCTTAAATTCAGTTATATTTTTCTTTTTTTAGTGAAATTGTTTGAATTATTTAACCGATAGTTTTTTTATAATTATTTATGCCTCAACTATTTTCCGCAATTAAGAAAACCAATTTACAAGTTAAACTTTATTTGCAATAAATAATTGGTAGGAAATTAGTCTATAAACTGATATTAATAAACTTATTGAGTTTTAACTGAAAAACTAATCATATTGATGATTATATCATAGGTTGTTAAACATATATTTATTTAAAACAAAACTTTTAAGTATTATTTATTTTACATTTATATTTATATGGTGTGGTGATTTGGAGGTTTTTATGGAAGTAAAATTTGTGTTAATTTTTTTCATTATTCTTTTTTTAAGTGTTGGTTGTGTGGATGCAGCTGATTTTGATAATTTAACACATGATGATGTTTTATTAATACATAATTCCTCTGATGAGAGTATTTTATCTTCTAGTGAGTTTTCATTGTCTGGTGGTAGTTTTGATGATGTTCAAAGCATTTTAAATAAGGCTGATGATGGGGATACTATTTATTTGGATGGTGAATTTTATTCAACTGATAATTCTTCTTTAATTAAGGTTAAAAAGAGTGTTAATCTTGTTTCTAATTCTGGTGCTGTTTTTAATGGTCGTGGTCAGTCCGGTATTTTGTATATTTATCCTACATCAGTGGGGACGGTTGTTTCTGGTTTGACTTTTGTTAATGGTTATCGGATTATTGCTAGTGCTGCTTATGTTGATTGTCAAAATGTAACTTTTAGCAATTGTGTTTTTGAAAATAATACTGGTTTTTGGAATGGTGGTGGCGCAGTTGCAACAACATATAATCCTATTGATGCTTCTGGTTTGTCTGTTGAAGGATGTGTTTTTAGGGGTAATACTGCCCCTGTAAGTTCTGGAGCATTGGCTGCTTTTAGTACTGATTATAAGATTGTTGATTGTGTTTTTGAGGGTAATTATGTGGCTAATAATATGTCTCAGTCTAATTTTGGTGGTGCTTTGGTTGCTGGAAGTAGTTTTGAAGGAGTAATTGGTATTGTTTCAAGGTGTACTTTTAGGAATAATTATGCTGTATCTGGTAATGATGAGCCTAGTAATGGTGGTGCTGTGGATTTAAGACAAAAGGCTACGTTAGTGGATTGTTTTTTTGAGGGTAATTTTGCTGATAATGGTGGGGCAATAAGTTGCAGAGGAAACAATACTGTAATTAACTGTACATTTAAAAACAACATGGGGGATTATGGTGGTGCAGTTTATATTAATGAAACAACAGTTATAGAAAATTCTAATTTTACTCGTAATAATGCTCATGATGGTGGTGCAATTCATGTAAATGGTAGTTTATCTTGTTATTCTTCTGATTTTGATGTTAATATTGCTATTTTGGGTGGTGCTGTTCATGTTGATGGTAGTTTATTTTGTTATTCATCTGAGTTTAAGTTTAATGAGGCTATTTTTGGTGGAGCAATTCACGTCGACGGTAATCTGGACTGTTATTCTTCTGATTTTGAGTTTAATAGTGCTAATCTTGGAGGGGCAATACATACATTAAACAGTACTGGTAATTTTAATAAATCTATTTTTAATAGTAATGTTGCTGATTTTGGAGCTGGAATTTTTAATAATGGTGTTTTAAATATTGTTCTGTCAAGTTTTTATAATAATTCTGCGTTAAATGGGAGTGCAATTTATAATAATGCTACTTTGGATGTATTTGATTCTTCTTTTAGTGATAATAAGGCGTGTTCTTATTGTATTAATTCTTCAAGTAATGCTCCTGTTAAGCAAGGGGAGGATTTGATAATTAATGTAACGTTATTGGTTGGGGATAATGTTGTTGATGCGATATTTAATAATCAGGGAAATATTACTATTGATGCGGTTAAGCCTATAGAATCAAATTTAGCAACAAATCAAGAAATACTAATTATATTGGATAATCATACTTATACTAAAATTTCTGATGAAGAGGGTATTGCAGAGTTTGTCATTGATACGTCAGATTTAGATGTTAATAATTATACGTACATTGTTTTGTATTTGGATTCTAGTTTATATTCTGGTATTGATAATAACGATTCTGTTGAAATATTGGTAAATCCTACTAATAAAAAGAAAAATCAGGATGTATTGGGCTCATCTAAAAACAAAATCAAAAAAACAAACAAAAAGATAGATAATAAGAATGTGGGTTTAAATGATTATTTAAATGCTAAAGGTTATTCTAATTTAAATGATTTGCTTGTTAAAAATTCACAAAAGTATAGTCCTAAAACTTCTAATGGGCGTTTATATGAATCTTTTGGTTATCATCCTGGGGATAAAGGATTAATTGAATATTTAAAAATGTTATATGATGCTAATAATCCGGATTATTCTAAAAATGAATATTATGGTAATGGTGGATGGTTTTTTGATAGTATTTCATCACCTATTGGTGGTTCTTTATTTTATTTTACAAGTTGGCGTGTTTGTGAGGCGATGAATAATACTGATGGATCTCTTTGGAGTGTGTTAAATTATCCTTTTATTCATTTTCCGGGTTATGCTACTCATGTAAATGATTGGGGTGTTTTTAAAGGAATTCCAAATGTTATTCTTGGTATCGATGAGAAAGGTGATATGAGTTTCATTGATTTCCTGTTAAATGTGGCTTCGTTAGTTCCGGGAGTATTTGCACTAAAAGGAATAAAAATACTTCCAATTCTAAAAAGATCTAATGTTATATCTCGGTTGGTTTATTATGCTGGTAAAAGAAATAAATTAAATTTAAAATTGAATCAAGTTTTCAATTTTTTTGCAAATGGTTTTGAGTTTTTATCAAACCCAAATAATTTTGTTACAATTTTGTCTAAAGTTATATATGATAATCTTCCTGAAGGATTTAAAATTAAGGGAATAAATGCTTTAATTAGTTTTTTATCTAATCAAATCCGTGATGTTGGCTATATTTTAAATCCTAAAAAATGGCAGAGTATTTTTAAGTTATTTAATTCTGAAAGTTCTCAACCAAAGCGTAATGTTTCTAAAAAGATTAATTTTAATTTGTTTAAAGTAATTTTTGAATATGGTAAAAAATTTGGAAAGCCAGTATGGGATGCTATTGTGAAAGGTGGTAATGCAGTTGTTAGTGCTATTAAGAAGGGTGGTAAT
>CAZOYH010000197.1:0-3203 GCA_964583995.1 uncultured Methanobrevibacter sp.
GAACTTGACATGAAATATGTTTTACACATTCCCTTAAGCAGGTGGGAAAATGGTAGTTTAATACCTCTTGATGTAGATGAACAACTTAATGAATTGATAAATGATCTTGAACTTCAAGGATTTGACAGTTTCTATGTGACTAAAGTGGTGAGTTACTATAAGTCACGTAAGTTTAATGAGGTTTTAATTACAATATTTGCAAGGGATGGGGACGCTCCCCATGAAATTTTTAAAAACTGGTTTTACAGGCATAATGATATTTTAGCCCAAGAGGCATTTGCTTATGAACTTAACAGTAAAATGATTATCGAAACGTTAAGGTGATAATATGGAATTTTTAGATGAAATAATAACTTTACTAAATGCAGGTGAATTCAGTAAAGTTAAAGTAGAAATCGAGGATTTTTTAAATCAGAATCCGGAATATAAACATATTGACTATTATCATTTCGCAAATCCACTTGAGGAACTGCTTTTTAATGAAAACATCAAAGAGATTTCATCTGTTAAGACTTTGGGATTGGATGAGCCTTTAGAGGAAATCTATACAATATACTCCATTGCGCATATGAATATTGGAAATCTCGATGAAGCAGAAAAGTATTTAAAAATTGCAAATCAGATAAATCCTGTATCAGCACCAATACTCATGAGACTATGCGAATTGTATCAGCAAGAACACCAGGAAGAAAAGCTGTTGGTTTTGACTTTTGACATTTTCAAATACGGCTATGACAGTGAACTTATTGTATCCAACTATTTCAAGCTTGCAGATTATCTCTACCACACAAACCAGAACATGGAACTCTATGATCATCTCTTAAACTTTTTTATGTTTTTAAGAGCAGGTGAAGGCCAGCACCCTGCCGGCGAGGATGTGGAGTACTTTAAAAAACACGACATTCCTGTAGGTGTAAATCCACAAATACTTTCAATGCTTTTGTATTTAGCTGACTTTCACACCAAAGAGAACATTCCAAATGCAGCCGAATACTTTAAGATTATCTACAGAGAATTATATGATTTTAACAAATATTTGGATAATTTATAATCGGTGATTTTTAGTAAATTTAAAAAACTTATATGATTTAAGTAAAACTGTTAATTGTTCTATTTAAATTTTATTGGTTGAAATGTTTTAGTTTGTCTAAATCAATATTGTTGCGACTTTAAAATTAAATTAGAAATGTTTATATGCGATTGGATGTAAACTATAATTAAAAAAATTTATGGGGGTTTTTATTATTAATATTTCAAATGAGATAATTGATGAAATTAAAATTTCTGATGTGAACATGTATGAAGATATATCAAATAGTTTCAGAAGTGTAATAAATATAAATCCTCGCTTTGAAAAAGAAATTCAGGATATTTATATTAAAACATTAGAAAACTATGGAAGAACTACATTAAATGCATATCATTTAAAATATATGGAGATGTTTAATCTTTTAGCACAATTTTATCAAGAGGATAATCCGGAATTAATAGATTTTGCTGATTCATTAATCACTATTATTAGTTCTTACTTTAAAGAATTAGACTTAAGTCTAAATATAAAATCCAAAAGTGATCTGGATGAGTTAAAATATATTCTTCAAATTTCTTTACTTTTAATGGAAGAGGTTATTGAAGATAAAAATATTGAACTTGCATATGAAACATTTTTCCAGATTGAACGCAGAATTGAAAAACATCAGTTATACAAAAAGTCAGTTTATGCGTAGTTAAAAACCACACTAAATTAATCAGTTTTTATTATTGGTGAATATAATCATTTTTAATGTATTATTATGAGTAATGGGGTTTCTAATTTGAAATTATATCATGAAATGGATTTGTTAGCTAATTTGCTAAAAGAAAATGAGCTATTTTATGATGAGTATTTTGATTTTTGTGAAATTAGGGACATAACAAAAGATACCCTTGACAGGGATTTTTCTTTAATTGATGATGGGGACTTTGATTTCATTTTAAAATTAGTTGTTGATTTTTCCAAATTAATCAATTATAAGATTAAACTGCTTGAAAGTGGTACTTTTGATGAAGAAACATTCCAATCAGGATATTATGATTATCTGACAGGTTTTAACAAATCAAAAACCTATTATTTTGAAAATATTTGTGATGAGTCAATACCTGATGATTTGTTTGTTGAATATGCTGACATAATTATGGGGTAAAATTATGAATTATTTATTAAGGTGAAAGAATGGAAAATTTAAATGAATTAAAAAAGGAAGCTAGTATAGACAATTCACGACTTGAAGAACTCCTGAAAGGCGAAATAACACCAGAAAAGCAGCATGAATTTCTGGAAGTTTTTAAGACCTCTCAGTTGTTTTTGCCTATAGTAATAAGTGAAAACCTGTTTAATGGTATTGAAGATGCAAAGCCCGGAGATATAATCGAACCTGAAGGACAAGTTGGATTTGACATAAACTATCTCAGTTATGGTGATGATGAAAAGGCAGTTGCGGTTTTTACATCAAGTGAGCTAATGGAGTCAAGCGGTCTTTTAAGTTCATCCATTGCAATATTCATGAGTGACCTGGCCGAGATGATGGGTCAGACTGATAAATATTCTCTTCTTGCAATCAATCCATTTACAGACGTTTCGGCTGAAATGCCTATGGAAGCATTCATCGATTTGTTTGAGGAAATTACAGAGGAAGATGAGATGTTTTTTGAAATGATGGATACAATATTTGACGTTTTAGAAAACAAATACATGGAACTTGAAGAGGATACTGTCTTTTTTGTAAGGGATGATGAAAACTTCATGAAAGATGAGGCTGTTGATGGTGTCTTTATACCGGAAATGCCGTTTAATGCAAGTACACGTGAAGATTATAATGATGAAGCAAAATACCTGAATATACTCATCATGCCAAAAACCACAAAGATAGTCTATACAGGTAATGTTGTGGATGAGGAGGTATATGATACTCTAATAGCGCCTGGAAGTGAGTTTCACTTTGTTGAAGACATTGATGAGTACACTTCAGTCTGGAAGTGTGAAGCTCAGCCGTTTTATGATTAATAATTTTAAATATTTTTATTATTTTTATTTTGTAACATCAAAGCTAGAGGATTTAAAAGCAATTTAAGTCTTTAATCTTCATTGAGGTATTATAAAATATATTTCTAAAATTAATTAAATGGAGTGGAGTAAAAACTCACTCCTACTTTGTTTTAATAAT
>CAZOYH010000198.1:0-3201 GCA_964583995.1 uncultured Methanobrevibacter sp.
CAAAAGAAGTTAAAAAGCCGGATTTAAGGATAAATTCATATTTAACCTAAAAGTTAGAGGAATTTATGTACTTATTTCCAGCTGTATAACTGATCCAGTTTATGTTTTATCTCATTTTCGATTTTTGATTTTTCATGAATATTTAGATAAATGTCATCACCATGATGGGTTTTCTTATATCTGAGTAATTTGTCTTTGTATAATTGTCTGAGTTGTTTATTAACTTCTTTACAGGGGTGTTGTGATAATTTATTGCAAATATTGGATTTTGGAGTGTGCTTGTTTTGCCAGTAATTATTCCTATATAGGAAATATAATATGTCTGCCCGAATTTCTGCTTGTTGTTCTTGATTTAAACCCATTTGCGCCACCAAAAATATTCTATTTTAAGTGTTCATCCAATAATTCTTTTAATTTAAATGCTGAGGCTTTGTTTAATATTATTTGTGTGTTGGATTCATTTATAATTTCAATGTTTTCTCCATCTGAGGTCAGACGTTTATTAAATAGAATTAATCTTACTTCCTCATCATCAGCACCTACACCTACTGATGATGCATAGATAATTTCAGAATCAGGATCAATTATCATGTTTTTGTTGACTAAAATATTTTCATTTTTCATAATTCACATCCCCCATATTTTATACTATCAATACATAATTTTCGCCTACATCTCCAATGTAAACATCATATCTTTCTTTTGTTCGAATTTCTTTTTCTAATTGGATTAAATCCACATCAGGGCTGTTTTCATCAAAAATTTCATCCAATTCTTCATCACTTAATTCATCATAATCCTCATCCATATGATTCATTGCTTCTTCAATGGCCAGCTTATTTAATTCATCTAAAAGCATGTTTAATCTCACTACAATTGGAGATTGTAGATTTAATTGATATTTTGAGTTAGTGCTTCTAATAACTAATTGTTTATCGGTTAAATCATCAATGAATTTGTTTAATGTGATTCTTGATATTTCAGCACCAACTGCAATTTGCAATTTGGATAATTCGACAAAAGGATTCATCAATAAATAATCAATTACTTTTATTTGAGGATAATCACCTAAGATTTCATCTAACATAATAAAAACACCTCTGTATATTAAATATACAATTAATCATTTAAATAATTTATTATAGTATATAAAATATACAACAATACTAGTTTTTTACATTAAAAGACCCTCTTTTTTTTTACAAAATTCCTTGTTGGGGATAAATATCTCATTTTAGTCTCTGACGGTCCATTATTAAACTATATAAATAATAAGAACCTAAAAGATATACAATTAACCAAAAAGAGGTATGAACATGAACGATAAAACAGATTACAAAATTGCTGAATACGAAAAATTTCCTAAAAGCCCTACCAAAGAACAACTTGATGAATTAATCAAACGTCTTGACGTTAATCCGTATTTGGGAGTTATAAATGCAATTCGTGAATTCCATGAAAAAAGGAACATGGAATTTGATGAAGAAAAATATATGAAAATTTACAATAAACCAATTTAAATGAGTAAATCTTCAATGATAAAAACCTAAAGGATATGCAATTAACCAAAAAGAGGTATAAAAATGACTAACCAATCTGAAATTAAAATTGCTGAATACGAAAAATTTCCTAAAAGTCCTACTAAAGAACAGCGCGAAGCGTTAATGAAACGTGCAGGAATTGATCCTAATTTAAGAGGAATAGATATCATGAAAGCATTTCATGAAAGATACGATGTTCCTTTTGATGGCGAAGAGTACAATAAAATTTTCAGCAATAAATCAATTTAAAAATGAGTGAATGTCTGTTTTTTTACTCATTTTTAAATCAAAATCGTGTGAACAATAAATCACTTAATTTTGATATTATCACTACAATATTGCTTTATATTTGAAAAATTGCTCCCAACATATTTTATTTACCATATTATTATTTGAGATTTATGTATTTGTCAATTAAAGGATAGATTTATATATGATATAAACAGATATTATAATTACTTAATGGGAGGATTATTTTTTTATGAGTACAATTGGTCATTTTGTTTATTTCATAAATCTGGTTAAAGATTCATTATCATTCAGGGATAGTGAAGATTTTAGAAATAAAATCAGAAATGATTTTACATTCAGATTAAAAGTCCAAAAATTTGTTTATATCTCCAAATATTTTGGCTGGAACCATTCTTATAAATATATTCTATATATAAGAGGTCCATATTCAAGTGCACTTGCAGATGAATACTATAATGATGATATCTTAAAATATTCTCCTTTAAAAATAGAGGGTTTTGATTTAAATTCATTCAATGATTTTGTAGATGGAAAATCAATTCTTTATTTGGAATCATCATCTACAATCTTATATTATATGGGTATTGAAGAGAATTTCACTCGCAGGGATGCAATTGAAAAATTAAACAAGATTAAACCATATATCAATTCTGAAATTGTTGCTACTGCATATGATGATATAATTAGGCTAAATTTCTTTAAAAATAATAATCCCTATGAAATAACAGTCATTAATGAGAATTTAAATGATATAAAAGAAATTTTATTGAATCAAATTATGGGTTATGTAGATTATTTTGCTGATTTTGGTGAGTGTAATAATAGTTTAATTGTTTCCGGATCACTTGATTATTTAAGTATGGTTTTAGAACATGAAACCCTGGATTTGGAAATGGAAAATGATTTATTGGAATTATTGTCAAATTATGTTTTGGATGTTAAAAAAATATATGATTGGTGTGATGGTAATCCTAAAGTATTTGAATATATGAATTTAAATTCCTTGGAAAATAAATTTAACAGAATTCAGGATTATATAAGTCAGGAATTAGGCATATTTCCAAGATTATCTGATTTGGAAGAAATGATGTGATTAAATGATTAGACTTAAAAATCAAACAAATGTAATCTATGATACAAATATCATAATTTATTATTTGTTTCCTGATGGGAAATATAGAATACCTTTATACACCAGACCTGCAAAAAGGTTAACTGACTTTCTATTTAATCAGCAATCAGTGATTATTGTTCCTCATTTCATCATAAATGAAATAGAACGTAAAGGATATTATAATATCATTAATGATTATTTTAATGATATTAGACAATCTTCTAAATTAGCATTGATGAATAAACTTAAATCTAATTTTGAAAAACTAAAAAAACATGAAAACTTTTTAGAAGA
>CAZOYH010000199.1:0-3201 GCA_964583995.1 uncultured Methanobrevibacter sp.
AAAAGAAGTAAAAGAAGTAAGAAGAGAAAGATTAACTGCATATGCTGAAGCAAGACCATCAGCTGAATACCATGAAGGTAAAGGTGTATGGACTGTAAAAGCAGACATCGCTCTTCCATGTGCTACTCAAAACGAATTACAATTAGAAGATGCTAAAAACTTAGTTGCAAATGGTGTTGTTGCTGTTGCTGAAGGTGCAAACATGCCAACCACTATTGAAGCAACTGAATACTTACAAGAAAACGGCGTATTATTCGCACCAGGTAAAGCATCCAACGCTGGTGGAGTAGCTACTTCCGCACTTGAAATGTCACAAAACTCAGAAAGATTATCCTGGACCTTTGAAGAAGTCGACGGTAGACTCCAGGGTATTATGGAAACTATCTTTGCAAATGTTGCTGATGCAGCTGCTGAATACGACATGGACAAAAACTATGTTGCAGGAGCAAACATCGCAGGATTCAAGAAAGTTGTTGATGCAATGAATGCACAAGGAATCGTATAGATTTCCTTGTTTATTTTTTATTTTTTTAGCCTAATATTTTGTTATATGCTTATTAGATGATTTTTAAATTTTTAATATTATTTTAACTTGTTAAACTTTATTTTTTCTTGTTTTTAATTGTTTTTATTCGAGTTTTTTCTTGTTTTCATCGTAGGGTGGTATCGGGTGGGTCACTGTGTTTTTTCATATCTATGATTTTACACTCTGTCGCACTTCAGAAGTTAATATGTGCTATTTTTTGCTAAGGTAATAGTATATGTTTCATATTCAATTGAAATTAGTTAATTATTAAATTGAGACTAATTTTCTTTTGAAATGTAAAATAAAGTAATGAAGGTAGTATTGTGGATATTGAATATATTAAAGACAATTATAAATTTGAAACATTAACAGAAAAACACGATTTAAGTAATTTTGAATGCGATTCTGATGATTTAAATGATTTCATTAAAAATGATGCATTAATCCAACAGGGGGATAAAATAAATATCACTAAACTAATCACTTGTGATGATGAAATAATTGGTTTCGTATCATTGCTGACAGATACCATTCCTTTAAAGAATATTCGTGATGAAAATATCAGGTTAAAATTAAAACCTCATTACAATGAAAATATTGAAAATGTTCCCAGAAAGAAACCGTTGCCTGCAATAAAAATAGGAAGATTTGCAATCGATAAAAAATATACAAATAAAGGCTTAGGTTCACATATCCTCAGAAATGTCATAAATTCAATTAGGAAATTATCTGAAAATGATGTGGGCTTAAGGTTTATCATTGTTGAAGGTTATGCCAGTGCATATAATTTTTATGTTGTTCATAACCATTTTTCAAACCTAAAAAAGGATGATGAATTGATTAAAGAGAAGTTGGACAGGATTATTAAACAAAATCCTGAACAAACTTTTTATTTGTATCTTGATCTCAAGAAAAGTTAAAATAGGACTATTCTTTGAGATTCACATTTTTTTCTGAATTCACGGTCTTCTCTGCTAGGTGGTTCATTCATTTTTCTTAAAAAATCCCTAGCTTCTTTACCGTATAATGTTGGAGTTTCACCAATAGGTTTTGCCATATGCATTCACCTCAATATTATTTTAATATTTAATTGTATTTAATCATTTAAATAGTTTACATTTTTCATGAATTCGGCAAACAATTATTTTTTTTAAGATTATAGAAATATTTATATATTATGGTTTTTTCAAAGCAATTTTTATCGGTGAAAGCAATTTTCAAGGTTTGATGGGGATTTTTTTAATTGGCTTTATTTTTTAAAAGGAGGGTGGTATCGCCCGTTTCCCGCACAAGGAATCGTATAGATTTCTTTGTTTATTTTTTCTTTTTTTAGACCAATAATTACTCATATAGTTATTGGGTGATTTTTAATTTCTTTTAGATTAATTTATTTGATTTTTAATCATAGTTATTATTTTGAACTTTTTATACTTTATTTTGAATTTTTCTTAAGTGGGGCAGTATTGGATGTTTCATAGTGTTAAATGTTTTTTGTAGTTTGTGTAATTTTACGTTTAAAAATAGTTATTTTTTTAATTTAGGCAAACATTTAAATAGTATGTTTTTTTCAGAGCAATTTTTCGTAGTGATAACAATTTTTAAGGTCAGATATTCCTTAAATTTATATATAGGGATAAATAAATATGTATATTGTAGGAGGTGATAATATCTATGGGTGATGAAAAATGAGACTCATCTCAGCAGTCCTAATGTTAATCACTGCATTAATTGAACTGCTGAAATGCATATTATGGGATTAATTTCCCATATATCTACTCATATTTTTCTAGTTCATTAGTATATAATACTTCCTACATTTAATTAAAAAACTTAAGAGAGTTGGCTAATTAATGGTAAGGCTAATATTAACAATAATTCAAATAATCTTATGTTTAATAATAATAGTTTTAGGATATAAAAACAGAGAATACCTAAATATTGTGGCTGGTGCATGTTTACGGGTATTATCTTTGGTATGATTTATTGATCATTGTATTTGCAGTAACACATTCGTTTCTACTAGAGTGAGGTATACAATGTTATGTCGAAAAATTGAAATTTCCGAAGAAATTTATGAGCATCTATGTGAAATGACTCCAAATGGGAAAACATTTGATTACACTATCAGTTTCCTGATTGATTATTATCTGGAAAATGAGGAATTTTCTGATGAGCAAGCAGGATATTACAATAAACAAATAGAAAAATTCGAAAACGGTAACTATGAAGGGACACGTAAAGTTTCACTAAAAGATTTAGAAAAAAGAATGGATAGTTTCATGTAATTTATAACACATAATCAAGGTTACGGATGTTATGATATGTAATTAATTAAGGGATGTATAACTATGGTGGAATGGTTACAATTTGTAACCCTTTGAGCAATTATAATTGGAGTTGGTCAAACTTACGAGAATATCGTAAGGTTAAAATTTGAGTCAGCAAATTTTACTATTTTGAGTTTTCAGTTAAATTTTGAAGTGTCGACAAATTGTCGACGGTTAGGGATATTGATTGTAATCGTCCGAAATATCGGACAGTTAAGAAGGGGGTGCTGATGGATTTTTTAAAAGTAGGGTGGATTGCCAGTTTTCCTCACAAGGATTAGTATAGATTTCCTTGTTTTAGATTATTTAAGTTTTTTGAATGATGTTCAAATACTTTTTTAGGCTAAG
>CAZOYH010000200.1:0-3158 GCA_964583995.1 uncultured Methanobrevibacter sp.
CAAAACGTAAAATTAACAAACAAAGAGGTTCTAGATCCAACGGTGGAGGCTGTACTAAAAAACGTAGAGGTGCAGGTAACAAAGGTGGAAAAGGTAAAGCAGGTATGGGTAAACAACACTGGACCTGGACTGTAATTCATGATCCTAACCACTTTGGTAAACACGGTTTCAAAAGACCTCAAAAAATGATTAAAAAAGTTAATGCTGTTAATTTAAGTTACTTAGAAGAACAAGCTGATGAGTTAATTGCTCAAGGTAAAGCATCCAAAGATGGTGATGCAATTGTTATTGATGTAACTGAATTAGGATTTGACAAAGTTTTAGCAAAAGGTAAAATCACTAAAGCTTTCAAAATTTCAGCTCCTCAATTTTCAGCATCAGCTATTGAAAAAATTGAAGAATTAGGAGGAGAAGCTATAGAATTATAGCTTTTTTCTTTTTTACAAGAGGAAGAGTATGTCAGCACTAGAAGTTTTAGAGCCAATATTTAAGTTCATTCCTGAAGTTAAATCTCCGGTTCACAGAGAAGACTTTAATGAAAAACTTAAATGGACTGCTCTCATTTTAGTATTATATTATGTTTTAACTCAAATTCCATTATATGGTTTAGCACCTGGTGCTATTGACCAATTCGCTCAATTAAGAGCAGTTATGGCAGGAAGCTTTGGTTCAATCCTTACTTTAGGTATTGGTCCGATTGTTACAGCTTCCATTGTATTACAATTATTAGTAGGTTCAAATCTTTTGGAATTGGACCTTTCATCTCATAAAGATAAATCTCACTTCCAAGCTACTCAAAAGGTATTGTCTATTGTGTTTACAATATTTGAAGCAAGTGTTTTGGTATTAACTGGTAACTTAGTTCCTATTGATGGTTCATATACATTGTTGTTAATTCTCCAACTTGTTATTGGTGCATTAGTTATTATTTACCTTGACGAAGTAGTATCCAAATGGGGATTCGGAAGTGGTATTGGTTTATTCATTGCAGCTGGTGTATGTCAAGCAATTATTGTAGGTACTTTTAACTTCTTCCCAACTTCAGAAGGATTACTCCCAGGTATTATTCCAGGATTTATCCAAGCATGTGTTGCAGGAACTCCAGATCTTTCAGTTTTAATCCCATTAATTGCAACAATTATTGTATTTGCTGTTGTACTTTATGGTGAATCTATGAGAGTTGAAATTCCTATCTCTCACGGTAGTGTAAGAGGACACGGAAGAATTAGAGGTGCTGTAGGTAAATATCCTTTAAAATTCGTTTACTCAAGTAACATGCCTGTTATTCTGACAAGTGCGCTTCTTGTAAACGTAACATTATTCGCAAATGTTTTCCAAAAAATAGGTGTTCCAATTTTAGGACACATTGAAAACGGTAAAGCTGTTGACGGTATTGCTTGGTTATTATCAACACCTAACTTGACTATGTTTATAACAGAACCGATACATGTTCTTATTTATGCTATCTTTTTCATAGCATGTTGTATGTTATTCTCATACTTATGGGTTGAAATCAGTGGTTTAAACGCTAAAAAGATTTCAGAACAACTTCACAGCTCAGGTATTCAAATACCTGGTTTTAGAAGTAGTAAACGTCAATTATATAAAATTTTGAAAAAATATATTCCTGCACTTACCATTATCAGTGGTATTTATGTAGGTCTTATTGCTTTCCTTGCAGACTTAACCGGTGCTTTAGGTGGAGGTACTGGTGTATTGCTTACTGTAGGTATTCTTCATAAATTATATGAGGAAATGGCTGAAGAACAACTTATGTCTTCAAATCCACTTCTTAGGAAAGTTTTAGGAGGAGATTAATCTCTTTCTAACTTTTTAAACACATTTGAGGGATTAAATTGAAATTAGTAGTATTAACAGGAATTCCAGGTTCTGGAAGTACAACTTTATTAGGTAAAGCACTTGAACACGTTGATTATGTTCACTTAAACTATGGGGACATAATGACTGAAATTGCTATTGGTGAAGGGATTGTTGATAATAGGGATGCTTTAAGAAAATTGCCTGCTGAAACACAAAAAGAAATCCAAGCTAAAGCAGCTAAAGAAATAAAACAAAGATCTGAAAATGATAATGTTATTGTAGATACTCATTGTACTATTAATACTCCAGCTGGTTTCTTACCAGGTTTACCAATATGGGTTTTAGAACAATTACAACCAGATCTCTTTGTATTGATTGAAGCACATCCTGATGAAATCATTTACAGAAGATTAAATGATGAAACTCGTGAAAGAGACTTGCAAAAAGTAAAAGACATTCAATTACATCAAGAAATGAACAGAGCTACTTCTATGGCTTATGCTACTTTAACTGGAGCTACTGTTAAAATAGTTTCAAATCACGATAATCATTTAGATTCTTCAACTAAGAAATTAGTAGATGTATTAAATTTATAGGTGAATAATTATGGCTGATCCAATGGGAATGGTCTATGGGGCTTTGAATACTATATTTAATCCAATTCTTGCTCTTGACCCAAATCCAACTAATCCAGCGTTAACTGTTTTGATTATTGCATTTATTGTATCCTTAATTACAACTATTGCAAACAAATATTTAGTTGACCAAGAAGAAATGAATGAACATCAAGCTAAAATGAAAGATTTAAACAAAAGAATGCGTGACGCTCAAAAAAGAGGCGATGGAAAAGAGCTTGCAAAAATTCAAGCAGAACAGACTGAAATGATGAAAGACCAAACTGCAATGATGTCCAATCAGTTCAAACCAATGATTGTGACTTTTGTTCCGATTATTTTAATATTCTTTTGGATGAGGTCTTCAGCTATTAGTAATTTAGTTATTATCTTGCCTCAAACAGTATATTGGGTAACCTTAACACCAATTTGGCACTTTCTTGGTGGTTTCTTGTATGGTGGAAAAGCTACTATTCCATACGGAATTGGTTGGTTGTTATGGTATATGATTTGTACATTTGGTATGAGTCAGATATTAAGAAAATATTTAGGATTCAAACAAGGGTTCTAAATTCACTAAAAAACTATACATTTATTAATAATGAGAAATATATATTTTAGTATTCTATATTGAATACGCTATTACACAATTATTATATTAAAAATTATTAAGGTGATTAAATGCCTGCAAATAGGTTTAGATCAAGATCATATAAAAGAGTT
>CAZOYH010000201.1:0-3007 GCA_964583995.1 uncultured Methanobrevibacter sp.
TAAATATCAGTTTATCATCCTATGCTGTAATCATCAATATGACTAGTTTTTCAGTAAAACTCGATATATTTATTATATCAGTTTAAGTGGCATATGTATTTTTTTTCATCTAGTCGCAGTTTGAAAATATTTATTATTGATGAAGTAAATAATATTTATTATAATTAAAAACAATTTTCTTTGGTGATTGTAATGAATAACCGGATTCAGATTGCTCGTGAGTTTGCAAAGGCTATTAAATCAGATAAAATTATTAAAATTATCTTATTTGGTTCTGTTGCTCGTGAAGAAGACACAGAAGACTCTGATATTGACATTTTAATCATATCTAATGAATGGGAGCAAATCGATTCATTAATAACTGATGAAGTTTTCAAAGTTGTCCTGGACACAGAAGAACTCATATCACCATACGTCCTGTCTGAAAAACAATTCAATGAAACTAAAAACTTCAATTTCTTAACACATGTTTTAAAGGACGGTGTTGTAATTGGATGAAAGTGAAGCATTCATCAAAAAAGCCAAAAGCAAATTAACCTCCAGCAAAGCATTATATGAAATAGGACAATATGGGGATTCAGTTGGAAGATCATATTATGCGATGTTTCTATCAGCAAAAGCATTACTTGTTAGAGATGGTTATGATGTAAGTTCACATAGAACTTTAATAGGCATTTTTGGTAGGGAATATGTTAAAAATGGAGATTTTGATAGTCGTATTGCTAAATATCTTTCAGGGACACAATCTTTAAGAGATAATGCTGATTATGATGCTATTGATACAATTTCAAAAGAAATTGCCGAAGAAAGAATTAAACAAGCTGAAAAATTCATAGCAGAAGCTGAAAGAATACTATAAAAAGTTATTTTTAAAAAAATATGCAGTATAAATTCATATTAATTTTACCTTGATGTTTAGCCACTTTTAGAATTATATTAATTTTCCTATAAATCTAATAATTTGTTTTTTAACTTTATTTTTTTCTAATTTAAAGGTTGCAATAATCAGAAACTAGTTTAAGCAAATGTTTTAAATAACATTTGTTGATATAACTTCCAATTCTCTTTTTCTTCTTATCTAATCATATTTATTAATTATATTTTTTAATCCAATTTTCACACTCGACTGAAAGATTATTGATATCACTTTTAATCTATTTTCACAACAAATCGGTAGTTATATAAATATCAGTTTAGAGGCAATGTTAAGAGAGTTATACTTATCGAAGATTACTGATTTACTGGAACTTGATGGCCTGCCAAGTCATATCAAAGTTTTTCTCAAAAATGAAATCAGTATTATCATTTGCAAAAATTAACCACTCATATTGAATTCCCATAAACAATATAACCAATGATTCGACAATGTTTTCAGTTGAGAAATCTTGTCTGATTTCATTTTGGCTTTTGCCCTCTTCGACAAGGCCAGTTAAAAATATTTTAATATCTTTTCCTGTTTGTAAAACTATGCCGTTAACCTCATCTTCTGCATATCCTGTTGCAGTTAAAAGAAGTATTACATCCCTATAATTGATTTTTTCACTGATGTTTTCAATTTCCACCCCATCTATGAAGTGATGTAAAATATAAAGCAATGTATCATGGATTCTGTCCCTTGATGAACCTTCAAGGACGATTTTATCAAAATCTATTTTAACATAATCTACCATATACTTTTGCAGAATCGATTCAAATATGTCGCTTTTATCTGAAAAATGATAATATATACCACCAGTTGTCAGTCCTGTGGCATTTCGAATTTCACTGATTGAAATGTCAATTGTACCTTTATCCACTATTAATTTAAGTGTTTTTTCAAGAATCAAGTCTTTAGTGTTCATCTAACCACATTATGTTTTTTATTATCATTTGATTATTCTTTGAATTTTATCTTTTCCCATTCCAAATCGAAATTGTCTTCAAAAGCTGAAACCATGTCATCAATCCAATATATGTCCCATTGATATTGAATTCCCAAGTACATGCGGATTAAAGACTCTACAATGTCTTCAGTTGGAAGGTCTTGCCGGATTTGTCTGTTTTCTTGACCTTCCTCAACAATTTCTGTGAAGAATTCCTTCAATTCTTTTACTACCTCTTTGTAAATCTCCTGAGAATTTTCATAAGTAAAACCATTTGAAGTTAAAACATCCATTATAATCCTGTAATCCACATCATCAATCGTTTCAAATTCCATTCCGGATTGCTTTTGTTTAAACATTTCAGCCATAGCATCGTGGATTTTCTCTTTTGAATTACCATTTATCTCTCGGAGTTTGTCCATATCAAAATTGATATAATTTATAAAGTATCTTTCAGTAATTTCATTATATATTTCTTCTTTATTTGAAAAATAGTGATATATTCCACCGATAGCCATTCCAGTCTCGGCACTGATTTCTCTAATTGAAACTAGAGAGTTTTGCTTTTTAATCATTAATTTTAAAGTTTTTTCTAAAATTAATTTTTTTGTATTCATACATATAACAATTTATATTTTATAGTTTTTAAATGATATAGAGAACGAGCGTTCGGTCAGTTTAAAATTGATAGGGTGAACAAACATTCGGATAAATTGGAAAATTGCAAATAACATCTCTGTTTTTGTTCATTAAACAACAAAAACTTTATAAAACAATAAAAGAATAAATATTAGTAAGAAAAATATTGGACATCTAAATCACAATTATTTGTTAATATTTTCTTAAAATTTTTATATTTATTGGAGGATTAAGGAAAATGAATGAAACTGTTAAGCAACACTCATGGATTCCATTAATATTAGTGGCTTGTGCTTCATTTATTATAACATTGGATGCTACATTCATGAATGTTAGTATTTCTAAGGTTGTAGTTGACCTGCATACTGATGTCAGTACCATTCAATTGATTATGTCCTTTTATACTCTGATTACTGCTGCATTCATGCTCCTGAGTACAAAACTTCAGGACATCCAATCTTCCATTCGAGTTGCGAAGGAAAGCTGGGGATTGCTCTCGAGTGACT
>CAZOYH010000201.1:3017-3149 GCA_964583995.1 uncultured Methanobrevibacter sp.
GCTGAGTAACACTCTTCAGTATATAGTTGTTAAAAAGAAAATGTTCATAATTGGTACTATACTTTATGGTGTCGGTACATTTACTGCAGCAATAAGTTGGAGTACACCAGTATTATTTATTGGATGGGCATT
>CAZOYH010000202.1:0-3137 GCA_964583995.1 uncultured Methanobrevibacter sp.
AAGGAAAACTAAGGAGATATAAATATGGTACCGGTTTATTTGTTCAAATCTATGGCAACCGTGTTAATTTAAGAAATTAATTTTTCGATTTCATTTTATTTCTTTTTAATTTTAATGTTTTTCATGATTAGTTATTATTTGTAAATTCTGATCTTTTATCATTCTTATTTTTAGCATCCCTATTGTTTTAGACTTTTTTGCATTTTATCCATATTTTCGACTTAAATGATTATTGTTACCATGATATACTTTAAATTTACTCAAATATATCTTAAATTATTTGAATATACATACAAATTCTTTTAATTATTTTAATTAAGTTTTAAAGTATTTTTAATAGTTAATTATAAATATTATTAGATTATATTTTTATATAGATTATTTTACTAAATTTTAAATTTATTTAGGTGATTTTAGAGGTTATTTGGATGATTATTCCTAGGGTTTATGCTGAAAATTTTTGGGCAAATTTAGATAAATACGTTGATGAAAAATATATAATTGATGATGGAAAACAACATTTTGTTCGCAATCGAAAAACAACACAAAAGAGCATTATGAAATATCCATTATATAATCATGGTCGAACAACGGCTGTGGAAGCTATAGATTTTATTAGAAATGAAAAAAGGGATAAAAATATGACTATATCTAAATCAGCCATTTCTCAAAGAAGAAAACTGCTTAAACATATATGCTATGTTGATATGAATGAGGATTTTATTGATGGAATTTATAATGATCCAGAAAGACCTGGCACATTTAAGGGTTGTTCAATATTTGCATGTGACACTAGTGTCTGTGACGCTCCTAATATCGGATATACAGAAAAACAACTAAAAGAACTAAATAATCCTCACTTTAACAGACTAAAAGAAGAATTAATACGATTTAGAGCATCATGTATTGCAGATACTCAAACAGATTTGATATTAACTTCTGAAATTGTAAATAGTAAAAAAGAAACAGAAGTTGAATTGGCAATGAAACATTTGGACAATTTAAACCAAAGAATAGACATGACCAACACCATAACCACATATGACCGAGGATACGCTGCTTTAGAACTAATGCTAAAACATATGAGTATAAATTCATATTTCCTCATACGTTTAAGAGCAGATGACTTTCAAAAAGATAAAAAATACATGAAAACCAATGATGAATTCATAAACATCAATATAAACTCAAACCGGACACAAAACTTCCACAATGAAGAAATAAAAAAAGAAGCACTAAAAAACAGAAGCACAAAAATAAGAATAACAGAAATAGAATTAATCAATAAATATGGACAACCATACATAGAAAGACTAGCAAGTAATTTACCACTAGATAAATTCTCAACTAACGATTTAAAAGAATTATATAACAAAAGATGGAAAATAGAAACCAATTTCGACAGATTAAAAAATATCATACACATAGAAAACTTCAGCGGATACAGTGAAGAAATCATCAAACAAGACTTCTATGCCAACATATTCATGTTTAACTTCCTAATGTTAATGAAATTAGATGCAGACCAAAGAATACAAGAAAAACACAAAAACAAAAATCTCAAACACGAATACCAAGCCAATCTAAATGTTTTATATGGACTAATCAAACTAGACATGCCGGACGTACTTTCACAAAACCCAAAAGAAAGACAAGACGCAGTAAACCGAATACTAAAAATAGCAGAATCGAACATGGTTGTTAAAAATGAAGGCATTGATCGAAACCCTGAAAGAATAGTAAAAGATCCAACAAACAAATATCCGCCCGGACAAAAAAGAGGAGAATAAAAAAAAATTTTTTCACAAACAAATTCTTAAATTAACACGGTTGCTTTTACATAAGATGTATTCGATATAATTGATGGCATTTTAATTCAATTAATCAAATTCCTAATGATCAAAATACAAATCACGATATTCCTTCATCGCAAAATCATCAGTCATCTGAGAAATGTATTCGCAAATTGCAGCCATATAAACATAGTGAAGCTCATTCAACAGTTTTAGAGTCATTAAAAAATCATTTCCTTCAAGTTCATCAATAGAATGTTGATTGCAGTAGTTAAACATCCTATTTAAGATCCCTTTATTAGTTTTATCTTCAATAGCCGATTCTTTTAAGATAGGCTCTGCAAAATTTAAAATGCCAGAAAATTCATTAACCGACACGTTTAACTTCAGACAATCAAGAATATTTTTCAGATTCCTTATATCAACATTGCTTTCATCAATTTCATAAAGCTCTTCTAAATCAACATCGAAATAGTTATTTTCATCCTTCAGATGAGGAAATGAATCCATAGTTTTTTTAATGTTTTTCACCAGACTCACGAGTTCCTTTCTCGGCATCTGTCTTGGATTTTCATAGTATGCCTTGAAAAGCTGCCTTAACAAATACTGTCCCTTACCGTCGTATCGGTTAACGTTGAATGAATTGATAATTCTGGTTTCAACGAATTCGTCGATTTGAGTGAAAAATTTCTCTGCGACTTGTGAAAAGTAAACCAGATGTTTTGTAATGTATTTACGATTATTCTCACCGATTGATATCACGTCATCAAAATCATCAATCGCACTGATATTTTTCATGGAATTTTGAGAGACATCTATGATAAAGTAGGAAATGATTGTGCTTGTCATTGCATGCCACTTCAAATGATTATCAATTCTGCCCAATTGAGCTAATTCAAACTCCAAAGCCTTGAACAAGTCATATCCGCTGCACTGTTCAATGGAAGATTCACTTTTAATGTCTTCAATAATGCTGTTAATCTGATTGGCAAGGTCTTCAACACGATATAAATCCCCGTCCATCAGACTGTCATCCAAATCATGTTCCCTCTGGGCAATTTCATCAGAAACAGCAGTAGCCTGACCTTCCAGGGTTAAGGCAAAAGGATATTCGGGCCTGCTTTGCTCATCAAAATAATCATAATACATGATGCTTTCATACTTTGAGGCATCTCTGACGAATCGAGTCAAATCCCATCTCTTATCTTTTTTAATCACTTTGGTGTGCTTCAGTATTCCATCCAGGGTTTGCCATGGTAAATTAAGCCCTGCGCTTTCGTTTCTTTTTTCAACGATTTCAACTATTGTCAAACCATTGAAATTTAGTTTGAATCAGACGTAATC
>CAZOYH010000203.1:0-3137 GCA_964583995.1 uncultured Methanobrevibacter sp.
TCATGGAATATAAAACTTTATCAAACGGCGTGGAAATTCCACAATTGGGTTTTGGAGTTTTCCAAATACCTCCGCAAGAAACAAAAGATGTTGTAAAAAAAGCTATTGAAGTAGGATACAGACATTTTGATACCGCACAGGCTTATTTCAACGAAGCAGAAATCGGTGAAGCTATAAAAGAATCCGGAATCGCAAGAGAAGAACTCTTCATAACCACAAAAGTATGGGTTTCATCATACGGTTATGAGGAAACCAAAAAGGCATTCCAAGAATCCTTGGATAAACTCCAGACCGATTATGTTGATTTATACTTACTGCACCAATGCATGGGAGATGTGTACTCAACATGGAGAGCTGTAGAAGATCTGTACAAAGAAGGAAAAATAAAAGCAATCGGAGTATGCAACTTCACACAGGGACGCTTCACAGATTTGTCATTGCATGCTGAAATTCCACCTATGGTAAACCAGATTGAAGTAAATCCGTTCTACCAGCAGGAAGGAACAGTCGAGTTCCACAACGAGTTTGATGCAGTAGTTGAAGCTTGGGGACCTCTTGCAGAAGGAAAAGACGACATATTCAACAATCCGATTCTTTCTGAAATCGGCAGCAAATATGAAAAGTCAGTTGCACAGGTAATCTTAAGATGGCTGATTCAAAGAGATATTGTAGTTTTCCCAAAATCAACCAAAGAATCCAGAATGTTAGAAAATGCTGATGTATTCGACTTTGAATTAACTGATGAAGATATGGAAAAAATCAAAGAGCTTGAAACAGGCGTTCCAATCGTGGAAGTCGACAATCCAGAATTCATAAAATTCGTTGTAAGTTCAATAGCTTAAAATAACTATTGAAAATCTATTTTTTAAAAGAGACTTCACATATAACCTAGTAACTATTGAATGTCTTGTTGGAAACATAGATTATTTTGTTATGTGAAAACTTATTTTAAATGAAACATAATCATAATCTTTTTCCAAATTCATAAGCCTTTTTTGGATATTCAGAGTATTTTGTCATTGATGGTGTGCCGCAGGCATAACCTAAAATTCTTCCCTGATCCTCTAAATTAAGATATCTAACAAGAGTGTCATAATGTGCTTCGAGCGCATCAAATGTCCAATTGGAGGAATTATACGCAACAGTTATAAGTGCAGATTTGAAATGCCTTGACTGGATGGAACTGTTTGCTGAACAGAATCTGTCAATCAGAATTTTAAGCTGTGCTGACATTCCATAATAATATAATGGAGTTACGAACACCAGCATGTCCGCTTCAAGGATTTTTTCTCTAAAAATATCCATATCATCACTTAATATGCATGGGCCTTCATAGCCGCAGCTGACACAACCGGTACATGGTGCAATGTCTGCATGGGCGGCATCAATTTCTTCAACGACATGGCCGGCTTCTTCTGCTCCTTTTGTAAAGTTGTCCGCAAGCATATTGGAAGAACCGTTAATATTGGGACTTCCTTTCAAAACGATAATTTTCATTTTAACATCCTCCCTGTTGTTCTAGACAAAAATATATCTGAATTGAAAAGGAAATTATTTCATTTCCTTTTCCCAGATTCTTATTGTATTGATGTTGGCTTTATCGGCCAATTCTTCCATTGTCTTGATTTCATCTTCGTTCAATTCGATTTTTATGGCATCAGCGGCATCTTCCACGTGGTGGACTTTGGTTGCACCTATGATTGGAAGAGTTCCTTTGGCAATTGCCCATGCGATTGGAAGCTGAGCGACTTTTGCGTCATGGTTTTTAGCAATTTCGGCTATTGCTTTGTTCAGCTCTTCGATTTCAGCCAGACTGTCCCCATATGCATTTGCCCTGTCGGAACCTTCAGGGAATGGATGTGCAGTATCATATTTGCCGGATAATGCTCCCTGTTCCAATACCATATATGAAAAGAAGATGATGTCGTTTTCTCTGCAGTATTCAAGAATCCCTGAATCTTCAGAAGACCTGTTGAGCAGGCTGTAATGGTTTTGTACTGCACCAAGTTTTAATCCTGCTTCTTTTAGAATTTCATTAGCTTCTTTAATTTCAGCAAGATTGTGGTTTGAAACACCTATCATTCCAATATCATGGTCTTTTGCTGTTTCAACCAATTTTTCAGTCCACTTAGGTGCATCTACAGGATTATGGATCCAGAATATGTCTATATCATCAACGCCCAATATTTCAGCACTGTTTTCATACATTGCTGTTACGCTGTTTCCTTCAAACATTTCTGCAAGCTGAGGTGTGAACTTGGTGGATATGACAAAGTCATCCCTGTTTGATGTCCTTAGAAATTCCCCTAAAACCTCTTCGGATTTTCCCATACCGTATACGTAAGCTGTATCCCATAAGTTCAATCCCAATTCCATTGCCTTGTCATAGATTGGTTTTAAGTCTTCAGCTTTGTGTTCATTACCGAATGTTCCGTCATTACCCCATGCCCATGCGCCTAGAGCAATTTTTGCAAGATTATCTTTTAAAGTCATAATATTATATCTTTAAAGGAGAATATAAAAAATTTAAGTGACGGCCATGTCACTTCTAAAATTAAATAAAGCAAAAACCAATATATGATTATTATGACATATTTCGATTTTGAACTTACACACTGTCCGGTTGAACTGTCTGTTGACATTATCGGCAGAAAGTGGGTTCTGCAAATAATCTGTGACATGTTTTTTGGAAAATCCAGATTCAGTGAATTTAAACAGGGAAAGCCAGATTTGTCAAACAAGGCACTGTCAAGAAGTTTAAGATACATGGAAGGCGAAAACCTGATTGTTAAAGTGGTCGATGAAAACGACACTACAAAAATTGAATATTTTCTAACAGAAAAGGGCAAGTCATTAAATAAGGTAATCTATGACCTGGTTGAATTCACATTGGAGAATAATGCACAGTATTATAATGAGGAAACAATCTTAAAAACTAAAGAAGGATTTAAAAAGCAACTGTTTGATTGATTTATATGGGCTTGTGGTTTGCATTTCATGAATTGATAATTTTATATAATTGAAATAATAAAATATTATATTAATTATTATATACAGGTTGTAATAGCTATGGCCAATATAAATAATACCTCATCCTACATGGATGAAGACAAAAAGCAAATTATCAAAGAGTCCAA
>CAZOYH010000204.1:0-3135 GCA_964583995.1 uncultured Methanobrevibacter sp.
GGGACTGTGGATCCCGGGACTCGGGTTCGAATCTCGGCCCCGGCCCCATTTATAAAAACTATTTTTTCATTTAAGTTTAATTTTCTAGTTAATCTGTTTATTCTTGTTTTTTTAATGATGGCGTGGTTATTACAGTAGTATACTATTTGAATGGTTGGAGTATAGTATTTTTTAAATAGAATACTCTAGTGAGTATTCAATTTTGAAATAGTGTTCTCCAGTTTTTGGTTTTTTCTCATAAGGTTATGAATTAAATCATATGATTTATATGACTCTTTTCTTAGTTTGATTAAATCTTCTCCTTCTTTAATCTTATCCTTGTCTCGTTTTACAAGTTCTTCTCCTTGTTTAATTATAGTTCTGTCTCGTTCTAGCAGTTCTTTTCCGTGTTCAGGTATTTTTCCTAGTTCAAGCATTGTTTTATCTTGTTCAAGCATGATTTGGTATTGTTCGAGTAGTTTTTCGTCGTATTCAAGTATTTTTTTGTTTTTCTCAAGAATTATTGTGTCTAGTTTGATTAAATCTTCATCTCTGTATTTTATGCTTTCTAAAAATCCGTCAAATATTGTATATATGGGTTCTGTTTCTTCTGATGTGTTTTTATATATCATTTTTACTAGTCTCCTATATGTTTTTTCGTCATCGATGTAAGCATCGATTAGTATTCTAATAACTGAGTATAAGTATTTTTCCATTTCAAGGTCTAAATCGATATGTATGGTTAAATACAAATCCACAAGGGTTTCAGTTACTCTTTCAGCATCTTTCAATGGGGCATATTGTAGTATAATTCCCAGATTGAGTTCGTCTTCGATGCTTAGTTTTTTGTTGTTATTTATTTTTTCTTTTAGGTTATTTAATCTTTGGCATATGTTTTTCTCGCTTAAATCATGGAAGTATAGTTTTATGCTGTCAGATGGTCTCATTATTAGTTTGTTTGCTGATTTTTTTGGCTCTTTTTTTGATGTTGGGCTCGGAGTAATCTTTGTATATTTTTCATTTATGGTTGATGGATTTTTTTATTTTATAATTACTTTTTGTGGTTTTGGATTGTATGGGTGATGTTTGTGAGTATTTTTTCAGGATTTTGTGGTGGTTTTAAAAATAGAATGCTTAAGAAGCATTCTATTTTCCAATTGGATTTTTTAGCATTTGTATTTCTTGTTTAAGCAAGGCTATGGTTTTGTCTTTTTCGATTAGGCTTTCGCTTTGTTCGAATATAGTTTTGTCTTTTTCTGCTAGACTTTTGTCTTTTTTGACTAGGCTTTCGCTTTGTTCGAATATAGTTTTGTCTTTTTCAGCTAAATCTTCTTTCATGTATTTCATGCTTTCTTCGAATCCGTCAAATGGTCCAAATTTTTGTTTTGTTTCTTCTGAGGTGTTTTTATCTATCATTTTTATTAGTCTCCTGTATGTTTTTTCGTCATCGATGTAGGCATCGATTAGTATTTTAATAACTAAGTATAGGCAGTTTTCCATTTCAAGGTCTAAATCGCTATGTATGGTTAAATACAAATCCACAATTGTCTCAGTTATTCTTTCAGCATCTTTCGGTGGGGCATATAATAATATTATTCCCAGATTTAGCTTGTCTTCGATGCTTAGTTTTTTGTTGTTATTTATTTTTTCTTTTAGGTTATTTAATCTTTGGCATATGTTTTTCTCACTTAAATCAAGGAAGTATAGTTTTATGCTGTCAGATGGTGTGCGTATTAACTTATTCACTGATTTTTCGGGGTCTGTTTTAGATGCAATAGCCAGTACTGTAGGTAGGTTTTCATCTGATACCATTTGAATATCATAAGAACCAATCATACCTATTTTATCATCACTTACTGGTATGCTTTGATGTTCAAGGCATACTGCTGCTTTGGTCATTAGGATTTTGTAGTCCGGATCTGCAATATATGCGGAATCCATTTCTCCTTGGGTTCCGTCTTTGAGGTTGACTTTTCTGTTGATTTTTTTAACGAATTTTCCCGGAACGCCAAGAGATTCAGTGTATTCCTCAGGAAATGTGTTATACATTATGCTGTGTGATGAATCAAAGTGTTTTTTGTATTTTCTTTGTCTGTTCATATAATCATCTCTAAAAAATTTGAATTTTTTTCTGTTTTGATAATCTGATTTTGATTTAATAAGAGAGTTTTTAAACTGCGACAAAGCACAAAAACACATTTGTGAAAAAGAATTTAATGACTTTAAATTTGATAATTATTCTTTAAATTTCTTTTTTGAATGATTGATATGATTTGGTGTTGTACAACGAGTTATGTCTTTTGAATTTTTCTTAAAAAAAATTCACTCATTGGTGAAAGAGACATTATTTGAATAATTTTTGATTAGGGAATCGATTTTAACTATTTTCAATTACTTCACATTTGCTCTCTCATTTTGTTTATATACTACTTTTTAGAAAATTATTATTATGGCTAAAAAAGGGTCTGCTGAAGAAAGAGATTTGGTGCATAAACTTTGGGAAAGAAATTTTGCTGCAATGAGGGCTCCTGCCTCTGGAGGAGCTACAAAAAATCCTCTACCGGATGTTGTTGCTGGAAATGGTAAATTATACCTTGCAATTGAGGTTAAAACAACCACTAAAGATAAGGTTTACATTGACCAGCCTCAAATCGATGCACTTTTGGAATTTTCAAATATTTTTGGTGCCAAGGCATATATTGGTGTCAGATTCAAATATACTAAATGGCTTTTTTTAGAACCTGATAAAACTCCACGTACAAAACAGGGTAATTATAAGGTGGAGAAGGATTATGCACTGGAAAAAGGTTTGGAAATTGATGAAATAGCAGGAATTGACAAACAAATGAAGTTTTAGCCAATGATAATATTTATATATTATTAAAATCTTATTTATTATTGTATGTTATGTGGGGTTATGGTGTAACCTGGCATCATCTGGGACTCCAGTTGTCTTTGAAGAAATATACGCGTAACTGAACAGTATCCGTTGTGATGAACAATTGGAGTACTGAGGCAAGAGAAATCCCAGGATCGGGGTTCAAATCCCTGTGACCCCATTTTTATACTAACTATTTTTCAAAACTTTTAATTACTTTTGCAACAATATTATTTTTCATGTCAGACATTACATTTATTATTGGATTTAATTATGAT
>CAZOYH010000205.1:0-3130 GCA_964583995.1 uncultured Methanobrevibacter sp.
TAGTAATTTCGCTAATTGGCAGTTCAGTAATTCTGGAAACGGTTTCAACAGAAAAATTTTCAATTAACATGTTTTTTGCTACTTCCAACATGCCTTCATGAAACGCTTCTTTTCTCATTTCTACAATACAATCAATATTACCCATAAAAACACCAATTACAAATTCAACTTCATTTTTAAATTGTTGAGTTCATTAACTGGCAACTCTGTAAATCTGGAAACAGTTTCAATGGAAAGATTCTCACTTAACATATTTTCAGCCATTTTTAGTATAGCTTCATCATAACCATTGTCATGACCTTCATCATAACCATTGTCAAACTCTTCCTTTCTCATTTCTACAATACAATCAACTTTTCCCATGAAAACACCTTGAATCTTTTTTCTAATTGGGTCACTTTCTTCGAAGTACATATCGCTTAATTTCAATATAATCCCACAAAATGATGTTTTAGCATCCTCATCCTCAAATATGATTTCATCCATCATTTTAGAAAGTTTATAGAACTGTTTTATATTCTCTTCTCGTGTTCCATCCATTATGGAGGTTAATGCCAACTCCACTAACTCCCTTGCGGTGAACACCATGTTGTGTTTAATTTTAAAATTGGCATTACTTATAATTTTCTCCATTCCCAAATCCCGGATGTTGAAGATGAATATTTTGAATGAATCAATGTCTCCGATTTTGTATTCAACGACTTTAGTTTTTTCCTTTGTTGTTATTACGCAAAAGATGATGTCCATGTCCTCATCATTCTTTTCATAGTCATATAATGCTACATAGGTATGAAAACGTTTTTTGCTTGGTGTTCCGACATGTTTGCTTTCATATTCGAACATGACGATTGTTTTCCCGTCGCATCCTATGAAGTCCGGGCGGAACTGTGCAATTCTCAATGATATCAATTCCTCAGTAACTTCCCTAATCTCGTGAACATTGACTGACTCGGGCAGTTTTGCAAGATCAAATATCACATCAAGAAAATTTTTTCCAATGAATTTGAATGTTGTATCTTTTTCAATACCCATAATACCACTTTCAATAAAGCAATATGTTTTAAATAGTATTTAAAACTTTTTGTTTACGAATTGCAACAATTTTACAAGGTTAAATCAATTTTGAAGCACATGTAAAAAATTAATATGAATGTGAAAAATTGATATGGAAAAATTAAAAAAAAGTTGAGATTAAGTAATCTCATTTAAAAAATGTGAGCTATTGAGCCCATAAATACTATAATACCAACTGCCCAGCAGTAGTATGCGAATATATCCAAGCTTCTGTTTTGTATCAAGTCAAGCATCCATTTGATGGCCAGATAACCTGCAATAATTGATACAATAAATCCTAAAAATATTGGTAAGAAATTAGTATCCATTGCAGCTCCAATGTCTTTTAGTTTGAAAACGAATGCTCCAAATATTGCTGGAATTGAGAGTATAAAACTGAATTTTGCTGCAAATTCCTTTTCAAGACCTATTGTAAGACCGGCAGCTATTGTTGTACCTGACCTTGAAAGACCCGGTAGAATTGCACATGCCTGACCTAAACCCATCCACAGTGATTCTTTTGCTGAAATATTGTTTAAATTAACATTTCCGCTTGCCATTCTCTGTGAGAGATAAAGGATTGTACCGGTTACAAACAAAAAGAACGCCGGAACGTATAGTGCTCCTGCAAAGAGAGCATCTACTGAGTCTTCAAAAAATACTCCTACAATACCGACAGGAATTGTGGCTAATATAACATACCAGGCAAGTCTTTTGTATGGGTCCTGTCTAAATCCTTCCATGAATCTTCCCTGGAGGATATCCCCAATGCTTAACCACCATGATTTAAGCATTTTAATAATATCCCATCTGAAAAACCACAATACTGCAATCAATGTTCCAAGATGCAGGAAAACATCAAAAGCAAGAGAGCTTTCAACTCCCAATAGCTTTTGAGCAAAAACCAGATGCGCAGAGCTGCTAACCGGTAAAAATTCAGTTAATCCCTGAACAATACCGATAATTACTGCTTGAATTATATCCATACTCTACCTCTAGATGTAACTTAACCAGCCGTATTTGTCTTCCACTTTAGCTTCGACAATATCAAAGAAAGCAGATTGGATTTTTTCTGAAATAGGACCTCTTTTACCGATTCCTATTGTTCTGTGGTCAATTGAACGGATTGGGGTTACTTCAGCGGCAGTTCCAGTAAAGAACACTTCATCTGCAAAGTATAATCTTTCTCTTGAAATGGTTTCTTCGACTACTTCATAGCCTAAGTCACCTGCGACTTTCATGATTGAATCTCTTGTGATTCCTCTGAGGTTGGATGATCCGAGTGTTGGAGTGTATAGCTTTTCGCCTTCAACCAAAAAGATGTTTTCTCCACTACCTTCTGATACATGTCCTTCATAGTCTAACATGATTGCTTCGTCAAATCCGTTGTCGATAGCTTCGAGTTTTGCAAGCTGTGAGTTCATGTAGTTTGCTCCACATTTTGCAAGTGTCGGGAAAGTATCAGGTGCTGGTTTTCTCCATGATGAAACCCCGATGTCTACACCGTTTTCCATTCCTTCTTCTCCAAGGTATGATCCCCATTCCCATGCCGCTATTGCAACGTTTACAGGACAGCCTAATGGGTTTACTCCGAGTTCCCCGTATCCTCTAAATACAATAGGGCGTATGTAACAGCCGTCGAGTTCGTTTATGCGGACTGTTTCCATGATTGCTTCAGCGATTTCTTCTTGTGTAAATGGAATGTCCATTTTATATACTTTTGCTGAGTCAAATAAACGTTGTACATGTTCTTCTAGACGGAATACTGCTACTCCTTTTTCATTTGAGTATGCACGAATTCCTTCAAAAACACTTGTTCCATAGTGGACTACGTGGGAGAGTACTGAAATGTTTGCGTCTTTCCATTCAACAAATTCTCCGTCAATCCATACTTTAGTTGCTTTGTCGTCCCAAGCCATTTTATCACATCATATTTTTATAGTTAAGGTTATGTTTTTTATTATATATTAAAATATAGTTATTCAAAATTGGAAAAATAGAAACATATATATATTAGTAAATTCATAATAATATTTGTTGGTTCCGTGGTCTAGTGGTATGATACCTCCCTTACAAG
>CAZOYH010000206.1:0-3104 GCA_964583995.1 uncultured Methanobrevibacter sp.
GCTTTTGAATTATCTGCACTTAATATAAATAAATCCATATTAATCTATGTATACTACAAATTCGTCTAAATCTTTTCTTGGAGTTTCGCGAGGCTCAGCATTACCATAACCTAATGGAGTAAATAGGACTGCTTCTTCATTTTCTTCAAGGCCTAAGAATTGGTGAGCTTTATTTTTCTTGAATGCTCCAATATAACATGTTCCAAGACCAACATCAGTAGCTGCAAGAATAATATGATCCATTACAATGGTTGCATCAATATCTGCAATGTTTTTGCCATCCCATGGTCTTGTCCATGCTTTGTCTCTTAGAGCAACAACACATAATACGTAAGGTGCTTCAACAAACCATTTAGCACCATAGATTTCTGATAATTCCTCTTTGTGTTTTTTAGTATCAATTACAAAAACCTTGAACGGTTGTGCATTGACTCCTGTTGGAGCAATTGTAGCTGCCTTTAAAACGTATTCAAGTTTTTCTTTTTCCACTTCCTTATCTAAGTATCCTCTAACACTGTATCTTTCATTAATTACATCAATAAATTCCATACTTATCCCTCATAGATTATATCATCCAAATCACAGAATCTTCTAAATTCTTCCGCATCCATTTTTTCCTCATGAATATGGGCAATTATACCTGGAAGCCTGCCAATCATAAATACGCCCAATCCCAAATCAGGGGTGAATCCCAAATCAGATAAAATAGCTGCATTTGCACCATCCACATTTAATCTAATTTGCTTTTTTTGACAAATCAAATCTTCAACTGCCAATGCCAATTTAATGTGCGGTCCGATAAAACCCTGTTCAATTGCAAGTTCCATTAGTTTTTCGGCTCTTGGATCGACATTATGATATCTATGGCCAAAACCAGGTATTTTTTTACCTCTGATGATGTATTCATCATAGATTTCAATTGCCAAACCTGCAATTTGCTTGTTATCAATTGTTACATCATCAATTAAATGAAGAGAATTAATTTTAGATTGGTATAACTCCATTGTTTTTTCAATAGCTCCGGCATGTTTGTGTCCAAAAGACAATAATGCTCCTGCAGCTGCAGAGTTTATTGGAGAACCTGAAGAAGCCACCAAACGTGCGGTCTGAGTGCTTGGCGGAGTTGCCCCATGATCACAGAATGACACCAATACCTGATTAAAAATCTTACTTTCTTTAAGAGAAGGTAATCTGCCTTTTAAAAGTAAAAATACCATATCACTGTATCTTATTTTTTCAATCAAATCTCTTTGATTGTATCCTCTAGTGACGATTTTATCTGTTTCTACTCGAGTAATGGCTGTTTTTAAAGAATGAGGATTTAATCTAAAATTATTTTCTTGCATATTTTAACCTTTAATTTTAATACTTATAATTTTAATGTTGAAACTCTTGGTTCTACAAAGCAGGATGGTCTAACCGAAACTATTCTAACACCGCTTGCCCTCTGATTTCCAATATTTACATAACTTCCCAAAACAGTTGTTTTACCGCCTAACCCTAACGGGCCGATATCGGTTTGGTTTAACCTATCTGTAACATATTCTTCATAATCATTCTGATAATCTAAATTTCCATAAACAATAGATTTTAATAAAAGTGAAGTTGCTTCATAATGTGTTCTTCCAATGCCCATAGCCGGAATAGATGGAGTGCACCCCAACATCTTTAAAGATTCTTCAAGCCACTCACAAGCAGTACCAATGACATTTTCCAATGAACGCTTATGATATACTCTTAATGTCTTTGCTCTTATTTCAGAACCTCCTCCTTCAAGCAAAAAGTGAATATTCAATGTATCTGGACTAATGTCTCTTTTATATGTCGATTCATCATTAACATTATCAATTAAAATTGGTGCTGGGCGAAGCATTCCAGGTTGTTCATATAAACCTACGCTTTGCTCAATTCTTTCCTTTTCGTCACCTTTAACTGCCATTGGTCTTGCGGGAAGATTGTTCAAACCCAATTCAATACCTTCATGAATCTGATTAATCAACTCACCAGTAATTTGTCTATCTTCACCAATTTCAATTATTACATGAGGTATTCCAGTATCATCACATAATGGGAACTTTGTTTTTTGTGCAACCTGATAATTTTCCAGAATTTGCTCCAAAGCCCAATGGGCATTGTCATTGTCTTCAGCTGAAATTGCTTTTCTTAATGCTTTTAGTTTATCATCTGAAAGATTAGTTGAAGCTTCAATAATAGAATTAGAAATTTGTTGTGTGATATCCATATTATCACTCAGGAATAGCTAAATCATCAGATTGATTTGGTGAAGGTGTTGAATCTGGACAGTACTTATCAATAATCCTTTTAACTAATTTAACTTGTTTTATGCGGGCAATTGCCTCTTTTTCAGTAGTATCCCAATTATGATTTGCCGCAACAGACCCTCCTGTTTTTAAATAAACTGGAGCTGCAACTCTAATGAAATCTGGAACTTCATAATGTCTTATGAAACCGCCAGTTGATTTTGGGTTTTCAGTATGTAAATCCAAGGACATATCTGTGACATTGCGAATAGCTGCAATCATCGGAATTTGTAAGTCTCTAACCGGATTTAAGGAATTTAAACCAATAGATTCCAATAGTTTTGCTGAAGCAGGGTTTGAATGTCCTGCATGAGCAGATAATTTAAAGTGAATATTTACAGGAAGTTCACCGTCTGCCCTCATCTGATTTAAAACCCACAGTAATCCTTCATCATATAATAGAATTCCTCGAACTCCTAATCTGCAAGCCCTTTTTACATCTTCAATTGCATAAACTAAGTTATCATAACCTCTAAGACGGTATCCTATTCTTGATCCTTCTTTTGTATGAACGGTTGCTGATGTATCATATGTTGCTCTAGGACCAACTGCCAAAAACAGCTCACAACCATATGTTTTAGCCAGGTTAACCATTTCAGTTATTTCCTCATCCGTCAGCATCATTATTCCTTTGGTTTGAGTAACCCTATGGATGAAAATATTATTTTTAAAAGATTCTTTTAAAAGAGCATTCATTGTCTTTGGAGATTGTATTCCAGGAACTTCAAAACGATACTGTCCACCATCACCAAACCGTTTATCTGACACATAATCTTTTGATAT
>CAZOYH010000207.1:0-3091 GCA_964583995.1 uncultured Methanobrevibacter sp.
TATTCTTATCAATCTCATTTTTATTCTTGTAAATCATTAAAGAGTAAGACATTTGAGCTTTAAATTTCTTTATTCTGAATATTTCTTTTGGAAATATCACTGGAATAATTTTATATTTGTTAATTCCAATTTTATAGTTTTCATAAGATAAATAGCCTCTATCAAAATATATTAGGTCTTTTGGCTTGATTAGGCTTCTTCTTTTGAGTTCTTTTAAAACTTCGTCAAAAATTTTGGAATCATTAGGAGCACCAGGATGTATTAAAATGGAAACTGGTGTTCGTGTTTTCTTTTCTAAGACAACTGTTACTTTATAGCCTATAAAATAGCCTTTAGAGTTTGAATATCCGAATTTTAATCTTAATTTTTTCAAATGTTCTGGAGAGATGTACTTCCTTAAAATGTTGATATCACATTCAACAGGTGTTGCATCAGTAATATAAGTATCTTTTCTTTTTGTATGTGGTTTAAAAAACCTTCTAAGTATTGAATTTACAATTTTACAATAGGTTTCTGGGTCATATCGGCTCAGATACTCATAAACTTGAGATTCGTGAGGTACCTCGGAAATTCCTGCAAATTTTCTAAGCTTAGAAGATCTATTTAATTCAGTAACGACATCAGATATTCTGTAATTAAAAAATAAATGTATAAAAAATATTTTTAGATAAATAACGAATTGTGAACGATTTTTAATACCATTGCGGTTGTATATGTCTTTTACTTTTTTGTTTTCGATAAATTTAAATACTTTGCCCAATAGAATAAATCTAGGGTCGTGTTTGTCATAATTTAATCCTGGTTGCATTTTATTCACCAAATAAATGTATGTAACTCATGATTAATAAATTTTATGATTTAATATGACTCTATTTTTTTTATAATAAAATATAAGCCAACCCCATACAATTTAATCAATTTGTGGGAGGTTATTGGTGAAATAATTAATGGTTCATGCTATTTCCAAACATGAATTTTCTAGCACCCTATATACATAACTAAACAGATACAATTGAGGATTAATATGGAAAGCAACTGGAGTTATTATAATTTTAAAAAAAGTTTAGAAAGATTAGATGATATTTTAGATAGTAGTGATAACAATTATGAAGAAAAAGATTATATTCCATCTAGATCACGTCTAACTTATACAAATGGATTTTATGTGAATGTTAGTGCGATTTTTGTAGATATAAAAAATTCATCCGCATTATCCAATGATTATTATAGGCCAACATTAGCCAAACTTTACAGATCATTTATCTCCGAAGTTGTTGCAATTATGAACGGAGACATTTACTGTCAAGAAATTAATATTGTTGGTGATTGTGTCTCAGGAATATTTAAAACAAATGATAAAAAACAAAAAGACAGTTTAATTGAAACAACATTAAAAATTAATGGAATAATACGTATATTAAATTGTAAACTTTCAAAAAAGGGCATTAAAACTATTGATATTGGCATCGGCTTAGATTATGGTCGTGCTTTGATGATAAAATCCGGTTATAAAGGTAGTGAAATAAATGAAATTGTTTGGATGGGTGATGTTGTAAATAATGCATCCAAACTATGTGATGAAGCAAAATACTACTTTAATAAGCCAATATTAATAAGTGCAAAGTTACATGATAATTTACCTATCGAAAAAAGAATATTATTTGATAAAAAAGAAAATGAAGATTACTACGAATGTGATGAAATAGATTCTGAAATGGAAAAATGGCTTGAAGAAAATTGTGAGGATTAGTGATAAAAATGGTTGAAGATGAAGATTTAATGAATATTTTAGCACAAATAAACCACTGGATAGACAATTGCGATACAAAATCATCAATACTATTGGCATTAATTGGAATAATTACTGGAGTGATTTTTTCAAATAAATACCACTGCAAATTAATATCATTATACTTTAATTCACCCAACCCTCTTTCATTTGAATTTCTTACATATTCTCATCTTTTAGCAGGTTCTATAATTTTAATTTTGATAGGAATATATCATCTAATTTTAAGTATTAATCCAAACTTCAAGATTAACAAGGAAAACGTGAATTCATTAATATTTTATGCAAGTATTGCTGAAAATTCTTCTGAAGAGTATAAAAATAAAATTAAAGATGATGATTATTCTTTAACTGAAGATATTATTTCACAAATCCACATAAATGCAGAAATCTGTACTAAAAAATTTAAAAACTACCAATGTGGATTAATGACATCCATATTTGGATTTATTTTATTATCCATATTAATTATAGCCAGATACACAATATACACAATTTAGGTGATAACATGTATGATTACAGAGAAAGTAAGAAAAGAGTTGAAAAAATTATAAAAACCAATTTAGAAGTGATGGAAAATAATAAGTTACCCAAATCTGAGAGTTTAACCTTTAAAAATTCATATTACTCCTGGATTTCTTGTATTTTTATAGACATTAGGGACTCGACTATAGTTCCCGACACTGAAAATTATAAAAGTTTATAGGAACTTCCAGAGCCAATTTTTCCAATAACTTTCATTATCAATCACCTGTTTAAATTCGTTTTTAAAGATAAATTTTAGTTGTTCTATGCTTGTTATGAATTTTCTTGAAATTTTAGCTTTTATTGTTCTCCAAACTTGTTCTATTGGATTGTATTTTGGAGAATATGGGGGTAAATGAATTAGATCCATATTTAAAATATTGCATAATTCTGTAAAAACGATTGCATGATGGACACTATAATTATCTAAGATTACTGCTATTGGTTTTTCCATTATTAATTGATGTTGTAAGTTTTTATCCATAAAATAAGATAGTAACATTGCTTTTTGAAGATTTTCGAGTACTTGATTAGATTTGGTTATGAAATTTAAAGGATTTTTCATTAGTCTTTCGAATAATTTTTTGAAGGTATTGCTTTTCTCAGATAACATTTCTAACGCCAATAAAAGTTTTTCATAGTTTTCTTCAATATTTACAGTATTTAAAATATTATCTAATTCTAAATCTTCATTATATATTATTTTTTCTAATTTAGACTTTAATTCTTCATTTTCAATATTTTGAATGGTGATAGTTACCATAAATTTCATCATTT
>CAZOYH010000208.1:0-3079 GCA_964583995.1 uncultured Methanobrevibacter sp.
GCTTTCCATGCTGGAATGTTTTCAATGATGAATAGTTTTTTTAAAATGGTTATGTATGAATAGAATGTGGGTTCTGATATTTTACCGTAATTTTCCTCAATATCTGCTATTATTTTAGTGTTTGCGACCAATGTTGAAATATTGCGGGAATATGAGTTAAGTATTGCTTCAAATAAGTTGGAATCCCTTTTAACCCCATCAATCTTATAGGTGTCATCCCGACAGACATTATAGAAATAGGATGATGCAACCTTTAATTGATTATCCTTGTCCTCAATGTGCAACACTTCAGGCCAGCCACCCCGACAAGCAAGAAAAATTATATCAATTAGTGACAATTCAGATGAAACCCCATTAATTTTAACGTTTTCATCATTGAACAAATCCCTTAATGATATTTTACCGTTTGAATCCCCACTCTCATACAGGCTCATCGGCCTCATTATTAACCTATGGATTCTCCCAACAGCACTATGATCTATTTTGGAGTTGTCAACGATTGTGGAGCCGGTTAGGATATATAATCCATATTCATCATTTTTGTCTACACTGTATCTTACAGCATCCCATAATTTTGGAACCATTTGCCATTCATCTATCAATACAGGTTTTTCCCCTTCAAGAAGAATTAGCGGATCGGCTTGTGCCAATTCAATATATGATTTGCCCCTTGTTGGATGTTGCAGTTCAATTATTGAGTTTGCAAATTGGGTGGCAGTTGTTGTTTTTCCACACCATTTTGGTCCAACTATTAAAACCGCACCCATGAATTCAAGAATGTTGCTTAACTCATCATCAATGTAACGTTTTACATATTCCTTCATTTTTATCATCCCATAAACTCACTTAAGTGATTATACTAAATCCATTTAAGTGATTATACTAAATCCATTTAAGTGATTATACTAAATCCATTTAAGTGATTATACCAAATAGTCAAATATCATTTAAATAGATTTAATTAACTTTTAAGAGATTCTAAACCGCCAGCAACATTTAAAAATTAAATATTATCCAACAATGAAAAAAATGATGCAACAAGGTCATGAAATGAATTTGAACTTGATTCAGCTTCAAAAACATTAGCGATTGCAAATATTAAGAAGAATGAAGATATTCTTCTTCATCATCATATAATTCATCTTCAATGTCGATTTTTTTAACGAACAACTCATTAACACGGTTTTTATCCGGAATTTCTTTTTTATTCTTGTTGAATATTTCAACAAATATGAATCTGCTTTCTTCTTGGTCGAACAAAAATGTTATTCTAAATCCAGACCTGGATCCCTTATTGATACCTTTGCAACGGAATTTTTTATGATGAAAGCCGGAACCGTAACATTGTTTTCAAGTCCGGAAATATGCATGCAGATATGCGGAGCAAATTTGTCGGATTCGCTTAAATGTTGAATTAGAATATCATACAATAGCTTAAAATCATCTTTTAATGTGGGGCAGTGATGTTTTGTGAGAATTTTGTTGAATTCTTTTTTAAACTTGTGATGGTATTCAAAAGTGTATCCTTTGTATTCAGTCATCGTAATCCCTCACAGAGTATTCTGGATCTCGGTAAAATACTGATTCATAATTTAATGCTTCATTATCTTTTGCAAGTCTCCAAGGAATATCTCCGTGAGAATATTGACTTACTTCACCGGAATAGAAATGGGCGATTCTTTTAATGACGTCATTAATTACTTGTAATTCTTCATTTGACAGCAAATTAATATCCGGCTTTGTCAATGATGAATATTTGTATTTATTATAGTTTATTACAAGTTCAGAGGATTCATTTATTTTACCTTCATCAACCAAATCATTGATTGCTTCAAAAAAATGTGAAGGAACAGGTCCCATTCTTTTCCTTAAATAAGTTTCCCCACTAATCGGCTGTTCGTATTTTTCATAATTATCAAAATCAGAAAAGTATAATAATTTATATAATAAGACCCTGCCAAAATTGTCTTTTGATTCGCATCTGCTTATTATATAATGCAGCATTGCTTTGAATTTTTCAGGATTATACACTATGTCTTCATTCATATTATACCTCCTAAAAGTAATTCTGCTATTTAGTATATTAATCACAACAATTATTGAACTTCCCTGTCCTGTTGGGACGGGGATTCGCAAACCAAAAAAATTTTAGATATTTCTTTGGAGTTTTTTTACTGCACCGTCGTCCCGACGATTTGTAATCCTTTATTTAGGATGTTTATGGCTGCATTGCGGTCACGGTGGTGGTGTGTGTGGCAATGCGGACATTCCCAGTTTCTTATGTGTAAGTTTTGTTTTCCGCTGATTTTTTTGTTTCTTTTTTGGCATTTGCTGCATATTTGTGTGGATGGGTAGTATTTGTATATTTTTACGAATGTTATGTTTTCTTGTTTGCATTTTTGTTCTAGTTTGTTTAGGAAGTCCCGAGGTGCGTTTAGTTGTATGCTGTGGCTTAAGTCTTTGTCTGTTTTCCAGGAGATTATGTTTTCATTTTGAACGGCGACAAATGAACTGTTTTTAACGATATAATGCACTATTTTGTTGTAATAATCGTTTCTTTTGTTTAGGAGTTTTTTCCACCATTTATTGAGTAATCTTTGTGCTTCTTGGTATCTTATGGATCCTGGTTGGTGGTTGTTCATGGTTTTTTGATATTTTATTATTTGGTCTGTTTCTCTTGTTAGGTCAAGATTGGGTATCTCTTGACCATTGGAGATAACTGCTAGTTCGCTGCATCCAATATCAATTCCCACTTGCTGTTTTGGTCCGATTATTGTTTCTGGGATGTGTATTTTTTCTATATTGAAAATGGCATAGTATATGTTGTTTTCTTTTTTTACGGTTACGTGTTTGATTTTGACGCTTTCATCATTTGTGTCACTTCCTCGGAGTAATATTTCATGGTATTTTTTGCTGGTTTTGAATTTAACTATTCCTAATTTGGCTAGTTTTATTTTATCGAATCCATTTTTGTCTTTTATTATTCTGACATTGTTGTTGTTATTGATTATTCTAAATGAGAATTTTTTGGTGTTTTTACGGGTTTTTAAAATAGGATACTCTGAGTTTAAATTAGGAT
>CAZOYH010000209.1:0-3062 GCA_964583995.1 uncultured Methanobrevibacter sp.
CCTCTACGTTCTACTCCAAAAAATGGAAAAGCTTGGGAATAGTTACCGTCTTTGAATGCTGCTTTGGCTAAAATTTCAGCAGCAGTTACGGCACCTTGTCCGCCTCTACCATGAAAACGAATTTCAATCATTAATTTTCCTCCATATATTTATCATGTATAATCATTATAAATTCCAAAATATATAAATTTTATGCAAAATTTTTGATTTTGAATAATATTGTTTAATTAATTTTGTTTTAGTTATTTATTTTTTACCGATTTTTTCATAATTATTTTTAGAAATTCTCTAAATTTGTTATACGATTATTAGAAGTTTTTTGAAATGTAGTTCATTTAAAAAATTCTAATTTTCAATAGCAAATTTATAATACTATATAATTATTAAATATATTAAGTGAGAGGTTGTTATGAAAGTTTTAATTATCACCGGGGAATTGGCATATCCTCTAATTAAAGAAGTCGTTGCAGATTCAAATGAGGATATTATAGTCCATATTGCAGACAATACTCAGGTGGCTGCATTTTTAACCCCTAGACAAATCATAAAAGAAGTTAAAACTAATTTTTCAAATAAGTTAGATGAAATTGACATGATTTTAGTTCCAGGATTAATTAAAAAAGGAACAAGAGAAATTACAAAAGAACTGGGAATTCCAACATTTAAAGGTTCAACCGACGGAGCCGATCTTGCAATGGTTCTAAACCTGATTGAAAACATACAACTGTCAGAGGATAAACCCGCCGATAAACTCATAGAAGAAGAAAAAAGAAAAGAAGCTTTCAAATTCATTGAAGACTTTGAAAATGACACAAAAACAATCAATGAACTTCTCAAAAAACCAAACAACATTCTAATCAGAAATCTTCCGGTAGGTGAAGACTTTCCAATGAGGGTACTGTCAGAAATTGCCAATGCTCCATTCTTATCAAAAGAGGAACTAATCAATAAATGCCAGTATTTCGTTGACTCAGGAGCAGACATGATTGATATAGGAATGGCAGCAGGGGAGGATTTCTCAGATATAATACCTGATTTGATTAACACATTGCGTCCAATTGTAGGTGACAGACCTTTAAGCATAGATACGTTAAATGCAAAAGAAATTAAAGTTGCCGCTGAAAACGGAATTGACTTTGTTTTAAGCCTTGATTTAGGTAACAATGCTGAAGTTGTTGATTTATTAAAAGAAAAAGATATTCCAGCAGTATTGCTTCCAACTAATTTTTCACATGGAATCTCACCAAAATCTCCTCGTGAAAGAGTGGAATCAATGCATCAGCTAATTAAAGACACTGAAGGATTAAGATATGTTGCAGATTTGATTTTAGATCCGGTTAACAGCTCAAGTATTGTAGAGTCAATTATTGCATGTCATGAGTTTCATCAAGTCAACCCTGCGCCGATGTTTTTCGGTGTTGGAAATGTTACTGAGCTTATGGATGCTGATTCCGGTGGAGTAAACGTGCTTCTGGCAGGAATAGGTATGGAATTAGGTGCAAGTATTCTATTTACTCCTGAAGAAAGTGGAAAAACAAGGGGCAGTGTTTTTGAACTGGCAACCGCTTCCAAAATGATGTTTCTTGCAAAAAACAGAAAATCCATTCCAAAAGATTTGGGAATTAATATGGTTGTCTTTAAGGACAAACATAAAAGAAACGACATAATTTCAAATGAAGTGGGTGACGTTCCGAAAACAACACTTGAAAAGCCGTTGAAATTCATAAGGGATAAGGCAGGTAGTTTTAAAATAAATGTTGATTATGGAACTATTGTAAGTGAAAGCAAGATTGTTGCAACTCACTTCAAGAAAAACAAAGCAGACCTTGTAATCGAAGGCCATTCTGCTAAGGAGATTTATGAAGAAATAATAACAAAAGAGCTGGTTACCAGAATGGAACATGCGGCCTATTTGGGTTCAGAGCTTCAAAAAGCAGAAATCGCAATGATTACTGGTAAAGATTATGTTCAGGATTTTGAATTATTTAAAAAAATATGGTAATGGCATTGAAGGTTAATTCAAGCCATTCAAATTTTGCTTTTTTTTGACTGTGGTTATTCTGTGCTTCCAGCATCACTTGATCCGCTATCGGTTGAACCGGAATCTGCACTGCCACCGCCGCCATCATCAGTATTTCCTGAATCGGAACCACTATCAGTGTTTGTGCTTCCGCTGTCAGTATTACTGTTACTATTACTGTTACTATTATAATTGGAATTATAATTATAACTTGAATAACTGCTACTTGAATAACTGGAAGTGCCTGAAGGTGAGGAAATTCCTGTATCGTGAGTAGTTTCAGAACTATCGTCGGTAGTATTAGTAACATTTAAATTGGCAGTAGTGTTGTTAGTATTATTAACCACTGGGTCGTCTTGTGTAAATGTAATTCCATTTGAAGTTACAAAGAATGCAACTGCGCCTGCAATTAATATAAGAATTACTAATGCAACAATAATTGCATCTTCAGTCTCCATAATTTACCTCCTTATTATAATATTTACATATCTTACATAAATAGTTACACAAAATTTATATAAATTTATATTAAAATCATATCTTAATGACAAAATTTTAGAGAAGGTTAATCATGGAAGTTGAAAATTTAACAATAAAAGATATTGATAAACGTCTTTTGCAGGACAATTATGTTTCAAATAATGAAATTTCAACAACTCTTTACTTATCATTTTTACTTAAAAAACCGATGCTTATTGAAGGGCCTCCGGGTGTTGGAAAAACGGAACTTGCAAAAGTCATTGCTAAAACCTTTGAGCGAGACTTTTTCAGGATTCAATGCTATGAGGGAATTACCTTTGAGCAGATTGTTGGTGAATGGAATTATCAAAAGCAACTGTTGCATCTGGAAGCTGCAAGACATGATTCCAACCGTGAAGATAAGATTTTTGATGAGGAATATTTCATAAGAAGACCTTTGCTTAACGCATTTTTAAACGAAAAGGATTCTGTTCTTTTAATCGACGAAATCGATAAGGCAGATGAGGAAGTTGAAAGCTTTTTACTTCAGGCGTTAGGTGAACAGGAAATAACAATCAATGAT
>CAZOYH010000210.1:0-3061 GCA_964583995.1 uncultured Methanobrevibacter sp.
TAAAATTAATTAAATGGAGTGGAGTAAAAACTCACTCCTACTTTGTTTTAATAATCAATTTCATTTCCAGCATCATCATAACCGGGCTCGTCCATGTCAATATAACCGTTGGATCCCACATGGTAGTCAACCATACCGTATTTGTTTAACATGTAGTCTTCTACTTCCTGTTCACTGTACATCGGTGTTCCGTCGGATTTATAAGCGTAGGCTGAAGGCTGTGATGTTGCAGTTTCTTCACTGTTTGAATCTGTAGTTTTACCCCATTTGATACTGTTGATTATGTGGTTGACAATATCACTGTTTTTACTGATGACGATTATGTTGTCGTGGGTTTCATTGTTTCCGATATATACTGCATTGCACTCACCTTCCAGACTGCAGCCAGCAACGGTTGGGTTGTTTATGGTAAGGTTGCCGCTGAATTCATTTCCAAAAATCGGAACTTTTATATTTGCAAATGCCATTAAAGGTGCAAGGCCTTTGTCTGCACTGTTAAATATTATAACGATGGTATTTTCATTTTCAAGAACTATAATGCCGTTTTCGGTGTTGTTTGATTTGATGACCATATCATCAGGAATTTCGATTGTTGTTCCACTGGCGTCAATGTTTGAAGTTACGTATTCTGTTTGGTCTACAAACAACAGATAAGCTATTCCAGTACATAAAATAGCAATTATTATGATTAATATTCCTATAATTAAATATTTTTTATTCATTTGAAAATCTCCTGGGATTAAAATTCATTTGCCCACTTTATATTATTATTTGATTTTGTTAGTATATTATGTTTTTGTTATATTAAAGTGGGGTTATAAATTCAATGATACATTTAACGATGATAAATTGCATATCTAATATTATGAGTGACATTAAACAAAGGGAAAAAGAGTTAATAGAAATGGTGTCCGGTTTTTGTGATGAAAATCTTGATGAGGAATATACAACGTTATGCGTCAATCTTGTTAGAAAGCTAGGGCGTAAACGTGAAGTTCCATTTAAACGTGGTAAACTTGAAAACTGGGCAAGTGGAGTTGTCTATGCAATTGGTCAACTCAATTTCTTGTTTGACAGTGACTTCGAGCCTTACGCAACACCGGACGAAATTTGCAAATACTTCGGCACAAAGAAATCCACTGCATCAAATAAGGCTCGTGACATTCGCCAGATTTTAAATCTGAAACTTGGAAATAATGAATTTTCCACAAGGATGATTTTAGATTCGGGTGTTGAAAATATGGGTGGAGATTTAACTCAGATAAAATCCCTAAGGGGAACACAAAATAGGGCAATGTTATTTCGCACAGTTGATTTGCTAAAGAAATTATCCAAATGAGGAATGATGTTAAAATGCATGATAGTGCTTTGAAAAGCTTAAAACATATTATTCAGGGTCTCAATAATGACCGTGAGTTTTATGAAATTGATATTGATTGGGAATACACTCCATTTGAGGATTCTTTAAAGTCATATTGCGATTCATATTTTGACTTTTATTTGGATAATGGATGTGGCGAAGTCTTTTTTAACTCACTTGTGTCTGTTGTTGAAGCTATTGTCGAGTGTAATGCGGAAAATTACTATGAGGATTTCTTCCGTCCGGCAGAACTGATTACATATTATTTTGCAAAAATCACTTCACATGATGATGATTTAAAAGACCTGATTCATGACTGGCTAGTTGAGTTTTGCAGTGATTTTGAGGGAGATATGATTGTGGATGATTATTTCAAACCATTCATCGATGGTGAAAAAATCAGTAATAGCGATAACTATTATGCTGACTATGCTGATTTCAACAGAATGATTTTGGTATTTAAATAGGTGAATGATGAATATGATGTTATACTGGATATGGCTGGACATTTGATTTGTGATTTGATTAATATGAGCTACATCAATCAGGGTTTTCTGAATTTCTGAGTGATTTCATTATCAACAGTGAAGATGAAACTGTTAGCGATTATTTTGCATACATATATTCACATTTTGGCAATCCTGAGGAATTATTTGAAGAGTGAAATTTAGGTGATTTAAATGAAAGTTTTAAAAAAGAATGAAATAGAGGATTTAATAAATGCAATTTTAGATGATCCAAGTGATTATATTCCAAACGATTTGTTAAAAGAATTAGTTGGAAGTTTGGATGGTGCTGAAGTATTATGTCCTGTAATGGATGATGAAATACAGATGATGGATTGGAACGGAAGATTTATCCCAGTGTTTTTTGATTCAGAAGAGTTGAAAAAATATTTCAAGGATGCATCGGCTGAAATATTCAAGTTCAATCAGTTGGAAGATTTCATGAAACGTGAAGTTATGGGAATATATCTCAATCCATTCAAATCAGGGTTAAAACTGGGAAAGCTATTGTGCAAACTGGTTTTCAATAAAAACAGGTCAAAAACACCCACAACTAAAGGATATGATGTTAAAGTTAGATTAAATGATTTTAGACCTTTAACATGGAGGGATTTGATTATTCCGGATAACATCACTTTCACGGAACTGGATGACATTCTAAAAACGTTATGGGGCTTTAACGGTCATCACTTGTCATGTTTTCTAATCAGAAAGGATAATCTGATTATCACTGATGAGGATTTGGCTGAAGAAACTATGATGGGATGTGACTTTGAGGCAAATACAACTCTTGTAAGTGAAGTCTTTGACAAATATGATAAGGTCACCTACTGGTATGATTTCGGTGACGATTGGCAATTTGACATTGAAATAAAAAAGAAAATAGATTATACTAAAGATTATGTGACCATCAAACGTTTCAAGGGTAAATATGATCCAATTGAAGACTGCAAGGGAATTTATGGTTTGAGTGAAATTGTATATTATGCTGAAAATCCTGATGAGGCTGATTCAAGCTATTTCTGTGAACTTGTTGAATATCTTGAAGAGTTTGACATGGAATATGCTCAATATCTATTGGAAAATAAGGCTTATGTTCAATCAATGTGGCATAGAAGCGTGTATTTCTACTGAAAAGATACGTTGGGTTACAATAATTGTGTTTGTTTTTGAAACTTTCATCTGACATCTACAT
>CAZOYH010000211.1:0-3048 GCA_964583995.1 uncultured Methanobrevibacter sp.
TTGATGAAAACCTCTGGGGAAGAGCAATTGAAGGAGATGTCCTAGAAGACCCTGCAAATGAACCTCCAGAAGACATTTACGAATGGACCCAATCCTGGGAAAATGCTAAAGACGAACCTGAAAAAGTATCTATTGAATTTGAAGAAGGCGTTCCTGTTGCAATAAACGGCGAAATGATGCCTTTAGTAGAACTTATTGAAAAAGCAAATGAAATTGCAGGAGCTCATGGTATTGGTAGAGTAGATACTATTGAAAACAGAATGATTGGTCTTAAAAGCAGAGAAATCTATGAAACTCCAGGTGCAAAATTGTTAATTCCTGCTCACCAAGCTTTAGAAGAATTAGTTTTAACAACTGACGAGTTAAGATTTGCTGAGTATATGTCAACACTCTATGCTGATTTAGTATACAGAGCACTCTGGCAAGAACCATTAAGAGAAGATCTTGACCAGGCAATTGACAAAATGCAAGAAAGAGTAAGCGGAGAAGTTGTAATGAAACTTTACAAAGGTTCAATCCAACCAATCGTTAGAAAGTCTCCATTCAGCTTACACAGCATAGAACAAATTACATTTGAAGACAAAGAAACCGAACAAAGTGAAGTTGAAGGTATGATTAAATACCATGGTCTTCAAGCAGCAAATTTCCAAAAATTAAACAGATAGCTTTTTAAGCTATCACCACTTATTTTTTAATAGCTTCTGAGAAATACTCATTAAAAAAGCTTTTATTAAAGTTATACAACTGTTCAAAATCAGAATCTATAACATACATTACACACCAATCATCTTGGTCTCGAATACCCCTACCATAAGCCTGCATTAGAGCCATTACCGCCTGATAGAAATACCATGATTTATCTAGTGCTTTTCTATATTTTACTTGTTCATTCAATTGAGGGTAAGGAATCTTAAATATAATCTGAAAACGGCACAAATCACCTTTGAAATCAACACCATCCTTAATAGATGCACCAATAAGAATTAATCTTTCTTTACTTTCAGCAAATTTCTTTAAGATTTCATTTCTATCTTTCCCACCAACAAAAACAATAGGATACTCCTTTAAATTATCAATAATCCAAAATGCCTGTTCGTTACTTGAAGTGTGAATTACTCCATTTTCATCTGGATGCTTATCAATCAATTCCTTAATTTTTGAAATGGCATTTTTGTTTTTCCAATTGGGAACATTACGTGTTTTCCCACTCATGCTTCCAACAAAATCAGGATAAATTGGTCTTTTTTCAACATCAAAAGGCGATTTTTCGTAAATATAGAATGTTTCTTCAGGATTAATATCATTCCATTTGCAGAACTTATCCTTATTTCCCAAGGTTCCTGTTAGAAATATTCTAATGTTTCCAAGTTTCAACAATTCTTGTGTATCTTCAGATACTGAAAATGGTTTGAATTCCGCCTGAATGTCCATCTGATTGTCTTTGATTGCATCATTTTCAGGCAAATCAATAATGAGTTCATTTGTTGTAAGTCCAACACTGATTGAATTAAAAGATTTCATATCAGTTTCCAATCTCTGTTTTTCGATATAATCAATGCTTGAGAATTTTGAAGGATTGTTTTCAAATTCATCCAAGGTAACCTGAACATCGTTTTTATGCTCACCTTCAATTTCCTTAATCCTTTCCTTACATATTCCGACTAATTCATCACACAATTCAATCCAATATTGTGGATTGGTTTTAAGATAATATAGTGATTTGCTCTCATCCATTATAGGCTGGAAGATGTCAAGTCCAAATTTGGTTGCAATATACTCCCTATTTAATCCATGAGATGACAACATCAGCATTTTTCGCTCAAGATTGTGGGCTTCATCTAAAATCAACAGTTCACGAGGATCTAGGAGTTTATTTGCAACGCCCATGTAATAGAAAAAATCATAGTTTGTAATTACATTTTCTGCCTCGACTGCTCTTTTAAAAGCCAATTTAAAGTCACAGTCATCGCATTTTCTTAAGTTGTACTCATCTTTAATGCAAAAATCACAATAACCTTTATAATTACATTTATAGTTTCCTTTACCCTTAATTTCGACAAGCATGTCGTCAAAATCATCAAGATACTGTTCCTGCAGTTGTTTGGTCATTGTTAAGATATATGAATCCTCATACATATTTGCAAGAGTTGTTGCAATTGCGCTTTTACCAGTTCCTGTTCCTGCCTCAAGGATAATATTTTTATAGCCTTTTTTAATTGCAAAATTAATTTTATTTATTAGTTTAATTTGGCTATTTCTAGGATTATACTTTGGAAAAGACCAGTAGACCATCCAGTCCAAATTAGAATCATTATTCTCATCACACATATAATCCCTCGCAATAATAACAATTTACTAATAATATTTTTGTTAAATGAAATATTTAAAAGTTTATTTTTGAATTTAGGAAAAAATTAATATTCTTTAATAATATAAATAGAAATATGAGTAAAATTAATCAATTACAAGAAATTATTGACTATTCTGACAATATTGTCTTTTTTGGAGGTGCAGGTGTTTCAACAGAAAGTGGAATTCCTGATTTTCGCTCTGAAAGTGGAATTTTTAATAGCTTAAAAAAATATGGAGACACACCTGAAAGACTTGTTTCTCACAGTTACTATCAAGACCATACTAAGGAATTCTTTGAATACTATGAGGAAAATCTAATTTTTAAGGATGCTGAACCAAATCCCGCACATTTAACCTTGGCCAAACTGGAAAATGCAGGAAAATTAAAAGCTGTTATAACCCAAAATATTGATGGACTTCATCAGAAAGCTGGAAGCAAGGAAGTGCTGGAACTTCACGGAAGCATTCATAGAAATTACTGCCAGATTTGCGGGAAAAGATACGGATTAAACCATATTTTAGAAAGTAATGGAATTCCAAGGTGTGAATGTGGAGGAATAGTTAAACCTGATGTTGTATTATAGTATATTACTAAAAGTTTTACCCTTTTTTATTAAGGTGCTATTTTAATTTTTTCACAATATTAGAGAATAGTTCACAAATGGTCTTGGGAAAGTTATAATTTATATTATGATT